>JAURML010000074.1 GCA_030830695.1 Caenibius sp. | reverse complement strand
GGTGGGCAGGCCGTTTTCGTAACTCAGCGCCGCGCCCAGCGCGAGGCCCATGCCGAAAACCAGACCGCCTTCGATCTGCTGGCGCGCGATATCGAGATTCACGATCCGCCCGATGTCGACCGCCGCGCTCAGCCGTTGCACCCGCGCGCCCCCCTCGCCCCGCTTCGCGGTCGCGATCACCGCAATGCGCCCGCCCTGTTCGATCGAGCCCATGCGATGGCAGGCCAGCCCTTGCCCGCTCTGGTCAGCGCCGCCGTCCCATTGCGCCAGTTGCGCCGCGCGTTGCAGGCAGGCGACCAGCCGCGGGTCATTGCCCAGCATGCCGATGCGATAGGACAGGGGTTCGCGATCATGGCGGTGCGCCAGCTCGTCCACGAAACATTCGGTGAAGAAGGCGGTGTAACCATGGGCATTGCCACGCATCCGCCCGGTGGGCAGGCCCAGGTCGACGGGCGTGTGATCCAGTGCGACATTGGCGATGGCATAGGGCGGCAAGGCCCCTTCCAGCGCCATCGGATCAGTCCTGCCGGCGCTTGCCTCCAGCGCTGCGCTGTCAGTCGCATTGTCGAACAGGCGCGCGCCGAATTCGCGGGTGGTGGCGGGCAGCGCCAACCGCGCCCGCCAGCTGCCGATGTTGCCGGCCTCGTCAGTCCTGGCCGCAAGTACCGCCGCCACCGGCGTGCGCGGGCGAGTGGCGTGCTGTTCTTCCCAGCGCGACCAGACGAGTTGCACGGGCCGCCCGATTTCCCTTGCGATCATGGCCGCTTCCAGCGCGTGATCGCTTTCCAGCCGGCGGTCGAAACTGCCCCCGGCGGGCATGACATAGAGCACCACGTCGCGTTCGGAGAGGCCGATTGCGTCAGCCACCTTGCGCCGCGCCTGTTCCGGGGCCTGGCTGGCCAGCCACAATTCGAGCATGCCATCGCGAAAGCGGGCCGTGGCGCTGGCCGTTTCCAGCGTGACGTGAAGCGCGGGCGCGACATCGTAGCGCAGGGCGAGCGTGGGATCGCCCAGCTGATCGCCCCCTTCGCCAAGCGATGCCATCCGCTGCGTGTCAGGGTCGCGCACGGCCTTGTCCAGCGCCGCTTCGATCGCGGCCCCGTCAAGCGGGCGGGCCACACGAAAGCGCGGGACGAGCGCATTGAGCGCCTTTTCCGCGTCCCACCAGCTGCGCGCAGCGGCGGCAACCCAGCGCTTGGAGCGGACGATACCGATCAGGCCGGGGGTGGCGGCTGCCGTCTTCGTGTCCAGTTCGGCCAGCTCCGCACCCGCCAGTGGTCCGTGACGAATGGCTGCATAGACCATGTCGGGCAGGCGGACATCGCCCGCAAACAGATAGGATCCGTCCACCTTGGCGGGCAGGTCGAGCCGGGGAAAGGCGCGCTTGCCGCCCAGATCAAGCATGGTCGGGCGTTCTTGCGCCGCTTCTTGGCGCAGGGGCGTGGGTTCAGGCGGGCTGCGTTCCGCCGCAGCGTCAGCCAGTTCGCCAAACCGCGCGCGCTGGTCGCCATGTATGACGAAGCCGTTTTCAGTGCTGCATTCTTCCCAGGCCACACCCCAGCGGCTGGCTGCTTCCTTGCACAGCAATGCGCGCACGCTGGCCGCAGCCATTCGGCACGGTTCCTCGAACGCGGCCAGTGAAAGCCCGTCTGCCGTTGCTGAAAATCGCTTCTGTTTGGCAAACCGGCGCACCAGCCAGTCATCCGGCTTGTCCGCCAGCGCAGGCCAGGATGCCCACAGCGGCGCCCAGCGCGCCGCCAGCGGCAGGTTGACATAGGCGCCGCTGACGGGTGCCGGTTCGACCGCCACCTGCCGCCAGTCCGCGCCCAGTTCCACTGCCGCGATCTGCGGCAGCAGGGTGGTGATCCCCTGGCCCATTTCCAGTTGCGGCACGGCCACCGTCACCATCCCGTCGCGCGCGATCTTGATCCAGGCGTCAAATGCGGTCTCGCCCGAACCGGCAGAAAGCGGCGCGGAATAATGGCGCGAACCTAGGTTCCATGCCGCAATCAGCCCGCCGCCCGCCGCAGCGCCGATCAGCAGGCCGCGCCGGGTAAGCTGCATTGTCAGCCCTCGTTCCTTTCCAGCCAGTCCGAAATCTGCCCGGCGATGGCGGCAAAGCAATCGGCATGCGCGCCCTCGCCCGCTGCGGGCGGAGTGCCGGCGTCGCTGGCCGCGCGAATATCCAGCGCCAGCGGGATGCGGCCCAGGAACGGCATGTCCATGGCCTGTGCCGCAGTTTCCGCGCCGCCGTGGCCGAAGGGATCGCTGATTTCGCCGCAATGCGGGCAGGCATAGCCCGCCATGTTTTCCACCAGGCCGATCACCGGCACGCCCACCTCGCGGAACAGCTGCACCGCCCGTGCGGCATCGATCAGCGCGAGATCCTGAGGGGTGGAGACGATCACGACCCCGTCGGGGCGGTGGCGTTGGACCATGGTCAGCTGCACATCGCCGGTACCCGGGGGCAGATCGGCCAGCAGCAGATCAGTCTCGCCCCAGTCGGCATCAATCAGCTGACCCAGCGCATTGCCGGCCATTGGCCCGCGCCAGGCCACTGCCCGGCCCGGTTCGACCAGATGGCCGACGGAGAGCACCGGAATGCCCGCCGCGCTTGCGATGGGTGTGAGCTTTTTTCCCGATACGCCGGGTCGTTCGCCTTCATTGGCGAACAGCTTGGGCTGGGATGGCCCGTAAATATCGGCATCGACCACGCCGGTCCGGTGCCCCATGCGAGCCAGCGCAACCGCAAGATTGGCGGTCAGCGTCGATTTGCCGACCCCGCCCTTGCCCGAAGCGATGGCGATCATCCGCCGTTTGACTCTGTCTGCGACCAACCCCACCCGCGCTTCGCTGATGCCTTCGGTCTGCTGGATTGCGGCCAGTGCCTGCGTTTCCAGCCGGTTGCGCGCGGCTTCGTCAAGCCCGCTCGCATCGAGCACGGCCACCGCTTTGCCGTCGGCAACGCGCAGTGATTGCAAACGCCGGGAAATCTCTTCAGGCAACCGCTTGCGGATATGAGTTTCGTTCATGGTTTCGTCTCCCTAGCGAATTTTGCGGGCAAGGCACTGTTTTTGTCGCGCATCCTGCCTATAAAGAGGGTTATGCAAAGATTGAGCGGTTTTTTCGAACGTATCGCATTGGCCATGACAGGCCGTCGCAACCCCTGGGGCGGTGGCCCCGGCAAGGGTGGGGGCGATGACGCTGGCGGCGATTCCGGTGGCGAGCAGACTGGCGGCGATGGTCCCTCCCCGCCGGATGGTCCCCGCAACCCTTGGCTTCCTTCCGGCTCACCGCCGGGTGAACGGCCGGACCGGCCCCGCCGCTCCGCGTCGATCGAGGATATTTTCCGGCAACGCGGTCCGGAAGGGCCGCGGCGGGGGCCGGGCAGACCTGGCGGGCCGAATTTTCGCTTTCCCGAACGGCCGGGTGGAGGCAGCTGGTTCCCCATCCTTATGGGCGGCATTGCGCTGGTCTGGCTTGGGGTCTCGATGGTGCATCAGGTCGGCCCAAAGGAGCAGGGGATCGTCACGACCGTCGGCAAATATTCACGCACTCTCTCGCCGGGCCTGCACGTTACCCTGCCCTGGCCGGTCGAGCAGGTGGATGTGGAGAACGTCAGTGAAGTCCGGCTGGTTCGCATTCCGGAAGGCAATGGCGAAAAGCTGATCCTGACCGGCGACCAGAATCTGGTCGATCTCACTTATCTGATCCGCTGGAACATCAAGGATCTGAAACAGTTCAAGTTTCAGCTGGCAGAACCGGAAGAAACGGTAAGCGAAGTGGCGGAGGCCGCAATGCGCGCCTCGGTCGCCGAACAGACGCTTGACGACACATTCTCGGGCGCGGGTCGCGCCGAGATCGAGGAGCGGGTTCGCAGGCGGATGCAGGTGGTGCTTGACGCCTATCGTGCCGGGATCGCGGTGCAGGGCGTGGAAATCGACAAGACCGATCCGCCGGAATTCGTGGTAGAAGCGTTCAAGGACGTGTCCGCCGCCGAACAGGACGCGGATGCCGCCCGCAACGTCGCGCGCCAGTACAGCGCGCAGCTGCTGGCCCAGGCGCAGGGCGAGGCCGAGGCGTTCAACAAGGTTTATACCGAATATCGCCTGGCGCCCGAAGTAACCCGGCGGCGCATGTATTACGAGACGATGGAGCGCGTTCTGGGCAAGACTGACAAGACCGTGATCGAAACACCCGGCGTGACACCCTATCTGGCGCTGCCTGAACTGCGCAGGCGCGCCAAGGAAGCGGCGGCGCCAGCGCCCGCGGGGGGGCAGTGACGATGCAGCAGTTCTGGGAATATCATAAGCCGTCCATCCTCGCTGTGATTGCACTGGCGGTTGCGCTGATGTCCAGCGTGGTGGTGGTACCCGAAACCCAGCAGGCAGTGATCGTGCGAACGGGTGAACCGGTGCGGGTCATCAACCGGTTCCGTACCAAGGTCGCCTATGGGCAGACCGGGGCGGGCATGGTGCTGCGCATTCCCTTCCTTGAACGGGTCGAACGGATCGACAAACGGGTCCTTGATCTTGACATGGAGCGGCAGCAGGTGCTGTCCAGCGATCAGCAACGCCTGCAGGTGGACGCTTTCGCGCGCTTCCGCATCATTGATCCCGTGCGCATGGTCCAGCAGGCCGGAACCACGGAGAATGTGCGCCTGCAGCTTGAACCCATCCTGGTTTCGGTGCTGCGCCAGGAACTGGGGCGGCGGACCTTTGCCTCGATGCTGACCGCTGAACGCGGTTCTGCCATGTCGAATATCCGGACCAATCTGGATCGTCAGGCGCGGCAATATGGTGCGCAGATCATTGACGTTCGGATCAAGCGCACGGATTTGCCCGAAGGTGCGCCGCTCGACGCTGCTTATGCGCGCATGAGTACAGACCGCAAACGCGAGGCGGAAACGATTCGCGCCGAAGGCAACAAGGACGCGCAGATCATCCGGGCCGAGGCCGAGGCGGAAGCGTCACGCACTTATGCTGCCGCTTTTGGCCGGGATCCCGAATTCTACGATTTCTATCGCGCGATGGAGAGCTATCGGCGTACGTTCGAGGCAGGAGAAGGGGAAACCTCCGTCATCCTTTCGCCCGATAATGAATATCTGCGCCAGTTTCGGGGCCGTCGCTAGATCAGGTACCCGGGTTCATTCAATGTGCGTTCAGGACAGAAAGCCTGGATACGCCAGGATTCTTCCGGCGGTTTGCGCCGTAACCGAAAGGAATGAGAGGACGTGAAGCCCGTGCGATATGCCTATGGAGTGACAAGTGCCCTTCTGCTCGGGGGCGCTGCAATTTCGCTGGTGACCGGTGTTCCGGCCGGCGCCCAGGTGGCGCAGAATGATGCTCGCCAGATGCAGACGATGGCCCCGGTCGCCGGGGCGCCCGGCAGTTTTGCCGATCTGACAGAACAATTGCAGCCGGCGGTGGTGAATATTTCCACCCGTCAGCGCCTGCGCGTGCCCGAACATCCGCTGGCCCAGCTGTTCGGCATGGAGACCCCGCAAACGCGCGAGGCGCAGTCGCTGGGTTCAGGCTTCATCATCTCTGCCGATGGTTATGTGGTGACGAATAATCACGTCATCACCGCCGAAGGCCAGGGCGAGGTGGAATCGATCACGGTGACCATGCCCGATGGCACCGAATATCCCGCCGAACTGATCGGGCGCGACGCGGCTTCCGACCTTGCGGTGCTGAAGATCAGCCGCACCAAGCCTTTCCCCTTCGTCCAGTTCGGGAATTCGCGTCAGGCCAGGGTGGGTGACTGGGTGGTCGCCATCGGCAACCCGTTCGGGCTCGGCGGCACGGTGACCGCCGGGATCGTTTCGGCAGTCTATCGCAACACCGGCCAGGGCGGCGCCTATGACCGCTACCTCCAGACTGATGCCAGCATCAACCGCGGCAATTCGGGCGGGCCGATGTTTGACATGAAGGGCAATGTGATCGGCATCAACAATGCCATCCTCTCGCCTACCGGCGGCAGCGTGGGGATCGGCTTTGCCATTCCGGCCGAAACCGCCGATCCGATCGTGCAGAAACTGATGAAGGGCCAGTCGATCGAGCGCGGATATCTGGGCATCCGGATTCAGCCGCTGAACGAGGATCTGGCCGATTCGCTTGGCATTCCGCATAATCGCGGCGAATTCGTGCAGGCGGTGGAACCGGGTGGCGCAGCGGACAAGGCCGGGCTGCAGGCGGGCGACGTTGTGTTGAAGGTCAATGGTCAGGATGTGACCCCTGGCCAGACGCTTTCCTATCTGGTGGCCAATATCAAGCCGGGCGAAAAGGTGGCGATCGAACTGATGCGCGATGGCGCGCGGCGCACCGTCACTGCAACGGTTGGCAGCCGCCCGAGCGAGGAGGAGCTGGCGCAGCGCCAGATGTTCGATTCCGACGAAGCGCAGGACTCGATGAGCGGGAAGGGCGTCAACAGTGAAGGCCTGATTGAAAAGGCGCTCGGACTGCAGGTGACGGCGCTCAATCCCCAGATCACCCGGCAGCTGGGCGTTTCGGACGATACCAAGGGGCTGGTCATCCTGGCCGTCGATCCCAGCGCGGACGCCGCGGCCAAGGGATTGCAGCGCGGCGACATCATCCTTTCGGCCAATTACAAGGGGCTGGGCGATGTGTCGGATCTGGAAGGCGCGGTGCGCAATTTGCAGGGTTCAGGGCGCGAAGCGATCCTGCTGCGGATTCAGCGTCGTGGCCGCACCGCAACTTATGTGCCGGTCCGCCTGCGCTGACAGCAACCGACCGGGCTGAGCGTTTCAGCCCGGTCTACCCCTCACCCAATCTGCCTGAAGGTGCCTTTTGTCAGGGGCCGGGCTGCTGCGCGGCATTGCCGATCGGCGGCGGCAGATTGCTGCGATTGCTGCCCGTTGCCCCACCGCCTGACTGGCCCGGGCGTGTTGCCCCGCCACCCGGCGCTGCGCCGGTCGCCCGGTCAAGGAACTCGTCGCTGGCGGCAGGTGGAGGCCCATCCCCGCCCTGCGGCGCGAAATAGGGATCGCCGCGCCCGCGCGGGCGGCTGGGGTCAATCAGATTGCCGCGTTCGTCGACGTAGTAATACTGGTCGGGATCGCCGTAGAGATATTCATCATCGGGTTCGAGCTTCCATTCGGGGAGCTTGAGATCGGTGTCGAACTGCTCAACCGGCCGCTTGGCCACGGCATAGCGCATATAGGCGGCGAAAGCGCGGGCGGGGGCGGCCCCGCCTTGCAGGCCCGGAACCGGGCGCGCATCGTCCCGCCCCATCCACACGCCGGTCGTGATCCCGCTGGAAAAGCCCAGAAACCATCCATCCTTGTTGGAGCTGGTGGTCCCGGTCTTGCCTGCCACCGGCCGCCCG
>JAURML010000073.1 GCA_030830695.1 Caenibius sp. | reverse complement strand
CTCGGCATCCGGCACGCCTGCCGGTTCCTTGACCGGTTCTGGCGGCAGTCCGCCTGCTTCGGGGGCGAGCGTGTCCAGTTCCAGCGGCTCTTCTGCCGGGTCAGTAGCGGCGATGTGTGCTTCTTCGATGGGTTCGGGACCGGGCAGGACAAGGTCATGCACGCCCAGGCGATGCAGTAGGGCTTGCGGTTCCGGCCCCAGATCGCGGCGATGGCGCAGCAGCCCGCGCGCCGGGACCGGCAGCCGCGGGATGAGCTGCGTCCATTCCTGCGCGCTCAGCCGGGCGGAGCTGATCGTCGCTGCGGCCACCGCTGCGTCATTGCCGGCAAGAATGGCGACAAGGCGCGGGTTGGTCAGCCGCGCGGCGCTGTCGCGGATGATCGCCGCGCGCTGTTCGGCCGGAACGCGCCCGGCCAGATCTGCGATACGGTCAAAGCCGCTGGCGATCTGTGGACCATTTGCGCCTTCGGGCAACGAGCCGAGCAGATCAAGCAATTGCCGGAACTGGATGCGCGCCGAACGATCGCTGCTGACCCCTGTGCGCAGCACGGTGGCAAGGCGATCATCGAAATACATTGGCGTTTGCTGCTCCGGCGGCGATGTCCGGCCCTGGCGCACGGATTCGCATCCGTTCCTACCAGATTCATGGGGACAAAAAACGCAAGAGCAGGCGCCGTCGCAAAGCGGGACAATCTTTTGGTATGGAATTTCATTAGGGGAAACGACTAACAAATGTTGTTTGATGCTAACTGTCGCAGAGGCGTAACTGCGCCAAGCAGGAGCGAGCTTGATGGAAAAGCTGGATACGATTGATCGCCGCCTCTTGTCCGAATTGCAGGACAACGGGCGCATTACCAATGTCGAACTGGCCAGAAGGGTGGGGCTGACCGCGCCGCCGTGCCTGCGCCGGGTGCGCGCACTTGAGGAAGCGGGGCTGATCAGGGGCTATCACGCCCAGCTCGACCCCGCAAAACTGGGCTATGCCATCACGGTTTTCGCCATGGTCAGCCTGAAAAGCCAGGCAGAGGCGGACCTGCGCCAGTTTGAAGAGCATATGCGCGGTTTGCCCGAAGTGCGTGAATGCCACATGCTGAACGGCGAAATCGATTTCATCCTGAAGATCGTCAGCCGCGATTTGCAGAGTTTTCAGGAGTTTCTGACCAGCCGGCTGACCCCGGCGCCCAATGTCGCCAGCGTCAAGACCTCTCTTACCATCCGCACCGCAAAACTGCTGCCCGGTGTGCCGATGGATTAACCTGCAGGGCTGTGCAAATTAAGAATTGTCGCGCCCGGCCAGCCATTCTTCCAGCCACTTGATCGAATAGTCGCCGTTGAGGATGTCTGGCTCGGCCAGCAGTGCCTTGTGCAGCGGGATTGACGTCTTGACGCCTTCGATCACCATTTCTTCCAGCGCCCGGCGCAGGCGCATGATGCAGCCTTCGCGGGTGCGGCCCGACACGATCAGCTTCGCGATCATGGAATCATAATAGGGCGGAACGCGATAACCGGCGTAAAGCCCCGAATCGACGCGCACATGCATGCCGCCCGCCGCGTGATAGCTGGTGATCAGGCCGGGCGAAGGCGCGAAATTGAAGGGGTCTTCCGCGTTGATCCTGCATTCGATCGCGTGGCCGGTGAAACGCAGTTCTTCCTGGCTGACTGACAGCGGCCTGCCTTCGGCGATGCGGATCTGCTCACGGACGAGATCGACGCCGGTGATCGCTTCGGTCACCGGGTGTTCGACCTGCAGGCGGGTGTTCATTTCGATGAAATAGAATTCCCCGTTTTCCCACAGGAATTCGATGGTACCTGCGCCGCGATAGCCCATTTCGCCCATCGCCTTCGCCACGATGCCGCCCATCCGTTCGCGTTCTTCGGGGGTGATGACGGGTGAGGGCGCTTCTTCCAGCACCTTCTGGTGGCGGCGTTGCAGCGAACAGTCGCGCTCGCCCAGGTGAATGGCGTTTCCGTTTCCGTCACCGAACACCTGGAATTCGATGTGGCGCGGATTGCCCAGATATTTTTCGATATAGACCGTGTCATCGCCGAAAGCGGCCTTGGCTTCGCTCTTCGCTTGGCTCATCAGGCTTTCCAGGCTGTCTTCGTCAGGCACGACTTTCATGCCGCGCCCTCCACCACCCGATGCGGCCTTGACCAGCACTGGGTAGCCGATTTCAGCAGCCACGCGCCGCGCTTCGGCGAAGCTTTCGACTGCCCCGTCCGATCCGGGAACCAGCGGCAGGCCGAGTGCCCCGGCCGTGCGCTTGGCTTCCACCTTGTCGCCCATGGTGCGGATATGTTCGGGCTTGGGGCCGACCCAGACGATGTCATGGGTTTCCACGATTTCAGCGAATTTGGCGTTTTCCGACAGGAAGCCGTAGCCGGGATGAATCGCATCGGCATGCGAAATTTCCGCTGCCGAAATGATCGCCGCGACGTTGAGATAGCTCTCGCTCGCGGCGGGCGGGCCTATGCAGACCGCATGATCGGCCAGCCGCACATGCATCGCATCGGCATCGGCGGTGGAATGGACCGCGACGGTTTCGATCCCCATCTCATGCGCGGCGCGATGAATCCGGAGCGCGATTTCGCCGCGATTGGCGATGAGCAGGCGAGTGATCGGCATGAGTTCGGGCCGCTCCTCAGCCGATCACGACCAGCGGCTGGTCGAATTCGACCGGATCGGCATTGTCGACCAGGATCGCCTTGACCGTACCGGCGGCAGGCGCAGTGATCGGGTTCATGACCTTCATCGCCTCGACGATCAGCAGAGTCTGCCCCGCCTTCACCTGTGCGCCGACCGTGATGAAGGGATCGGAACCGGGTTCGGGCGAAAGATAGGCCGTGCCGACCATGGGTGACTTGATCGCGCCGGGATCGACGGCGGCGGGCACCGTGTCGGCCGCCGGTGCGGCAGGCGCAGCGGTGGCTGCAGGCGCGGCCGGGGCTGCGGCAACCGGCGCTGCAAGCTGCGTGACGGAAGCGGCGCGCGACAGCTTGACCTTGCGGTCCCCGTCTTCGACCTCGATTTCGGTAAGCCCCGTTTCGATCAGAAGTTCGGCCAGTTCGCGCACCAGTTCGCTGTCAATATTCATAGCGCTGTTGCGGCTGGCTCCAGCCTTGGTTTCGGCCATGCGTCCCTCTTGCATGATGACAATTCCAATCCGCTATGCGTTGGGCGAGCGGGGCTGGCAAGGGTCACTTTGCCGCTAATGCACCGTCACGTTGCGTTGCCCGCCCGGTTTCAGAGCCGCGCGGCTGCCTCCAGCGCGATGAGATAGCTGTGCGGGCCTTGCCCGGCCACGGTCTGGCGCGCGGCCATGCCGATGTAGCTGATGTGGCGGAACGCCTCACGCTGCATCGGATCGGACAGATGCACTTCGATCACCGGGGTGCGGATCGCTCGCGCCGCGTCAAGCAGAGCGATCGAGGTATGAGTGTAAGCGCCCGGATTGATGAGGATGGCCTTCGCCCCTTCGGCCTGCGCTTCGTGCATCCAGTCCACCAGATGGCCTTCATGATTGGACTGGCGCATGTCGATTTCGAGCCCCAGTTCCTGCGCGCGGTCTTCCAGCAGCCCGGCGATATCATCCAGCGTGGCGGAACCGTATATCTCGGGTTCACGCAGGCCGAGCAGGTTGAGATTGGGCCCGTTCAGGACATAGATCGTGTTGCTGGACATGAGTGCCATACTCTCCTTGCAGCGCGCCATAGCGCGATGCGCGGGCGAGGGCAAAGCAGCCGATGACCTATCGCTCCACACCCTTCACCTTGCCCCATTGCCGCGCCACCGTATAGCCCAGATAGCCGGTGCCGAAGAGCGCGTAGAGCGGTTCGGGCAGGCCGCCCAGATAGGAGTTCATGCCGCTGGCAATGGACTGCGCCATCTGCGGTTCCGCCGCCGCGATCAGCCCCATCGGAATTGCCCACAGGCTCATCGCATACATCACATAGAGAAAGCTGGGGCGCGCCCGGCTGGTCCAGGGATCGGTGGAGTTCGCCTCGGCCACGATGGCCGAAAGCCGCGCCTCGATCATCTCCATCTCCTGCGTGCCCTGCAGTTTGATGAGTTCGAACTTGGCCTTTTCCCGTGCGTCCTTGTCCGGGATGACCTTGTCAATGATGGCGGTGAGGGGGCCGATAAGTGCTTCGAGAATGGCCATGGGATGCGTCCCTTGAGCGAAGAGTCGCCGCACCAAGTAATCGACCGTCCGGCTGTAGGAAAACCCTTTTGTCGGGCAATCTTGCCGGGGCGGCAACTCACGCCGCGTGGCGAATGTGCCCTGCCATGGCAATTGCCATTGCGCGCAGTTGCACGTTGTCGCCTGCTGCACGCAGGCCGTCTTCCAATGCGGCGGCCTGAATGCCCAACGCGGCATCACCAAACAGCGCGGCTGAACCGGCCAGCTTGTGTAACTGGCGAACAAGCTGCGTGTGTTCGACTTGTGACAGCGGTTCCCGGTCACTGAGCCATGCCGCCAGCGCGGCGAGTGTTTCTTCCCGCATTGCAAGGTATTTGCCGCGCAAGCGGCTGTGCGCATCATCTTCATCGGGCCGCGGAGCGGCCCGACCAGCGTGCCCGGGCAAGTGGCATGCGATTGCCTGGGCAAGCCGGTCTGCCTCCACCGGTTTGGGTACATGGTCCTGCGTCCCTGCCTTCAGGCAATTTTCGCGATCCGTCGGAAAGGCGTTGGCCGACAGGGCGATGATCGGAAGTTGCGCTGCGGAAATGCCCATGCTGCGGATTGCACGGGCCGCTTCCAGCCCGTCAATTTCCGGCATGCGCAGGTCCATCAGCACGAGGTCGAATGCACGGGGGGTATCGTGGGATGCGCTGACCATGCGCAGCGCTGCGGCTCCGTCCGGGGCCAGCGTGACTTCGTGACCCAGATGACGGATCAGCCGGGTGATGAGCAACTGGTTGATGTCATAGTCTTCGGCAACCAGAATGCGGGCCTTGCGCGTGGCGGGCAATGACGGACCGGGCGGGGCTGTAAACGGGGCAGGGTGAGATGGAAGCACGAGCCTTGCCCCGGCGTGCTCTGCAGCTCAAGCTGACCGTGCATCAGATGTGCCAGCCTGCGGCTGATCGCGAGG
>JAURML010000072.1 GCA_030830695.1 Caenibius sp. | reverse complement strand
TTCTAGCGCCTGATCACCGCCAGCCTTGAAACGATGAAAATCGTTGGGGCGCTGCCCAAGCTGGAGATCGCTGCGACAACGAAGGCCGACGAATAGAATCAGGGCTCGCAGTTTACCAGCATGGACTGGGCCGCCTTCATCCAAGCTCACAATCTTGAGCACTCGGTGAGCCGACGCGGCAACTGCCATGAAAATGCCGTGGCCGAGAGCTTCTTCTCCTCGCTCAAGCGCGAGCGTATCCGGCGTCGCACCTACAAAACACGCGAGGAAGCGCGGCAGGACGTGTTCGATTACATCGAGATGTTCTACGACCCGGTGCGCAAGCACGTCAGGAACGGGATGCTGTCACCCGCACATTTCGAACGACAGCAGATTTTGAAAGCGGAAGGCGTCCAGAAATCTAGGGGCCACTCAAAGTCTGGTTACGTTGGCTCCTTACTCAACGGGTCAATCTTTACAAAAAGCATGGCGGTGTACGTCCCCCCACTTGGTATGTTTTTTCGGCGCATGAACATGACGAGCGACAGCGCGAAAAGCGCTTCTTCTTACAGTGCCTTCGCGTGGAACCCTTTGAAGTCGCTGACTATTCGGCGATCGACGATCCGCAGCATTGGGCTGGCTGACATAAATCGCCAGCATCAACGCGCAGATTGCGGATGCTGGGGCTTCAGATTTCCGCCCATACTCGCACCCTATCGGCAGCACGGTGGGGGAACGAGTGGTGGAATGCCCTATTCTACACCCATATATTTTAGATAATATACAATCTATTTCATATGGTTAGTGGAAACGGGTTGTATTCCAACTCGGGAGCCAGTTTTCCTTCACCGTCAGAGATTGTCGAAGATCACGTCATCCTTTGACAGGAAGGCGCTGCTGCGGGCGGCGTCGACGAATTTCTGCTCATCCTCGTACAGCAGTTGCGAGGCGCGTTGCCCCTCCTCGCTGGCAAGGGCCGCCTCCATCGCTTCCCGGCTTTCCCACCAGACCTCGGTAATTCCGTCCGAAGGCTCGTCCCAGCCACGGCCGACCCGGAACGCCTCGATATCGGGGTCGGGAATATTGTGGCTCTGGACATAGCGCACGAAGCCCATCGCCTTGCCCAGCCTGCGCACCAGCGCGCCATGATCCTCAAGCCAGTAGCGGTCGAACTCTTCCTTGCTCATTTCCGGCTTGCGATAGACATTGACGACCATCTTGATCATGCGAAGGCTCCCTCTCCAGCTGAACTCCTCGCCGCACCCCTAGCGCAACGGCGCGCGCACCGAAACATATTCGGCTCGTCCGGTCCTGCCAAAGGGGCGCGACAGCCCCTGTGTTCAGCCGATCGCGCCGTGGCAATGCTTGTATTTGTTGCCGGAACCGCACGGGCACGGGCTGTTGCGGCTGATCTTGAGGTCGGCATAAGGATTTTCGCGGGCCGCACCGCCCGGGCCGACCGCCGCGCGCGGCGATCCCGCCAGCGAGCCCAGAATGGCTTCCGAACCGGGTGCGACATTGCCCGCATTGTCCAGCCCCGTGAAGGGATCGATATGGCCGGTCAGGAAATCGGGCAGATCCGGCAGTTCGACATCCAGCGGGAAGCCAGCCGGTTCGGGCGCACGCGAAAGATCAAGTTCGCTCTTCATCAGGATGCCGGTCACATCCTCGCGGATTGTTTCCAGCATTCGTTCAAACAGGCCGAACGCCTCGCGCTTGTATTCGTTGATCGGCTGTTTTTGCGCATAGGCGCGCAAGAACACCACCTGACGCAACGCATCAAGCGTAGCCAGATGTTCCTTCCAGTGATGATCGAGCCGGTCAAGCAGCACGCTCTTTTCGACCTGGCGCCAGATGTCGCGGTCAGCATCGGTAATCTTGCGAGCCATCGCCTCGTCGGCCATCACCGCAAGCCGTTCCTCGATCAGTTCGGGTTCGATGTGATCTTCCTGCAACCACTCGTCAATCGGCGGGGTCAGCCCCAGCACGGACGATGCCCGTTCCTTCAGCCCGTCGATATTCCACTGTTCAGGGTATGAGCCGGGAGGGCACGCCTCGCCGACCAGCGTATTGACCGTGTCGTGGCGCATGTCTTCCACCACGTCATCAACCGTGTCCGAATCCATGATGTCAGCGCGCTGCTCGTAAATGACCTTGCGCTGATCGTTCATAACATCATCATATTCGACAACCTGCTTGCGGATGTCGTAATTGCGCGCCTCAACCTTCTTCTGTGCCGTCTCAATCGCTTTTGACAGCCATTTGGAACCGATTGCCTCACCATCGGCGAGGTTCGAATTCATCATCCGCGCAAACAGCGTATCCGGCCCGAAAATGCGCAGCAGATCGTCTTCAAGACAGAGGTAGAAGCGTGACAGGCCAGGGTCGCCCTGGCGTCCGGCACGGCCGCGCAGCTGATTGTCGATCCGGCGGCTTTCATGCCGTTCAGTGCCCAGAACGAACAGGCCGCCCGCCTCCAGAACCTGCTGTTTTTCGGCCTTGATTTCATCCTTAATGCGGGCAATCGCAGCTTCGCGCTCCGGCCCTTCGGGCGTGTCCTTCAGCTCATCCTCGATCCGGAATTCGAGATTGCCGCCCAGCTGGATGTCCGTGCCGCGCCCCGCCATGTTAGTGGCGATGGTAACCGCGCCCAGGCGCCCGGCCTGCGCCACGATATGCGCCTCGCTCTCGTGGAAACGGGCGTTCAGCACATTGTGCGTGACCCCTTCCTTGCGCAGGAATTCGGACAGAAGTTCCGACTTTTCAATGGACACGGTGCCGACCAGCACAGGCTGGCCAATCTCGTGCTTTTCCCTGATCGCCTTCGCGATGGCCTGGAACTTGTCCATCGTGTTCTTGTAGAATTCGTCTTCGTCATCGATCCGCGCGACCGGCACATTGGTTGGAATCTCGACGACATTGAGCTTGTAGATATCGTGAAATTCAGCGGCTTCGGTCGCCGCGGTCCCGGTCATCCCCGCCAGCTTGGGATACATGCGGAAATAATTCTGATAGGTGATCGAGGCCATGGTCTGGTTTTCCGGCTCGATCCGGACCCCTTCCTTGGCTTCGACCGCCTGATGCAGCCCGTTGGACCAGCGCCGCCCGTCCATCATGCGACCGGTGAATTCATCGATGATGACGACCTTGTCGTCCTTGACGATGTAATCAGTGTCGCGCTTGAACATCACATTGGCGCGCAGCGCCTGATCGAGATGATGGACGACCTGCGTGTTTTCAACATCGTAGAGATTGTCCGTTTCGAGCAACCCCGCTTCGAGCAGTTGCCGTTCGATCAGATCCACCCCTTCTTCTGTCAGGGTGATGTTCTTGGTCTTTTCGTCGGCATCGTAATACTGCGGATCGACCTGCTTCACCACCGCGTCGACGGCAATGTAGAGGTCAGATTTGTCATCGGTCGGTCCCGAGATGATCAGCGGGGTGCGCGCCTCGTCGATCAGAATGGAATCGACTTCATCGACGATCGCGAAATTGAAGGGGCGCTGCACCATCTGGCGGCGGTCGTGCTTCATGTTGTCGCGCAGGTAATCGAAGCCGAACTCGCTGTTCGTGCCATAAGTGATGTCGCTGAAATAGGCATCGCGGCGCGCGGTCTCACTCACCCCGGGCACGATCACGCCGATGGTAAGACCCAGCGCGCGGTGAATTTGTCCCATCCATTCGGCATCGCGCCGGGCGAGATATTCGTTGACCGTAACGACATGAACGCCCTTGCCCTCAATCGCGTTCAGATAGGTGGCAAGAGTCGCGACCAGCGTCTTGCCTTCACCGGTGCGCATCTCGGCGATCTCGCCACGATGCAGCACGATACCACCTATCATCTGCACGTCGAAATGGCGCATGCCGAGCACTCGCCGCGATGCTTCGCGCACCGTCGCAAAGGCTTCGGGAAGAATGTCGTTCAGCGTCTTGCCCGCCGCCAGCTGTTCGCGGAACTTGTCCGTCTGGCCCGCAAGCTCCTCATCCGTCAGCGCCTCGATCTGGGGTTCGAGGGCGTTGATCGTCTGCACGATCTTGTCGAGCGACTTGACGTAGCGGTCGTTGGACGAACCGAAAATCGATTTGGCAATGGCGCCGAGCA
>JAURML010000071.1 GCA_030830695.1 Caenibius sp. | reverse complement strand
GTTCGGCATCATCACCCCCAGCGGGCTGCATTTCGAACGCCACCATCAGGGCTGGCAGGACGTTGACCCGGCCCGCCATCGCTTCATGATCAACGGGCTGGTGCGCACGCCCAAGGTCTATACGATGGACGATCTGATGCGCCTGCCCTCTGTCTCGCGCATTCATTTCATCGAATGCGGCGCGAACAGCGGGATGGAATGGGGCAATGTGGCGGTGCCCACGGTGCAATATACGCATGGCATGCTGTCATGCAGCGAATTCACCGGCGTGCCGCTGTCCGCCCTGCTGGAAGATTGCGGGGCGGACCTGAAGGCAGGCAGATACATCCTGGCCGAAGGCGCTGACGGGTCCAGCATGACCCGCACCATCGCGATGGAGCGCGCGCTGGACGATGTGATCGTCGCCTATGGCCAGAACGGCGAAATGCTGCGGCCCGAAAACGGCTATCCGCTGCGGCTGGTGGTGCCAGGAGTGCAGGGCGTATCGTGGGTCAAATGGCTGCGCCGGATCGAGGTGGGCGATCAACCCTACGGCACCAAGGATGAAACGCTGCACTATGTCGACCTGCTGCCCGACGGTGCGCAGCGCCAATATACGTCAATCCAGGAATGCAAGTCGGTCATCACCACCCCGTCGGGTGGCCAGACGCTGATCGGACAGGGCTATTACACGATCACCGGTCTCGCCTGGTCGGGGCGGGGCAGGATCAAGCGGGTCGACGTTTCGACCGACGGCGGGCGCAACTGGCGCACCGCCCGGCTGGAAACGCCGGTGCTGAGCAAGGCGCTGACCCGCTTCAACCTCGACTGGCAATGGGATGGTTCGCCTGCACTGCTGCAAAGCCGCGCGATTGACGAGACGGGCTATGTCCAGCCGACAATGCCCCAGTTGCGCGAAGTACGCGGCACCAAATCCATCTATCACAACAATGCGATCCAGACATGGGCCGTGGCCGCTTCAGGGGAGGTCAGCAATGTCCAACTGGGATAGAGCCACCGGCATCAAGCTGGGCCTGTCGGCCCTGGCGCTCGCCACGATTGCCGCCAGCCCCCTGGCAGGTGCGCCAAACCTTGGCCGCCCCGCGACCGAGGCTGAAATCGCGGCCTGGGACATCGATGTCCGGCCCGATTTTGTCGGCCTTCCCGCAGGGAGTGGCTCGGTCGATCAGGGCATGGAAGTGTGGGAGAGCAAATGCGAATCCTGCCACGGCACCTTTGGCGAAAGCAACGAGGTGTTCACCCCGCTTGCCGGTGGCACGACCAGGGCGGACCAGGACAGCGGACGGGTGAAGTCGCTGGTCGGGCCAAATGTGCCGCAGCGCACAACCCTGATGAAGCTGTCCACGGTATCGACGCTGTTCGATTACATCCGCCGCGCCATGCCCTGGAACGCGCCCAAATCGCTGTCGGATGACGAGGTCTATGCCGTCACTGCCTACGTCCTTTACCTGAACGATGTGGTGAGTGACGATTTCGTGCTGGACCAGGACAGTATTCGCGAAGTCCAGAACCGCTTGCCCAATCGCAACGACATGACCCGCGATCATGGATTGTGGGACGTTGCGGGCAAGGCGGACACACACAACACTGCTTGCATGAAGAACTGCACGGGCGAAGTGAAAATCACCTCCTCGCTTCCCGAATATGCGCGCGATTCCCATGGCAATCTGGCCGACCAGAACCGCAGTTTCGGGCCGGTGCGTGGCACGACAACGGCGGCGAGCGCAGCCCCGGCTGCAACAACTGCGCCAACGCAGCCAGCCGGGCCCTCGCGGCTCGCCATGGCGGAAGAAAACGGCTGCACGGGTTGCCATGCCATGGATGATAAGATTGTCGGCCCCGGTTTCCGCCAGGTGGCCCAACGCTATGCCGGCAAGGCCGGATCGCTTGACCAGGTGGCGGCGAAAATTCGCGCGGGGGGCAGCGGGGCCTGGGGATCCATGCCCATGCCGGCGCAGGAACAACTGAACGAGGAACAGGCCCGCGAACTGGCCGAATGGATATTGAGCGGCGCAAACTGACCCGCCAGCAAGGAGAATCTGAACATGCTACATCGCCGGGAATTTCTGCGGGACATGGGCCAGGGCGGCATATTGGCTGCCCTGCTGTCCAGTGGCCTGCTGACCATCCCCAAGGCCTGGGCGGCTGACCGCAATCAGGCCGCCTTTGCCGCCAGGACGGTGGAAGAAGCCTTCGCGGCGCTGGGCGCGGGAACCCCGGCAGCAAGTGACGAGATCACGCTTGAAGCGCCGGAAATCGCAGAAAACGGTGCTGTCGTTCCCGTTAATGTGGCCACGTCCATTGCCGGGGCCGACGCGATCGCCATTCTGGTGGAAAAGAACCCCAATGCGCTGGCGGCGGTAACGACCATCCCGGCCGGGACCGAAGCCTATGTCTCGACGCGGGTGAAGATGCAGCAGACTTCAAGGGTAATCGCGCTGGTTCGGGCAAAGGGCAGCTTCTTTATGGCCAGCAAGGATGTGAAAGTCACCCTTGGCGGGTGCGGCGGCTGAGGCCGGGATCAGGAAAGGACAGAACGATGGGCAATCCGATGCGAATCCGCGCCAAGCTGGACGGCGACGTGGTCGATGCAAAAGTGCTGATGAATCACGCCATGGAAACCGGCCAGCGCAAGGATGCGTCAGGCGCGCTGGTGCCCGCGCATTACATCACCAAGGTCATCGCCAGTTGCAATGGCAAGACTGTTCTGGAAGCTGACTGGGGGCCAAGCGTTTCCAGGAACCCGCTGCTTGGCTTCCGCTTTCGGGGCGCGGCGGCGGGCGACACGCTGTCGGTCACCTGGACTGACAGCATGAATGACACCCGCACGGACGAGGCGGTCATCGGCTAGGTCGTGCGGTCAGCCCCCTTCCGCACGGCCTTGCTGCCCCTGTCGCTGGCGCTCGCGCCGGTGGCAGGGGCGGTCGCGCAGACGGAACCGGCGACGAATGGCGAACCGGCCCGGGAACCGTTGCGCATCGCCTATCACATCGGCGAGGGCGTCGATCAGGCAGCGGCGATGGTGCAGAACATCCGCAACCAGTTGCGGATCGCCCCGGACATCCGGATCGCGGTCGTCGCGGTCGGACCGGGCATCGATTTCCTGATCGAAGGGGCCAAGGACCGCAACGGCAATCCGTTCGATGCAACGGTTGAGGATCTGGCGGCGCAGGGCGTTTCCTTCAGGATCTGCGAAACAACGATGAATACACGGGGCGTGACGAAAGCAGACATCCTGCCCGAAGCGCTCGTCGTGCCTTCAGGCATGAACGAGCTGGCCCGCCTCCAGCTTCAGGAACACTTCGCCTATATCCGGCCATAGGGAGAGGAAGGCCATGATCGCAAGACATCGGACGAGAGCCATTGCGGGACTTGCATTTGCCGCGCTGACGGCGGCATCGTCCATCGTCCTGGCGCAACCGGAAGATGATCCGGTCGCGGAATATCGCGCCATGATGGGCGATGACAATCCGGCCGAATTCTGGGTGATGCGCGGCGAAGCATTGTGGACCACGCCGCGCGGCCCCGCCAGTGTCTCGCTCGAACAATGCGACCTCGGCATGGGGCCGGGTGTGGTCAAAGGCGCTTATGCTCACCTCCCCCGCTATTTTGCCGATGCGGGCGAGGTCATGGACCTTGAAACGCGCCTGCTTCACTGCATGGTAACGCTGCAGGGCATTCCACGCGAAGAGGCGCTGAAACAACGCTTTGGCGACGGAGCCCGCGAATCCGATTTTGAAGCACTGGCCGCCTTCGTTGCGGAAGAATCGCGGGGACAGATGCTGGACGTGCCGCTGGACAATCCTGCGATGGAAAAAGCCTATGCCCTGGGTAAGGAGATGTTCTTCTATCGCGCCGGGACGCATGATTTTTCCTGTGCCACCTGTCATGGGCAGACCGGAGTACGCATCCGGCTCCAGCAGCTGCCGAATATCAGCGAGGCGGAAGGCGCGCGAGCGGCCTATTCAGGCTGGCCTGCCTATCGCGTTTCGCAGGGCGAGGTGCGCACGATGCAGTGGCGCCTGCAGGACTGTTTCCGCCAGCAGCGCCTGCCGCAGCTGGAATTCGGATCGGAGGCATCGATCGCGCTGACCACCTATATCGCTCATAACGCAAACGGCGCGGTGATGGACGCGCCGGGCATGAAGCGGTGAGGGAGACAATCATGAACCGAGCTTTCACCCTGGCCGGCCTGATCGGTGCGGCCATCATGCTCCCTGCCCTGGCAAGTGCCGGACTGGCTGGCACGAATGATGGTGCCGGCGCCGTGCTGCAGCAATCCTTCACCGCCAAGGGCCAGGCCGGAATGGACCGGCTGGATCAGGACGAAGTGCAACGACTGTGCAGCCGCGCGCCCGACGGTCCGGCCTTGAGCGAAAAGGAATATGCTGAGATCATGGCAAGCCAAGAAGCCTCGGTCCGCTACCCTGCTGACGGGCAATATCTTGGGGACTGGCGCGCCGGCGAAAAGATCGCGCAGAACGGCAAGGGATTCCAGTCATCCGACGATCCGGCCCAGCCTTCAGGCGGCAATTGCTATGCGTGTCACCAGCTGGCCAGGGGCGAGGTCTCTTACGGCACGATCGGCCCCAGCCTCTACCTTTATGGCAAGCTGCGCGGCAATGACGCGGAAACGCAACGCTATACCTACGCAAAAATCTATAATTCCAATGCCTTCCTGCCATGTTCCAGCATGCCGCGGTTTGGCCACAAGGGCATTTTGGACGAACAGCAAATCAAGGATGTGGTCGCGTTGCTGCTCGATCCGCAATCCCCGGTGAATGCGGAGTAGGCTTGATGGAACGGCGTGAATTCCTCCAGCTTCTGGCGGTTGCCGCCGCAAGCGGGCTGGTACTGAAAAACGGCACGTTGCAGGCGGCTGAGGATTTCTATGCCCTGCCCGCCTTCGGCAATTGCAGCCTGCTGCACATGACCGACTGTCATGCCCAGCTTCTGCCGATCCATTATCGCGAACCGAACACCAACCTGGGCATCGGCGCGGCGCTGGGCCAGCCGCCACATCTGGTGGGTGAAAAGCTGCTCCGGCATTTCGAGATTCCGGCTGGCACGCCGCAGGCGCATGCCTTCACTTGCCTGGACTATGCGGATGCTGCGCAGACCTATGGCAGGGTCGGCGGCTTTGCTCATCTTGCCACACTGGTCAAACAGCTGCGTGCCAGCAGGCCCGGCGCCCTGTTGCTGGACGGCGGAGACACCTGGCAAGGATCGGCCACAGCGCTGTGGACCAAGGGGCAGGACATGGTGGACGCGGCCAGGCTACTGGGCGTGGATGTGATGACCGCGCATTGGGAGTTCACGCTGGGCGCGGAACGGGTGCAGGAAATCGTCAACGGGGATTTCGCCGGGGCGGTCGATTTCGTGGCGCATAATGTCGTTACCAGCGATTTCGAGGATCCGGTCTTCAAACCCTATACGCTGCGCGAGGTGAACGGCGTCGCCATCGCCATCATCGGCCAGGCATTCCCTTACACGCCAGTTGCCAATCCGGGCTACTTCGTGCCGGACTGGACCTTCGGCATTCAGGAATCCCGCCTGCAGGAACAGGTCGAGGCCGCACGCGGCGAAGGGGCGGCTGTGGTTGTCCTCCTCTCTCACAATGGCATGGATGTGGACCTCAAGCTGGCCAGCCGGGTCAGCGGGATCGACGTCATTCTGGGCGGTCATACCCACGATGGCGTGCCGCTGCCGATCCCGGTGGACAATCCTGGCGGTCGCACGCTGGTGACCAATGCAGGCTCCAACGGCAAGTTCCTGGGCGTGCTGGACATGGATGTGCGCGGCGGCAAGCTGGCTAACCTGCGCTATCGCCTGCTGCCCGTATTCGCCAATATGCTGCCCGCTGATGCAGAGATGGAGCAGGCCATCACCGCCATGCGCGCGCCCTATCTCGACAGGCTCAACGCCCCGCTCGCCGTCAGCGAAGGGCTGCTTTACCGGCGCGGCAATTTCAACGGCAGTTTCGACCAGCTGATCCTTGATGCGCTGATGGAAGTGAAAGGGGCCGACATCGCCTTTTCTCCGGGTTTCCGCTGGGGCACGACCCTGCTGCCGGGCGAGACCATCACTTTCGAACGGCTGATGGACCAGACCGCTATCACCTATCCCTATACCACACTGACTGAAATGAGCGGGGCACAGATCAGGACAGTGCTGGAAGATGTGGCGGACAACCTCTTCAACCCCGATCCCTATCTGCAACAGGGCGGCGACATGGTGCGCGTGGGCGGGCTGGCTTACAGCTGCGATCCAACCGCCGCGATGGGCCAGCGGATCGGCGACATGCGCCTGAACGGCAAGCCGATCGAGGCCGGAAAGACTTACAAGGTGGCGGGCTGGGCACCGGTGGCGGCGGCGGCCCGCGATGCAGGCGGCGCGCCGGTGTGGGACGTGGTCAGCGAATATCTCAAGGCGCACGGCACTGTCGCACCGATCACCCCGAACCAGCCGGAGCTGAAGAATGTCGCGGGCAATCCCGGTCTGGTCTAGCCAACCGGGATGACGGCGGCGGCCAGCCGGTCAAGTTCGGCGCGATCGTGGCTGACGTAGAGGATCGGGATTCCGAACTCGTCGCGCATCCGTTCGATCAGCCGCATGATTTCGTCCCGTCGTGCCGCATCCAGCGAGGCCAGCGGTTCATCCATGAGCAGAAATCGCGGGCCTGACAGGAGCGCACGCCCGATTGCCACGCGCTGCGCCTCGCCGCCGGAAAGGCTGCGCGGCATACGCTCAAGCAGATGGCCGATGCCCAGAAAAGCGATGGCCGCATCGGGTTCCAGCCAGCGCCGCCCTGCCGGGGCCAGTTTCCAGCCATACAACAGATTGTCGCGCACCCGGCGATGGGGAAACAGCCGCCCGTCCTGAAAGACGTAGCCGCAGGCGCGCTGTTCGGGCGGCAGATCAATGCGCGCCGCGCTGTCGAACAATACCGTGCCAGAGACGCAAATCCGCCCGCGATCGGGACGCAGCAGCCCGGCCACCATGTCAAGCAGGCTGGTCTTGCCCGCGCCGGATGGGCCGAACAGCGCCGTCAGCCCCTCACCTGCGGAAAATCGCGCCGCAATCTCGCGCTCTCCCCGGCGCAGGCTGACGTCCACCTCAAAGGACATGGCCAGCCCTTCCCCCGCCCGCGCGCCGGGCCAGCACTTCCGAAACCGTCAGCGCAGCGAGTGACAGCAGCACCGATATGATCGCCAGCCGCGTGACCGCCGCTTCGCCGCCGGGCACCTGCAGTGCATTGTAGATCGCCAGCGGCAGGGTCCGGGTTTCACCCGGAATGTTGGAAACGAAGGTGATTGTCGCGCCGAATTCACCGATTGACCGGGCAAAGCCCAGCACCAGCGCCGCCAATATCCCCGGCATGGTCAGCGGCAGGGTGACGCTGGCAAAGCAGCGCCACGGACCCGCCCCCAGGCTGCGCGCGGCCCCTTCAAGGCGGCGGTCGACCGCTTCAAGCGAGAGGCGAATGGCCCGGACCATCAGTGGCAAGGCCATGATTGCCGCCGCCAGCGCCGCCCCGGTCCAGCGGAAAATCAGTGTAATGCCCAGATATTCGTCCAGCAACCTGCCCAGCGGGCCATTGGCTCCAAATGCAAGCAGCAGCAGCCAGCCGGTGACGACCGGGGGCAGGACCAGCGGCAGGCTGACCAGCGCATCCAGCAGGATCTTGCCGCGGAAATCGCATCGCGCCAGCACCCACGCCAGCAGCATGGCCGGCGGCAGCACTGCGGCCACGGCCACCAGGCTGACCTTGAGCGACAAGCCGATGATCGCCCATTCCGCCTCGCTGAGCACCAGCACAGCCATTCAGGCAGGTCCGAATCCGTATGCGCGGAAGATGGCCTGGCCTTCTTTCGACAGCAGGAACTGGCGAAACGGCTCTGCCGCCGGAGACCTGGAGTTTTTCAACCGCGCGATCGGATAGACGATCCGGCGATGGCTGTTTTCAGGAAAGAAATCCACCACCCGCACCCCCCGATCGGCTTTGGCGTCGCTGGCATAGACGATTCCCAGCGGTGCTTCGCCCCGGCTCACGAACAGCAGGGCCAGCCGCACATTTTCAGCCGGCGCAATCCGCCCGGCGACCGTATTCCACACCTGCAACCGTTCCAGCGCCTGCCGCGCATAACGGCCGGCCGGAACGCTGTCCGGATCGCCCATCGCCAGCCGCCCCTTGCCCAGCGCCGGCGCCAGCCCGAAACCCTCGCCAACAGACAGGCGGACCGTGCTGTTCAACGGGGCGATCAGCACCAGCCGGTTGCCGAGCAGCGGAGCACGGGTGCCCGCGCGCAGCAAGCCCCTTGCCGCTACATGATCCATCCACGCCTCGTCCGCCGAGATCATCAGATCGGCGGGCGCCCCGGCCTCGATCTGGCGGGCCAGCGTAGCCGATCCGGCAAAGGACAGGACCGGGCGCAAATGGCCCTTGCCTGCCCAGCGGTCCGCCGCCGCCTGCATCGCTTCCTGAAGGCTGGCTGCGGCCAGCACCGTCGGTGCCCGCTCCTGCGGCGCGGCCTTCATCGCAACAGACAGGGCAATGGCAATGCCACCCAAGAACAGCAGCAGCGAAAGGATCGTCGCGCGCACGAAGGGCCTATGCCGGACCGCGCAGGATTGACTGGCCGCCGTCAATCGTCAGCACCTGCCCCGTCATGTGCCGGGCGGCATCGGATAGCAGAAAGGCGATGACATTGCCGATATCCTCGGGCTCGGCGATGCGGCGCAGCGGCGTGGTTGCCATCACATTGTCCCTGTAGCCGTCCCGCTCCATCAGCTTGCGCACCATGTCAGTCGCCGTTGCACCCGGGCGCACCGCATTGATCCTGATGCCCTGCTCCGCCCATTCAACCGCCAGCTGGCGGGCCATCGCCTCCAGCGCGGCCTTGGACATGCCATAGGCGCTGCCGCTCCGGAAACCGACGCCTGCATTGACTGACGAGACGAGGACCATCGCACCACCGGCGGGCAAATGCGGCAGGCCATGCCGGGCAAGGCGCAGCGGCCCCGCCACATTGGTGTCTATCACGCGCTGGAAACTGTCATCCGCCAGTTCCGTCAGCGGGTCGAAAGTGGGATTGATCGCCGCATTGGCCACCAGCAGGTCAAGCCGCCCGAAGTGTTCGAGCGTCCTTTGCACCGCCCCGCGGAGATCCTCGTCACGCGCCGCATGGCCAGCGGTAGCTACCGCATCGAAGCCTTCGGAACGCAGCCCCTGCACCGCCGCTTCGCACCCTTCGGGCTTGCGCGCCATGAGCATCACCCGCCCACCGGCAAGCGCGATCGCGCGAGCTGCAGCAAAGCCGATGCCGCGACTGCCCCCGGTAATCAGCGCGACCCGGCCTGTCAGCGCAAAGGCCTGATTGGCCATCGCCGCTCAGTCCATCTTTTTCATGACGCAGAGCTTGTGCCCGTCAGGGTCGCGCAGATAGGCCAGATAACGCGGAAACGGGGGGTTGGTGCGGACGCCCGGCGGATCCTCGATCGAGGTGCCACCATGCGCAATGCCCGCAGCGTGCCACGCATCGCCCTGCTCGGGGCTGTCAACCGCGAAGCCGATCGTGTTGCCATTGGCCGGATTGGCAGGTTCACCATTGATCGGACTGGTAATCATCAGGACTCCGCCACCGTGGCGATAGACCACGCGCCCGCGCGGATCGACCACACCGGGTTCCGCGCCCAGCTGTTCGAACAGGGCATCGTAAAAGCGCCGGGACCGTTCAAGGTCATTCGACCCGATCATGATATGTGTGAACATTGCGGACTCCTGCTCAATCTTCGCTGGCGATGTGAAGACATTGCAGGACAATGCGAGCCGAAGCCAGCATCATTTCGGGCGATCAGCCGGCCAGCTATACCCAGCCATGCCCTCCGACGAGCAGCAGCGTGACCACGATGATCCAGATGAAATACATGATCAGCCAGTGGCGCTGCGTGTGGCGCGCTTCCATGTAGTGATCCATCACCAGTTCGGCCTTGACCGCCGCGATGAGGAAGATGGCCACCACCACGATCTGCCGCCCGCTCATCTCCTCGGCGATGAACACGGAGCCGAATGTCAGCGCCATCAGCAGCAACCAGATGCGCATGGCCATGGAAAGGCGGCGCATCATCGGGCCAGCTCCGTAAGATAGAGCAACGGAAAGATGAACAGCCAGAGAATGTCCACGAAATGCCAGAACAGACCGGTGTTCTCGATCTTCTTGAGATACAGGCCCTGCCCCGTTTCCTGGCGGGCGCGGGCGCGGCAATGGGCGATGAAGATCATTCCGGCACAGACGTGCAGGAAATGAATGCCGGTGATCAGGAAATAGAAGGAAAAGAAACTGTTCGTCGCCGGGGATATGCCGACGGAAATCTTGCCGCTGTATTCGACGATCTTGTTGATCACGAACACGCCGCCCAGCAGCAGCGAAAAGCTGAGCCAGCGTATCACCGCGCGAGCATCGCCGCGGCGCGTGGCGTGCACGCTTTCGGCCACGCACCAGCTGCTGGTGAGCAACGCCACCGTGCTGAGCAAGGCCACCCACGGGGTCAGGTGATGCTGGGATTCGATAAATATGTCGGGAACGCGATGCCGCTCGCTCAGATAGACCAGGAAGAACATCAGGAAGACCAGCATGTCGATAAACACGAAGGTCCAGATGCCGTTCGTTCCCGGCCCCTTTTCGAGGATCGGATCGCCCGCAGGGTTCAGTTCGGCCATGGTCAGTGCGCTACTCGTCGCGAAGGCCGCGCCCGCCCCAAGGCGGTCGCGGCCCAATGCTTGCAGGTTAATCGTCAGGCGACAGCGTAGCCCAGGGCAATCCGCTGTTCTTCAGGGCTACGATAGACGTGCTTGAGCACATAGATGTTGTAGACGATGAAGTAAGCGAAGAACCAGGTGCCGAAGATGATCCAGTAATTGAACAGGCCATCGACCGCGAACGGGCCCTCCGTGACGAAGGGCATAAACACCAGCGCGATAAAGCTGGCGCCAATGGCAATCGCCGTCCAGCCGGCCCATGCGGGAACCACCTGCTGACGCTTGTTCAGCACGGTCCAGAGCCCGACCGCGCCCATCTGCATCGTCGTGATCCAGTAAGTGCAGTCGAAGATGATCCAGGTGAAGGTGTGCGTCATCTTGATGATGTCGGGATCGATCTGGCCGGCCAGCAGGGCGCAGGCGCACCAGATGGCGGGGCAGAAAGCCAGCAGCCAGCCGGTCAGCAGGCCGCCGCCCAGTTCCAGAACTGAGAGCGGCCCCATCGAACCATTCTCGTCACGCATGATCGTGGCCAGCAGCAGCGACCAGATGGCGTAGAGCATGCCAAAGCTGGCTGCGCCCATCATGCCCACCGCAACGCTGGAGTGGCTGTAATACTGGTCCACCAGTTCCTGACCGGTCATGGCCATCATGTTGGGCGGCGGGAAGTTCCGGCCAAGATAGCCCCAGAAGTAGAAATAACCGAGCACCCAGATGGGGCCGATCCAGGCAAGGCCGCGTTCAATGGCCCGCTTCGTTGATTCATCCATTTCTCGCTCTCCTATCGAGATGGCCTGCAAATCGGCCACGATACTTTGCTTGCCCTGCCGGTTGCGGTTCTTGTCGCTATTCAACGGTGGCGGGCGTAACCCGGCTGGTCAATTTCGACCGGCTGCTTCTTACCGCATAATAGAACGCGAGGTATACTCGGATAACACTCGGATACATGCGCTGCCTCAGGCATCATCGGCGACCAGTCCGTCGCGCAGATAGCAATAGACCGCGCGGGCCAGCCGGGTGACGAATTCATCCTCGCCGATCTCGTGGCCGGTGGCGGACAGATATTGCCGGATGCTGCCCACAAACACCATGTTCAGAAACTGGTGAGTTTCCGAAAGGTCCGGTCGCAGGATCTCGTCTTCATGATTTTGCAGAAAAATAAGGCTGGTCCGGTCTATCAGCCGCTCGATCGAATAGATGTCGGCCACATCGCGCAATTCCGGCACATCATTGACCAGGCGAATGAAAATATCCTGATTGTCGCGATAGCTCTCATAAAGGCTGCGGATCACTTTCGGCAGGCCCGATGCCAGGGATTCCGAACCGTGCGAGACAAAAATCCGCCGGGCGGCGTCGGCCAGACGGCCCGAATGACTCTCCAGCAAGGCCAGCGCAATCGCGATCTTGTTGGGAAAGTAATCGTAGAAGGAACCGATTCCGGTTCCGGCCCGGCGCGCAATGTCCTCTGTCGTTGTGCCGTTGAAGCCGTGCTGTGAAAACAGCTCCTCGGCCGCGGTAAGCAGCGCGTTGACCGTTGCCTGCGAACGGGCCTGCCGTGGCCGCCTCCGCCATCCGCCGCCGGATTCGCGCTCTGTTTCGGGGCGCATTGCCATGATCGTCTCAGCCTCGCAGATCCGGCGGGGCAAAAAGCTATCGGGCGCTGCCCCGCAGCATGTACATGCCACGAAACAGCGCCCGATTGCTACTCCGCCATGCAGCGGCCGGGGTTTCAGGCTCCCGGCAGCTTGATCCGCGGCGCGACTTCCTTGGCCGCCAGTTCCAGCGAATGGAACCAGGGGGCGGGATCGTCATAGTAATCGTGGCATTCGATCTGCAACGTGCCCCAGCCGCCGCATTTTTCGAACAGGTGGTTGATCTTTTCGACCACCGTATCGGGCGAACCGACGATGAACACATTGTCGACCAGGAATTCAAGATCAGCCTTCAGCGGATCGATCCCGGCATCCTTGGCGAAACCGTCCATCATGCCGAACCGGCGCCAGATCGGGATGAGATAGCGATCGAAGCAATAGCCGATCGGTCCTTCCATCACCTCTTTCTTGGCTTCGGCATCAGTATCGCCGACAAACACGGTCTGCGACACGGCATGGCGCGAACGGTCCGGCGTAAAGCCCGCCTTGATGTTTGCTTCGGCATAGGTTTCCCAGTGCTTCTTCAGCGCATCGAGGCCGGAATAGATTGAAACCGGCTTGAAATTGCGTTCGCCAGCCAGCTTCATCGAAGGCGAGTTGTAGCTGAAACCGGTGACCGCGAATTCAGGGAATTCACCGCCAAACGGCGAATAATTCGCCAGCATGTGCTGTTCGTCTTCTTCCGTTTCGGGCTGTTCTTCCTCGGGGAAGCCGGCGGTCCAGTATTTGCCTTCAAACCAGAAGGGTTGGCGCTTCCAGATCTTTTCCATGATATCCAGCGATTCGCGGACCATGTCGTTCAGCCGTTCCGACCGTGTTGCAGGGTCTTCGGCCTTGATGCCGTGCATGTAGGTTGCATCGGGATAAGCGCCTGCACCGAGACCCATGAAATAGCGGCCTTCCAGAATCTGGGAGAGCCAGCCAACCGTCATCGCCAGCTTGGTGGGGTGCTGGTGCGGCAGGATGTGAGCCATCGGTGCGAAGCTGATGTTCTTCGTCTGCAAGGCCGCGCCCGCCATGAT
>JAURML010000070.1 GCA_030830695.1 Caenibius sp. | reverse complement strand
TGAGCTGGAAGCGCCGGTTACAGGCGTCGCGGTTGCGGGCGACAGCGCAGGTGGCAATCTGGCCTTTCATGTCGGCGCGCAGCTCGGTGCCGGGCAATTGCTCGGCCAATTCCTGATTTATCCGGCGGGGGATTGCACGGGGCCCAAGGCCGGCTCTTACCGCGAGTTTGCCGAAGGTTATCTGCTTGATCGCAAGCTGATGGATCGCTTCATTGGCGATTATCTGCCCGATGCGGATGGCCGGGCGCATCCGCACGTCTCGCCCCTGCTGCACCCCCCGGCGCAGGATCTGCCACCCATGCTGGTGCTGACCGCCGGGCTTGATCCGCTGCGCGATCAGGGACGGGAAATCGCGGCAAGATGCGCGGCGCAAGGGGTCGAGGTCCATTACATCGAGGCCGAGGGCATGATTCACGGCATGGCAACCATGCGCCGCTCATTCCCTGCGGCGGACCGGCTGATCCGCCGCGCGACCACCATTTTCGCAGAGATGATCCGCAATCGTCAGAATCAGAACGAGGAGCCGAAATCTTGAGAGACTATCTCCAATTCTACATCGATGGAGCCTGGGTCGCACCGGCACAATCGCGCCAACTGGACGTCATCAACCCCGCCACCGAGGAAGTCGCCGGGCATATCAGCCTCGGTTCGGCGGAAGATGTGGACCGGGCGGTCGCCGCCGCACGGCGCGCGTTTGGCAAATTCGGGCACAGTTCCCGGGCAGAACGGCTGGATCTGCTGGATGCGATTATCGCCGCGTTCGACGCGCGTTCATCCGATTTTGCCGATGCCATTCGCGAGGAAATGGGAGCGCCCGTGGCGCTGGCAACGGGCGCGCATGTGCCCTTTGCCCTCGCCCATTTCCAGACCGCGCGCCAGCTTCTGCCCGATTTCGATCCCACTCAGGACATGGGCAGCACACGGCTGGTGAAGGAACCGATTGGTGTGGTCGGCATGATCACACCCTGGAACTGGCCGCTCAACCAGATCGCCTGCAAGGTCGCCCCGGCGATCGCAGTGGGTTGCACCATGGTGCTCAAGCCATCGGAAGTCGCGCCCTTCAGCGGGCAGATCTTTGCCGAGGTGATGCACGCCGCAGGCGTTCCGGCGGGGGTGTTCAACATGGTGCAGGGCGATGGACCTGGCGTCGGGGCGGCCATATCCTCGCATCCCGACGTTGACATGGTCTCCTTCACCGGATCGACCCGCGCGGGGGTCGACGTCGCGCGCAATGCCGCCGCCACCGTCAAGCGCGTGCATCAGGAACTGGGCGGAAAATCGGCCAATATCGTGCTGGAAGACGCCGATCTGGCCACCGCCGTGCGCCAGGGCGTGGAGGCGATGATGGTCAACAGCGGGCAAAGCTGCAACGCCCCCTCGCGCATGCTGGTGCCCGCCGCGCGCATGAGCGAGGCAAAAGAGGTGGCGCGCGAAACCATCGCCGCGCAGAAGGTGGGCGCGCCGACGGATGAGGTCAACCTTGGTCCGGTCGTCTCGGACGTCCAGTGGAACCGTATCCAGACGCTGATTGACAAGGGTATCGCTGAAGGGGCGACGCTGGTCGCTGGCGGGCCGGGCAAGCCCGAAGGGCTGAATCAGGGCTTCTACGTCCGCCCGACCGTGTTCGGCGACGTCAACAACCAGATGACGGTCGCGCGCGAGGAAATCTTCGGGCCAGTGCTGGTGATGATCGGCTATGAGGACGAGGAACAGGCAATCGAGATCGCCAATGACACGCCCTATGGCCTTGCTGGCTATGTCCAGTCAGGCAGCATGGAGCACGCCCGCGATGTCGCAACGCGCATCCGGGCCGGGCAGGTAGCGCTCAATTACTCGCCGCTGGATCTTAACGCACCCTTTGGCGGCTTCAAGCAATCCGGCAACGGCCGCGAATGGGGCGAGCACGCCTTTCACGAATTCATGGAGGTAAAGGCGGTCCTTGGCTACGCCAATGGCTGAGCGTCAGGATTGGGGGCGGCACATTGCGCTGCCCCCGATTCGCCGCGAAGAGCACTGCGGCCAGGTGGTGCGCTGTTTTGCGGAGCGCGCGCACAGTCTTTACGCCCTGTTCGAGCAGGGCCTGCAGGCAAACCCCGCTGGCGATGCGGTGGTGTTCAATGGCGCGCGGCAAAGCTATGCCGCCCTCGCCGCCCGGATCAGCGAAATTTCGGCCGTGCTGGCGGCCCGGGGGGTCGGCAAGGCGGACCGGGTGGCCGCGCTGCTGCCCAATCGCGCGGATTATGTCGCGCTGATCTTCGCGATCGCGCGGCTGGGCGCGATCCTGGTCCCGCTGAACATTCGCGAAGCAGCGCCAGAACTGGCCCATGTGCTCAATGACAGCGGCGCGCGACTGCTGGTGTTCGACGCAACGCTCGCACCCGGCCTGCCGGCGGAGGCGGCAACGCCCCAACTGGAGACCCGCCTCTCGATCGAGGATCTGGTCACCGCCTGTTGCAGCGGCACCGCAGCCCCGGTGGCCGATGTCGCCGAGGATGACGTGGCCCTGCTGCTCTATACCTCAGGCACCACCGGGCTGCCCAAGGGGGCGATGCTGACGCATTGCAATGTCGTGCATTCGGTCATGCATTACCAGCTGGCGATGGCAATCGGGCCTGCCGACCGGTCGATTCTGGCCGTGCCGATCAGCCATGTGACCGGGCTGGTCGCATTGGTCGCCACGATTATCGGCGCGGGCGCAACGCTGATCATCATGCCCGAATTCAAGGCGGACCGTTTCCTGGAACTGGCCGCAAGCGAGCGCATGACGCATTCGCTGATCGTACCGGCCATGTTCAGCCTGTGCATGCTGCAACCAGCCATGGACCGGGTGGATCTCTCGCCCTGGCGGATCGCGGGATATGGCGGCGCGATCATGCCTGCCGTCACGATCGAGGCGATTGCGCGCCGCCTGCCGGGCCTCCAGCTGATGAACTGCTATGGCGCGACGGAAACCTGTTCGCCGGCGGTGCTGATGCCGCCCGCTTACACCGCTGCCCGTTCCACCCAGGTCGGCCTGGCGGTGCCGTGCGGCGAAATCGCCATCATGGATGCGCATGGGCGCGAATTGCCGCCGGGCGAAGCAGGCGAAATATGGATCGCCGGCCCCATGGTCGCCAAAGCATACTGGAACAATGCCGCAGCGACGGCGCAGGAGTTTACCGGCGGCTTCTGGCGGTCAGGCGATGTCGGCATTTGCGACGATGAGGGTTTCATCAGCGTGATTGACCGGATCAAGGACGTGATCAACCGGGGCGGATACAAGGTCTTCGCCTCCGAGGTCGAAAATGTCCTGCTCGCTTATCCGGGCGTGGTGGAGGCGGCGGTCGTGCCGGTGCCCTGCCCGGTCCTGGGCGAACGGGTGCATGCGCATCTGGTGACGGAGGCGCAGATTGCACCAGAGACGCTGGCGGCGCATTGCCGCGCGCATCTGGCCGATTACAAGCAACCCGAACATTTCCACTTCGCTGCGGCGCTTCCGCGCAATGCCAATGGCAAAGTGCTTAAACGGGAGCTGCGCGATCAGTTGGCGGGCTGAAAGTTCATCTGGCAGGCAGGCAAATTTTCGTGTGATTGACGCAGTCGCCCCCCATGCCTAGTCGCAGATCATGTCACTGACACATCTTGAGCGGCTTGAGGCCGAGAGCATTCACATCATGCGCGAGGTTGTGGCCGAAGCGGAACGCCCGGTCATGCTCTATTCGGTGGGCAAGGATTCGGCGGTGATGCTGCATCTGGCGAAAAAGGCGTTTTACCCCGCCCCGCCGCCCTTCCCGTTGCTGCATGTCGACACGACCTGGAAATTCCAGGCGATGTATGCGCTGCGTGACAAGGCGGCAAAGGATGCGGGGATGGACCTGCTGGTCCACCAGAATCCCGAAGCACTGGACAAGGGGATCAACCCCTTCGATCACGGCCCGCTCCACACCGATATGTGGAAGACCGAGGGGCTGAAGCAGGCGCTGGACAAATATGGCTTTGATGCCGCTTTCGGCGGCGCCCGGCGCGACGAGGAGAAGAGCCGCGCGAAGGAGCGCATCTTTTCCTTCCGCAACGCCAGCCATGGCTGGGACCCCAAGAACCAGCGCCCCGAACTGTGGAAGCTCTACAACGCGCGCAAGGCCAAGGGGGAGAGCATCCGCGTGTTTCCGCTCTCCAACTGGACGGAACTGGACATCTGGCAATATATCCACCTCGAAGGGATCGAGATCGTGCCGCTCTACTTCTCGCAGCCGCGCCCCACGGTGGAGCGGGACGGGCTGCTGCTGATGGTCGACGATGATCGCTTTCCGCTGGAACCGGGCGAAGAACCGGTGATGCGTTCGATCCGTTTCCGCACGCTGGGCTGCTATCCGCTGACTGGCGCGGTGGAGAGCGAGGCGGCGACGCTGCCCGAGATCATCCAGGAAATGCTGCTGACCACTACCTCCGAACGGCAGGGCCGCGCGATTGACAAGGACGCGGGCGGCGCCGGGATGGAGAAAAAGAAGCAGGAGGGCTATTTCTGATGTCGGAAGGGGATGTGATCTACCGGCCCGAAGCCCTCATCGCCGAGGATATCGACGCCTATCTCGAACAGCACCAGCACAAGACCATGCTGCGCTTCATCACCTGCGGCAGCGTGGACGATGGCAAATCCACCCTGATCGGGCGGCTGCTGTATGACAGCAAGATGATCTTCGAGGATCAGCTGGCCGCGCTGGAAAGCGACAGCAGGCGCGTGGGCACGCAGGGGCAGGAAATCGATTTCGCGCTGCTGGTCGATGGCCTTGCCGCCGAACGCGAGCAGGGCATCACCATCGACGTCGCCTATCGCTTCTTCGCCACTGAAAAGCGCAAGTTCATTGTGGCGGACACGCCCGGGCACGAACAATATACGCGCAACATGGTGACCGGCGCATCCACCGCCGATCTGGCGGTGATCCTGATCGATGCGCGCAAGGGCGTGCTGACACAAACCCGGCGCCATTCCTTCCTCGCGCATCTGGTGGGCATCCGCCACATCGTGCTGGCGGTGAACAAGATGGATCTGGTCGATTACGACCAGCCGACCTTCGAACATATCGTGGCGGATTACCGCGCCTTTGCAAACCGGATCGGGACCGGGCAGTTCACAGCCATCCCGCTGTCCGGCCTCAGGGGCGACAATATCGCGGCACGCAGCGATGCGATGAGCTGGTATGACGGCCCCACGCTGATCGAACATCTCGAAGCGGTCGATCTCGGCCTTGATGAACGGGCGGGCAAGAGGCTGCGGCTGCCGGTGCAATGGGTCAACCGGCCCAATCTCGATTTCCGGGGCTTTTCCGGACAGATCGCCAGCGGCAGCGTGCACCCGGGCGATGCGGTGCGGGTAATCCCGTCCGGCAAGACCAGCACGGTCGCGCGCATCGTGACCTATGATGGCGATCTGGAGCAGGCGGTGGCGGGCCAGTCCGTCACGCTCACCCTTGCTGACGAGATCGATTGCTCACGCGGGGATGTGATCTGTGCGGCGGACGACCCGGCCGAAGCCGCTGACCAGTTCGAGGCGACGATCGTGTGGATGGCCGAGGAGGAAATGCTCCCGGGCCGCAATTACATCATGAAGATCGGCACGCAGAGCGTGTCCGCGGCTGTCCAGCCACCCAAATACCGGGTGGATGTCAATACGCTGAACCATCTGGCCGCCAAGTCGCTGGGCCTCAATGATATTGGCATCTGCGAACTGGCGACTGACAAGCGGATCAGCTTTGCCCCCTATGCGGAGAACAAGGATCTGGGCGGTTTCATCCTGATTGACCGGATGACCAATGCCACCGTGGCTGCCGGCACGCTGCATTTTGCGCTGCGCCGCGCGCACAACGTGCACTGGCAGGCGATTGACGTCAGCCGCGAAGCTCATGCGGCGATCAAGAACCAGCGCCCGCGCGTGCTATGGTTCACCGGCCTGTCCGGTTCCGGCAAATCGACCATCGCCAATCTGGTCGAAAAACGGCTGCATGCGCTGGGCAAGCATACTTTCCTGCTGGATGGCGACAATGTCCGCCACGGGCTGAACAAGGACCTGGGCTTTACCGAGGCGGACCGGATCGAGAATATCCGCCGCGTGGGCGAAGTGGCCCGGCTGATGACCGATGCCGGACTGATCGTGCTGACCGCTTTCATCAGCCCGTTCCGGGCCGAACGGCAACTGGCGCGCGCGATGATGGCCGAAGGCGAATTCATCGAGATTTTCGTCGATACACCGCTCAACGTGGCCGAGGAACGCGACGTCAAGGGGCTCTACAGGAAGGCCCGTTCGGGCGAGCTGAAGAACTTCACGGGAATCGACAGCCCGTATGAACGGCCCGAAAATGCCGAAATCATTATCGACACCACCGCGATGACGCCGGAACAGGCGGCAGAGCTGATCGTCGAACAGGTTCTGGCGTGAGCGAGCCAGTCATCGCCTGCGATACAGAGCTGGCCGCGCGGCTGGCTGGGGCGGCGGGGCGGATCCTGCTGGAAGTGCGCGCCAGCGGGCTGGTCACGGGCAAGGCGCTGGGCCGGGCAGGCGATGAAACCGCCAACCAGTTCCTGATTCACGCCCTGCGCCAGCAGCGCCCCGATGACGGGCTGCTGTCAGAGGAAAGCAAGGATACGCAGGAACGGCTGAGCAAGTCGCGCGTCTGGATCATCGATCCGGTGGACGGCACCCGCGAATATAGCGAGGAACGCAGTGACTGGGCCATTCATGTCGCACTGGCGGTTGATGGCGTGGCTACGCTGGGTGCGGTGGCGCTGCCGGGGCTTGGCGCAGTGCTGCGTTCCGACCGGCCTGCGGCACTGCCGCCCGAAGGCGCGCCGCTGCGCATGGTGGTCAGCCGCACCCGCCCCGCGCGCGAAGCAGTCGCCATTGCCGCAGCCATCGGGGCCGAACTGGTGCCGATGGGTTCCGCCGGGGCCAAGGCGATGGCCGTGATCCGGGGCGAGGCCGACATCTATCTTCACTCCGGCGGGCAGTATGAGTGGGATTCGGCTGCCCCCGTCGCCGTCGCCGCCGCGCATGGGCTGCATTGCTCGCGCATTGATGGCTCACCCCTGATATACAACAACCCCGACACATACATGCCCGATCTGCTGATCTGCCGGAAGGAACATGCCGCCGGGGTGATTGAACGGGTTGCTGGCCTTCCTGTCACTGAAGCGTAAGATGGCGGTGAGAGGGTGAGCACCGCACCCTTTCTGAAAGCACCGCCGATGACCGACTCGCTCACGCCCTTCCCCGGTTCCTTCGATCGCCGCACGATCCTGCGGACCACCGCCGCGGCATTCGCCGCCTATGCCGCAGCCGGGTGCAGGCCGGGCCGGGCCTCTGCGGCACTGGCTTCGGACCCTTACGGCAAGCTGGTGCCCGATCGCGATGGCATACTCGATCTGCCGGAAGGCTTCTCCTACCAGGTCATCTCCCGGCTCGGCGATGCAATGGACGATGGCGGCACGGTGCCCGATCTGGCCGATGGCATGGGCTGTTTTGGCCTGGCCGACGGGCGCATCGCTCTCGTCCGCAATCATGAGCTGAAAGCGCATGAGGATGCGGGCGGGCCGATCGCCGCCGGCTATGACCGGCGGAGCGACGGCACGGTGTTGCCGGGCGGCACCACCACGCTGGTGCTGGATCCGGGAACGCTCGCGGTCGAGCGCCAGTTCCGCTCGCTCGCGGGCACGATCCGCAACTGCGCGGGGGGCGTTACGCCCTGGGGCACCTGGCTGAGCTGCGAGGAAGACGTCACGCGCGCAGGTGCCGGGGTGAAACGCGATCATGGCTGGGTCTTCGAAGTGCCTGCCGCCGCCGCCGGGCTGGTGGATGCCGTGCCGCTGAAGGCCATGGGGCGCTTCAATCACGAAGCCGCCGCTGTCGATCCGGCAACCGGCCATGTCTATTTGACCGAGGATCGCGATGACGGCCTGCTTTATCGCTTCATTCCCGACGTTCCCGGCAAGCTGGCTGCGGGCGGCAGGTTGCAGGCGCTCGGCCTTGGGGAAGTATCCATCCGGGATACGTGCAACTGGCAGGGCAATGCACTGGCTCGCAGGCAATGGCATGCGGTTCGCTGGATCGATCTGGACGAGGTGGAAAGCCCGCAGGATGATCTGCGCATGCGCGGAATTGCCGCAGGGGCCGTACCCTTTGCGCGCGGCGAAGGCATTCACCTGGGCGCGGGCGAGCTTTATTTCTGCTGCACGTCCGGGGGCGCGAGGCGGCTGGGCCAGATCTTCCGGCTCTCGCTCGGCGACGCAGCACAGCGGCTTCAGCTCTTCTTTGAATCCGCCTCGGAAGCGGAATTCAATTATGGCGACAATCTGACCGTCGCCCCCAATGGCCATCTCATCGTCTGCGAGGATCAATATACGCAGGTGGTCGACAATCACCTGCGCGGCATCGCGCCAGACGGCACCGCCTATCCGCTGGCGCGTCTGCGCCTCCAGACCGAACTGGCGGGAGCGTGTCATTCCCCAGACGGTGCGGTGCTGTTCGTTAATATCTACAGCCCGGCGATGACGGTCGCGATCCGGGGGCCATGGGCCGGACAGACCTGATATTCCCGCCCGGCCTTGCCAAACGTTGCAACTCGAATAAGGCCATTCGCGAATGCTGCTGCCCAGCCCCCGTTTCGGGCGGGGCCGCAAATGGATAAATCAGCTCCGATTGGGAGGATGGCATGAAGATCGACGGTTTGGCTGCAATCGTGACCGGGGGCGCATCAGGTCTTGGCGGGGCCACCGCAAGGATGCTTGCGGACAGGGGCGCCAGGGTCACCATTTTCGACCTCAACCCCGAACTGGGCGAACAACATGCGGCCGCCATCGGTGGCCGCTTCCTCTCCGTCAATGTGGCTGACGATGAATCGGTCGCCGCGGCGGTTGCCGATGCGGAAAGCGCGCATGGCACCGCTCGCATTCTCGTCAATTGCGCCGGAATCGGCACGCCTTCACGCGTGCTTGACAAGGAGGGCAACCCGCAGCGCCTTGATGCGTTTCGCAAGATCATCGACGTCAACCTGATCGGCACCTTCAATGTCCTTTCCAAATTTGCCGCGCGCGCAGCGAAGGCTGCTCCGCTGGACGGGGGGGAACGCGGGGTTGTCATCAACACCGCATCAGTGGCGGCCTATGACGGTCAGATCGGTCAGGCAGCCTATTCGGCGTCCAAGGGCGGCGTGGTCGGCATGACGCTGCCCATCGCGCGCGATCTGGCCCAGTTCGGGGTGCGCGTGATGACGATTGCGCCGGGCCTGTTCCTTACACCGCTGCTGATGGGCCTGCCTCAGGATGCACTGGATTCGCTGGGCAAGCAGGTGCCCTTCCCGTCCCGCCTTGGCGATCCGTCAGAATATGCAATGCTGGTTGAAAGCATCGTCACCAATCCGATGCTGAATGGCGAGGTTATCCGGCTTGACGGCGCGATCCGCATGGCCCCGCGCTGATCCTTTGCGCTCGCTCTGGCGGCGAGCGCCCTGGCGCTGCGCCCTTGTCGCGCGGGCGGCAAGGGAAAGGGACGCGATTGCCACTGTGGAGGGGGAGGAGGGAGCATGGCAATCGCGCCGACGGGCGTTTAACCGAAGCCAGCTGTCCATTGGCTGATGGCGCCGTTGTCCACCGTTCACATTCATGGCGCACCCGACAGGATTCGAACCTGTGGCCTCTGCCTTCGGAGGGCGGTCGTCGATAGATATAACGTATTATTTACAATGCTTTATGATCTATTAAACAACCGTGTGTACGATTTGCGCAGAAAAACTTCGGATTTTACGGGCGCAAGTACCGTCAAAATATTGGCCCGCTCTCCGCAATCCTACGCCGAGAGTTGTGCTAAATTTTCTGACGGCGGACATGATGAACTGGGAGCAAGGCCGCAGGCAGCCGACTGGGTCCGCCAAGGGGCTTTTCGGCAGAAGCAATGTCCATAGGTCAAACATCGTTGAGGTGATCCCGGATATATGCCGCTCGCTGCTTAATCGCCCGGCGGGTTTCTTCTCCCATCTTCTCAAGCTGGCGGAAGGTCATGCCGAGCCTTTGGTTGGCTACAAGCATTGGCTGGTTGCGATCGAAAAAATCCCAGTAGAGTGCGTTGAATGGACAGGCATCATCGCCAATGCGCGCCTTGCGATCATAGTGACAGCCCCGGCAATAGTTGCTCATCCGATCAATATAGGCCGCCGATGAAACGTAAGGCTTGGTCGCGAGTGCTCCCCCATCGGCATACTGGCTCATGCCAAGCGTATTGGGCAGTTCAACCCATTCGAAGGCGTCGATATAGATTCCTAGATACCAGCGATGCAGCTCCTGCGGGTCCAGCCCGACAAGCAACGCAAAATTGCCGATCACCATCAACCGCTGGATATGGTGCGCATGCGCCCCATCAAGCGACTGTCCAAGCGCATGGCCGACACAGCGCATCTTGGTCTCACTGGTCCAGAACCAGCCCGGCAGGGGGGTGGTATGACCGAAAAGATTTACCTCCGCATAGTGGGGCATCCGTGCCCAATAGACGCCGCGGATATATTCGCGCCAGCCAAGGATCTGGCGGACGAAGCCTTCGACCGCGGCGAGCGGCGCATGACCAGCTTGAAAAGCTGCAACTGCGGCATCAATTACCTCGCGTGGGCGGAGCATTTTCACGTTGAGCGCGAACGACAGAAGCGAATGGAACAGGTGTGCGGCTTTGCTGTGCATCGCGTCCTGAAAATCGCCAAAGCGGGGCAGGGCATGGCGAACGAAGCCATCAAGCATGACTAGCGCCTCGTCGCGATTGAGCGGCCAGCGAAAATCGCGATGATGGGGGGTGCCGAAGCTGTCGACCCCGCTTGCCATGATCGTCTGCCAAAGCTCGCTATGGTCGTGGTGCGGCCGAGGGTCGCTGGGTTCGGGCGGGGCGCCGGCCCATGGCTTGCGGTTGTCGGCATCAAAATTCCATTGCCCGCTGACGGGACGGCCAGATCCATCCATCAGCACGTCGTGGCGTTGGCGCATCCGGCGATAGAAACTCTCCATCAGCCATTGTTTGCGCCCGGCAAACTGGGTTGCGGCCTCATCGCGGGCGGAGAGAAAATGCTCGGTGTCGACCATCCGCGCTGGGATCATGAGACCGGCAGCATAGTCGGCCAGTTGCTGATCCAGACGCCATTCGTCGGGTGCCTGCCATGACAGGTGGGTCGCTCCCTGCTGAGCGATCAGCCTGTCCAGATTGGCCGTGAGCGACTGGAGGTTAGCTGGATCATCGATGCCGAGATATTCGACCCGGTGGCCGATATCGCGCAAGCGCCGGGCAAAATCGCGCATTGCGGCGAATATCGCGATGATCTTCTGAGCGTGATGGCGGACATAATCGGTTTCCTGCCGCACCTCCATCAGAACATAAATGGTATTCGGATCGACTTGGTCGAACCAGCTGTGGCACGGAGACAGCTGATCGCCGAGGATCAGGCGAATGTCAGTCATTGTTGGTACCCGTGCTGGGCGCGGATGATGGGCGCTGGCCGCGGCAACGGTCCGAACAGTAGCGCACTTGGTCCCACACGGCGGCCCATTTCTTGCGTAATGCGAAAGGGCGCTGGCAGGTCGCGCAGACCTTGGTCGGGAAATCGGCCTTCTTGCGTGTTTTCATAATCGCGCCCCAGATGACTTGTCGTCCCCTTTTATCTATGGCGGGGGCGTGAACCAACTACTGATCTGGTACGATGCGGGATGCCCGCTTTGTAGGCGCGAGATCGCCTTGATGCGTCGGCTCGACCGAGCAGAGCGGATCTGCTTCATCGCGATCGACGAGAAGCTGCAATCTTGCCCGATCGATTCTGCTACGCTGCTAAAGCGCTTTCATGCCTGTGAGGACGGCACCATGCTGTCGGGTGCAGCAGCGTTTGCCGCGATGTGGCGCGCCATTCCGCTGCTGCGGCCGCTGGGGCTGGCGGCGAAGTTTCTGCCATTCTTATGGCTGCTCGAGAGGCTGTATCGGCTTTTCCTGAAGGGGCGGCCAGCCTTGCAGCGGCTGGCGCACCGCCTGTCTGGGGAATGATCAGGGGGCAAGCCCGGCAATCACGGTGAGAACGCCCAAGGCAAACGAGAGCCATAAGCGCAAGACAAGCCAGCCATCGGGGCAGAGGCCGAGCCGGCCGAGGCGATGGTCGATCGCCGGTGATATGATCAAGCTGGCCCCAAGCAGCACAAGCGACGGCCCCGGCCAAGGTTCGCCAACCGCCCACGGCCATGCCGAGCCCAACGCGATCAGCGGCGGGGCGACCGCAGCAACCCATATCCAGGACGGCGTCGCGTCAGCGTCGCGCGCAGCAAGCCCCCACCACATCCCTCCCAGAAAACTGAAGATCAATGCGGCATAAGCAAAGGCCATTGCGGCTGCCGAGAAGCGCCACGCAGGCTCGCCGTCGAGAATAAGAAGTACTGCAACGACCTGCGGCAGCAGCCCAGCCAAGCCGAGCCACTGTGCAATGGGCGGCAGCGCGCCCGAATATTGGGGGCTGGTGTCTGTGATGGCCATTAGTGGTCGATATAGGCTTGGCTTGTAACGCTCAAGGCTCAGCGCACCGGCGCGATGCAGAAAGCTAGTCCCGGAAAAACATTTTGCGTGTCTTGTAATGCCAATCATTCGAGTATCGGATCCGTGGCGGTTGATACAGGCCTAGAAGGCCGGCGATCCATTCGCAGGCAAGCTTCAATTAGTGCATCGTGCAGAAACGAAAGCGCCTCCGTTCGTTATTGGAAGAGCGGCTTTTTCCTTTCGAATGCGAATACAGCGGCCTTCAGACCACCGGTTTCTCGCGGTGCTGTCAGTCTAACGCTAAACCGTCTCCACCTGTGGCCCTTCGCCGCCTAGCGGAACCGACATGAAACCCATTTCCTTCAAACGACATCGCCTCCAGCCGGACGTAATTGGGCTTGGCGTCTGGCACCGTATGTCATGGCGGAAAGACCATGTTTCCAAATTTGTCACATTCCCTAGTTTGATGACTTCATGGTAGGAAGCTCATCGTGACGGAATCCTCAAACTGGCCCGGTCGTGCGGCAGTCTTTGGTGCTTCAGGCGGTATCGGCGCAGCGCTTTGCCGTGTGCTCGCGGACAGGGGCGTGCAGGTCTACGCCGGCTCACGATCGGGAGAGGTGCCCAAGCACCAGTTTGTCACCCCTTTCCATTTCGATCTTGAAGACGTGGAGACCATCGCCGTTGCCGCGCAGGAGATGGCCGCCGCGCCGCCCGAATTGGTAATCATCGCAAGTGGCGTGCTGACACTGGAAGACGGCACGGGCCCTGAGCGCAGTTTCCGGTCCATCGATCCGGCAGCGATGGAAAAGGTCATGCGGGTCAATGCGATAGGGCCTGCCCTGATCGCACGGCACATGCTGGAGCTGATGCCGCGGGACGAGCGCTTCGTGCTGGCGGCGATATCCGCGAAGGTCGGCTCGATTTCAGACAACGGCATAGGCGGGTGGCATTCCTATCGCGCCAGCAAGGCGGCACTGAACATGCTGGTGAAGAACTTCGCCATCGAGATGGCGCGCACCCACAAGCAGGGAGCCGTCATCGCCTTGCATCCCGGAACGGTGGATACGGCGCTTTCCAAGCCCTTCCAGTCAAATCTGCCCGAAGGGCAACTGACCAACCGCCGTGAGGCCGCGCTCAACCTGCTCGGGGTGATTTTCGATGCCGGTCCCGACGAGAGCGGCAAGCTGCTGTCCTGGAACGGCGAGGAAATCGCCCCTTGATCAGCGCGAAGCCTGAATGTCGGGGCACCCGAGATGAGCGGGGTCGCGGCAAGAATGCCATTTGCTTTCTGACGTGACCCCCTGATTTTCCTCCACGAGCGGTTAGAGTCTGGCCTGAAGGAAGGACAGACTGAATAGCCCCTAGTTTTCTAGACGCCTTCCGCTTTCAAAATCTGCTGCCGTTCGAACTCGACGGGAGACAGCATCCCGTTTCTGACCTGCTTGCGCACTGGGTTGTAGAACATCTCGACGTAATCGAACACGTCCTGCCGGGCTTCCTCCCGGGTTTTGTATGTTCGACGCCGTATGCGCTCGCGCTTTAGCGAGGAGAAGAAGCTCTCGGCAACAGCGTTGTCATGGCAATTGCCGCGCCGGCTCATCGAGTGCTCAAGATTGTGCGCCCGGATGAACGCAGCCCAGTCCATGCTCGTGAACTGCGAGCCCTGATCCGAGTGGATAAGCACCCGCTGCTTCGGTTTGCGTCGCCATACCGCCATGTGCAGCGCCTGCAGCACCACGTCGGTGGTCTGCCGGCTCTGCATCGACCAACCTACCACCCGGCGGGAATAGAGATCGATCACGACAGCCAGATAGGCAAAGTCTTCCAGGGTGCGGATGTAGGTGATGTCTGTCACCCAGGCCCGGTCCGGCGCAGCTACGGCGAACTGGCGGTCCAGAGTGTTGTCGACCGCCAGGAACGGCTTGCCACCATGGCTGCCCGGTCGGCGCTTGTAGCCGATCTGCGCCTTGATGCCCGCCAGCCTGGTCAACCGGGCAACGCGGTTCGGGCAGCAAGTCTCGCCATGATCCAGCAGGTCATCGTGCAGCTTGAGCGCCTCGGCAATCCGGC
>JAURML010000002.1 GCA_030830695.1 Caenibius sp. | reverse complement strand
CTGCCGCCCTTCTTCGTGGCGCAGGGGGCCGGGTTGCTGGCCGACGCCGCCGAACAGCGCGGGCTGGAAATCGCGATCGCACCGATCACTGACCCGGCAGACGCGCAGGCGGCCTTCGCCGACGCCCTGCCCGTCCTGGGTACTGGCGATGGCCCCTATCGCCCCGGCAACCCGGATGGCGCGGGTGCGCAGCTTGCCTTGTCCTCGCTCACTCTCGCCGCGGAGCTGGCCCTGTCAGGTGCGGCGTCTGGGCTCGTGACCGGCCCCATCGCCAAGGCCTTGCTCGCACAGGTCGGCTTTCGCCATCCGGGCCAGACGGAATTCGTGGCCGAGGCTTGCCGCGTTTCAGCCCAGGATGCGGTCATGCTGCTCGCCGGCCCCTCGCTCAGGACCGTTCCCCTCACCGTGCATTGCGCACTGGCCGAAGTGCCCGGTCTGCTTTCGGCAGACCTCATCCGCCGCCGCAGCGAAATTGCGGCACGCGGCCTCGCCAGCGACTTCGGGATTTCCAACCCGCGCCTCGCCATCTGCGCGCTCAATCCTCATGCCGGGGAAGGTGGCCGGTTCGGCAGGGAAGAAGCGCTGGTCATCGCGCCCGCCATCGCCGCGCTACGCGAAATGGGCATTGACGCGAGCGGGCCACACCCCGCGGATTCGCTGTTTTCGCCTCATCTGCGCGACAGCTTCGATGTCGCCATCTGCATGTATCACGATCAGGCGCTGATCCCGCTCAAGGCACTCGATTTCGATCACGGGGTGAACATGACGCTGGGCCTGCCCATCGTGCGGACATCGCCCGATCACGGCACTGCCTTCGCCATCGCCGGGACCGGCGCAGCCGATCCGGGCGCAATGATCGCGGCGATCCGCATGGCGGGCGAGGCAGCGGCACGGCGCGCGGCGACATGAACGCCCTCCCCCCTCTGCGCGAGGTGATCGCACGCCACGGGCTGAGCGCATCGAAGGCGCTGGGCCAGAATTTCCTTTTCGACGAACAATTGCTGGACCGGATCGCGGCCATTCCCGGCTCGCTTGATGGCCAGCAGGTGCTGGAGATCGGCCCCGGCCCCGGCGGACTGACCCGGGCGCTGCTGCGCGCGGGCGCCAGGGTCACAGCCATCGAAATGGACCCGCGCTGCCTGCCCGCACTTGCCGAGGTGGAAGCGGCCTTCCCCGGCCGGTTGCGGGTAATCGAAGGTGACGCGATGAAGCTGGCGCACGGGATCGAAGGCCCGTTCCATATCGTCGCCAATCTGCCCTACAACGTCGGCACGGCGCTGTTTACCGGTTGGCTATCGGGCGAAAGCTGGCCGCCGCAATGGGCATCGCTTACCCTCATGTTCCAGCTCGAAGTGGCGCAGCGGATCGTCGCGACGCCCGGCACCGGTGCGTATGGCCGCCTCGCCGTGCTGGCGCAGTGGCGCTCTGCCGCCAGGCTGGCGATGAAGGTGCACCGCAGCGCTTTCACCCCACCGCCCAAGGTGATGAGTGCGATTATCCACGTCACGCCCGCACCGATGCCCAGTGCCGTCAGTGCGCGAATGCTGGAGCGCGTGACCGAAGCCGCCTTCGGTCAGCGCCGCAAGATGCTGCGCCAAAGCATGAAGGGGCTTCCCGGCGCGCTGGCAGCGCTGGAAAGCCTCGGCATCGATCCGCAACGCCGCGCCGAAACGCTGAGCATTGCGGAATTTGTTGCGGTGGCCCGCGCTCTCAGCTGATCAGGCAGCCGCCTTTTTCCTGAGGCGATAGGCATGAAGCAGCGGCTCGGTATAGCCGCTCGGCTGCTCCACGCCTTTGAACACCAGATCGCAGGCGGCCTGGAAGGCGATCGAACTGTCCCAATTGCCCGCCATCGGTTCATACAGCGGATCGCCCGCATTCTGCGCATCGACCTTTGCAGCCATGCGATGGAGCGAATCCATCACCTGATCCTTGCTGCACACGCCATGCAGCAGCCAGTTGGCCATGTGCTGCGAAGAAATGCGCAGCGTGGCGCGGTCTTCCATCAGGCCGACATCGTTGATGTCCGGCACCTTGGAGCACCCCACGCCCTGATCAATCCAGCGCACGACATAACCCAGCAACCCTTGTGCGTTGTTGTCCAGCTCCTCGCGCACTTCCTCGTCCGACCAGTTGGTGCCATCGGCCAGCGGAATGGTCAGCAGCGCATCCAGAGGCGGGATCCCAGCGGCAGCAATCTCGCCCTGACGCGCGAAGACATCGACCTTGTGATAATGCAGCGCGTGCAACGTGGCGGCGGTGGGTGACGGCACCCAGGCCGTATTCGCCCCGGTCATCGGATGGCCGATCTTCTGTTCCATCATGTCGCGCATCATGTCAGGCGCGGGCCACATGCCCTTGCCGATCTGCGCGCGGCCCGACAGGCCGTGTTTCAGCCCGATGGCGACATTGCGCTTTTCATAGGCATCTATCCAGACCGAACCCTTGACCGCCGCCTTGCGGATCATCGGCCCGGCGCGCATCGACGTATGGATTTCATCGCCCGTCCGATCGAGGAAGCCGGTGTTGATGAAGACGATGCGATCTTTCACCGCATGAATGCAGGCCGCCAGATTGGCGCTGGTGCGCCGTTCTTCGTCCATTACGCCAACCTTGATCGTGTGGCGGGCAAGGCCGAGCAGGTCTTCCACCGCATCGAACAGGTCGTTGGTCAGCGTGCATTCTTCCGGCCCGTGCATCTTGGGCTTGACGATATAGATGCTGCCCGCGCGGCTGTTGCGGTAACGGCCCAGCCCGTCCAGATCGTGCTTGCCGATGGCGCTGGTGATGACCGCGTCCATCACCCCTTCCTGAATCTCAGAACCGTCTGGCAACAGGATCGCCGGATTGCCCATCAGATGGCCGACATTGCGCACGAACATCAGGCTGCGGCCCGGCAACGACACGCTGGAACCGTCAGGCGCGGTATAGCTGCGGTCTGCTTCCAGTTCACGGCTGACCGTCTGCCCGCCCTTGGCGAAACTGGCGGCCAGATCCCCGCGCATCAGGCCCAGCCAGTTGGCATAGGCATGGGTCTTGTCGTCCGCATCCACGGCGGCGACCGAATCCTCAAGATCGATGATCGTGGTCAGCGCAGATTCAAGCAGTACGTCAGCGATGCCCGCCGGATCGCTCTTGCCGATCGGATGATCCTGATCGAACACCACTTCGATATGCAAGCCGTTGTTGCGGAACAGATGGCCCTTTTCGCTGGTGCCGACAAGCTGCGCCGGATCGTTGAGCACGATTGCGCCCGCATCGCTCAGGTCCGTCCAGCTCCCGCTGGCGAGCGGCACCGCCTCGTCAAGAAACGCCCTGGCGCGGGCAATCACCGCCGCGCCGCGATCCGCGTCATAACCGCCGGGGCGTGCGGGCGGCGCGTCAAGCGCATCCGTGCCGTAAAACGCATCATACAGGCTGCCCCAGCGCGCATTGGCAGCATTGAGGGCGAAGCGTTCGTTCAGCACCGGAACCACCAGCTGCGGCCCGGCCATGGTTGCGATTTCGCTGTCCACATTCTGTGTTGCGATCGTGAAGTCGCCCGGCTCTGGCACGAGATAGCCGATGTCGCTCAGGAACGCCTTGTAAGCCGCCGCATCATGCGGCTGCCCCGCGCGTTCCCCGTGCCAGGCGTCGATTTTCGCCTGGATCGCGTCACGCTTGGCCAAAAGCTCGCGATTGCGCGGCACGAAAGTGGCGCAAATATCCGCAAAGCCCTGCCAGAACGCGCTGGCGTCCATGCCCAGGGGGGCAATTACCTGGCTTTCGACGAACTGGGCCAGACCCGCTTCGACCCGCAGGCCGGCGCGCTCAACACGATCATTCATGGTTCATCCCCGAAATGCGATCCATCATCGCGATGCCGGCTAGCCCTCCGGCATGGATGAAGAAGCGTGGAAAAAGGCGCTGCGCCTATGGCCGATGGGGGCGACAAGGGCAAGAGTGTGCCGAGAAACAGCGGATTGTCGGGCCAATTTACACTCAACGGCGCGTTAACCAGCCACTTGCGCGGAAGGCAAGGTCTGGCATGATGTTTGCTGGTATCCGGATACGCCGCTTTGGGCGGCAGGAAAGGGATCAGATGCTCGGGAAAGTCAGCAGGCTGTTTGTCATCAAGACGCGATTCGAAGCCTGCCTGATCATTTACGCGCTGGCACTGGGCGCGTGCGAGCGGGGCATCATTTACCTGCAGCAATATCCCGGCTGGGGTGGCAAGCTGCTGTTCCTCGCCTGCACCGGAGCGGTGTTCATGGCCGGTGCCAAGATTCTCGATTGCCTGAAACATGAAAACGCGCTGAAAGAAGCGGTATCCAAGGGCTGAATCTGCGTTGAGCCGAAAACCACGCAAGCTGTTTCACGGGGTCGCTTGGTCTTATGTGCCGGCAAACTTGGAAGGTTGTCTGGTCCTGGGCCTGTTCGTCGTCATCATGCTGGCAATCTTTGGCGGCATGATTCTTCTATCTCGGGCGATCGACAGTATCATTTTGGAGATTGGCACATGGATCATGGCAGGCGCGGTTTTTGTCGCCTTCGATAGATTTAGCAGACGCCACAGCTAAAGAGAAATAGGTGGAGGGTTTCTGTTGCTACGTACCCTCCGGACGCCCGGTTTCCGATTCTGTTACCCGGTTCGGTCCGAACCGTGCTCTTGGCTTTGTAAAGTCAGGGCGTTAGCCCCTAGAATTACGCAGCGAGAGCAAGTGCTTCATTGTCATTGGCACTTGTGAGTTTTGAGCCTTGAACGGGTTACTCAGCCCGGGCAAAAACAATGCTTTTCAACACACGTCGATCCTGGTTCGGCCCCGTCATTTCCCCTGTGACACCAGGAGAGGTGGTGGAGCCGCCGGGTACTGCCCCCGGGTCCGCTGTGCCTATTGCACACCGCAATTTATCGCCATAGCCGGACAGGTCCGGCACCACCGCATATAGGGCCTGTTATCTTAATGTGAAGTGACCGGCGATGCGGTGCGCTGGCCTATTTCTTCAGTGCGTCGCGGATTTCGGTCAGCAGATCAATCTCGCTGGGGCCAGCAGGGGCTGCTTCTTTCTGCTTTTTCATGATCTTGTTAGCATAACGCACCAGAAGGAAGATCACGAACGCCAGGATCAGGAAATTGATCAGCGCGGTCAGGAAAGCGCCATATCCGATCATCACCGCGCCCGCTTCCTTCAGCGCGGCATAATCGCTCAGCGAACCTTCATAGCCGGCCGGGGTGCTGAGCAGGATGAAGTTGGATGTGAAATCGGCGCCGCCGAACACGGCGCTGACGATCGGCATGATGATATCGGCCGTAAGCGATGTAACAATGGTGCCGAACGCGCCGCCGATGATGACCGCAACCGCCAGGTCCATGACGTTTCCTTTGGCAATGAACGCCTTGAATTCGGACAACATTCAATTCCCTCCTTCTGAAACAATCTTCCGGGCGTTGTGCCATCGGCGAAGAATTGTAACACGGCCACATGTGCTTGATGCTGGCGCAGCGATCGCTATCTTGCCGCTGCCGTGCCAACAAAGGATCTGCTCATGCGCCTGCTTCGCAACCTTGCCGCCATCGTTCTGCTGACCGCCCTTGCCGCCTGCGGCATCAACAGCGTGCCCACCGCAGAAGAAACCGCCAAGGCCAAATGGGCCGATGTGCAGGCCGCCTTCCAGGAACGGGCCAATCTGATCCCCAATCTGGCCGAAGTCGCGCGGAGCGCAGCGGAAAATGAAAAGGAAATCCTGACCGGCGTGGTGGAAGCGCGGGCCAAGGCCACCAGCATCCAGTTGAATGCGGACGATCTGACCGATCCTGCAAAAATGGCGCAGTTCCAGGCCGCACAGGCGCAGCTTTCCAGCTCGCTTGCCGGATTTGGGCGGCTGCTTGCCAATTTTGAACGCTATCCCGAATTGAAGAGCATCCAGAACTACCAGATGCTCCAGAGCCAGCTCGAAGGGCAGGAAAATCGCATCCGCATCACAATCCGCGATTATAATGAAGCGGTGCGCGCCTATAATACGGAAGTGCGCACCTTCCCGTCGATCATCGCTGCCAAGGTGATTTACGGCGCAAAGCCGATGGTGCCTTATCAGGCGGTGACGCCGGGCGACGAAGTTGCCCCCAGCCTTGAAGGCAAACTCTGACGCGTTCCCGCCCTCCCCGCCTCACGCGGGTGAGCGGCCTGGGCTGGCTCGCCCTGCTGCTGGCCGCATGGTTGAGCCCGGTTGCTGCGATGGCGCAGGAATTTCCGGCCCTGACCGGGCGTGTGGTCGATGCCGCCAATATCATCCCGCCCGATGTCGAAACTCAGCTGGATGCGAAGCTGGCGGGGCTGGAAAGCCAGTCGCAACGCCAGCTGGTTATCGCCACCCTGCCGAGCCTCCAGGGTTACGAGATTTCCGATTACGGCTATCAACTGGGGCGGCACTGGGGGATCGGCGACAAGGAGCGCAACGATGGTGCGCTTCTGATCGTCGCCCCCAATGAACGCAAGGTGCGCATCGAGGTCGGCTATGGCCTCGAACCGGTGCTGACTGACGGGCTTTCCCACCTTATCATCCAGAATGACATCCTGCCCCGCTTCAAGGCTGGCGACATGCCGGGCGGGATCGTGGCCGGCATCGATGCGATCATCACTCAACTGACCCTGCCTGAAGATCAGGCACGGCAAGTGGCGGCCAGCGCCAGTGCCACGCCCGAAAGCGGCATTCCCCTGCCCATGATTATCTGGCTGCTGTTCTTTTTCTTCTTCTTTGTCCTGCCGATCATCCGCAGGGTTCGCGGTGGCAGGGCCTATGGCGGCGGGGCAGGCCCGGTCATCGTCTGGGGTGGCGGCAGTTCGAGCGGCAGCGGTGGATTTTCGGGCGGAGGATTTTCGGGCGGTGGCGGCAGCTTCGGCGGCGGCGGATCAAGCGGGAGCTGGTAAGGCCGATGACGAACCGTACCCTCCCCCTGACTGAACGCGATCACCAGCTGGTGTCGGATGCCGTGGCAGCGGCCGAGGCGCATAGTTCCGGCGAAATCGTCACCATCGTGACGGACAGTTCCGACGATTATGGCGATGTGCGCCTGGCCTGGTCCGCAGTGGCGAGCTTCGTGGCCCTGGGCGCGATCGCCATGTTCCCGGCCTTCTTGACAGCAAGGTTCGGGGCCGTGCTTAGCCGCTGGAATCATGAATGGGATGCGCCCACCGCATTCGCGCTTGCCGCGCTTGTCGCAACGCTGAAATTTGCGGCAGTCTGGCTGATCCAGTCATGGCGCCCGCTCCGGCTCTGGCTGGTGCCGTCGCCAGTCAAGACGCGCCGCGTGCACGAACAGGCGATCGCCGCATTCCGCATCGGGGCCGAACGACGCACACATGGGCGAACCGGCATCCTGATCTATCTCTCGCTGGCTGAACGCCGTGCAGAGATCGTGGCTGATGCTGCGATAAACGCGCTGGTCGATGAATCCGTGTGGGGCGAGGCGATGCTGGCCATGCTCGCTCATCTGCGTGGCGGGAAAATTGCCGATGCCATGGTGGCTGCGATCGAACAGGTCGGCGCCGTGCTTGCCAGGCACCTTCCACATGACGGACCGGACACTAACGAGTTGCCAGACAGGTTGATCGAGATATGAGCCTTGATGGTCCCGACGCGAACATGCTCGAAGAGGTGATGTGGCAGGGCCGCTTCATCACCGCGAAGAAAAAGGGCCGCTGGGAATATGTGGCCCGTTCGCGCGGCATTCGTGCGGCCGTGGTCATGGCGGTGGAAGATGGCCATGTGCTGCTGGTGGAACAATATCGCGTGCCCTTAGGGCGCAACTGCATCGAACTGCCCGCCGGGCTGATCGGCGACGACGAAGGGCTAGCGGGCGAATCGTCCCTCGCCGCCGCGGGCCGTGAACTGGTGGAAGAAACGGGTTGGCGGGCCGCCCGGTTGGAAGATGCGGGCGAATATTACTCGTCCCCCGGCATGGTCAGCGAAAGCTTCACCCTGGTGCGCGCGTCGGGGCTGGAACAAGTCGGGCCGGGCGGCGGAACGGACAACGAGAACATCGTTCCGCATCGTGTCGCCTTGGCCGATCTCAACCGTTTTCTGGCCGGCAAGCGGGCGCAAGGTGTTGCCATCGACGTGCGGATTCTCGCGCTGATCGGCGAAACGCTGCTGAGCTGATTGCACCGCCCCTTCCGATGCGGTCACGGCCATGCCATAGCGCCCGCACAGATCCAGCAATGCAGGCACGAACCCATGGCACACCCCGTTCACCCGGCTGACGCGCTGTATGAGCGCGAAAAGCCCACTCCCGTCATCCCGGCCTGCGATCATTATGCGGGTGCGGAAAAGCTGATCCGCAAGGCGCTGGACCTGCAGGAGGAACTGGGCCCGGTCTTCGATATCACCGGCGATTGCGAAGATGGCGCCGCCGCCGGGCAGGAACGCGCGCATGCCGAAATGGTGGCCGGGCTGATCATGTCTGGTGAAAACCGCTTCGGCCAGCTCGGCATCAGGGTGCATGACCCCGAACATCCCCATTGCCGGGCGGATATCGACATTGTTCTGGACCGTGCGGCCGAGCGTGTTGCGCATATCACCATCCCCAAGCCGACCAGCGCCGCCCAACTCGACGAAATCATCGATTATATTCGCGAAGGCTGCGCCAGACGCGGGATTGGGCGGGAAATTCCACTGCACACGCTGGTCGAGACGCATGGCGCGCTGGCCGATGTCCAGACAATCGCCGCCCTGCCCTGGCTGCGCGTGCTGGATTTCGGATCGATGGATTTCATCAGCGCGCATCACGGGGCCATTCCCGCTTCGGCCATGCGCAGCCCCGGCCAGTTCGAACACCGGCTGATGGCGCGCGCCAAGGCCGAAATCTGCGCGGCCGCGCTCGGCCACGGGCTGGTCCCGGCGCATAACGTCTGCCTCGATCTGAAAAATGAATCGCAGGTGCGCTCCGATGCCTCGCGCGCGCGCCACGAGTTCGGCTTCCTGCGCATGTGGAGCATTCATCCCGCCCAGATCAAACCGATTGTCGAGGCCATGCGGCCCGATTTTTCGGAAGCCGCCGATGCGGGGGCGATCCTGCTGGCGGCGCAGGCGGCCGATTGGGGGCCGATCCGTTACAAGGACGAATTATACGACCGGGCCAGCTATCGCTATTACTGGACGGTGCTGCAGCGGGCGCGGGTTTCCGGGCTGGACATCAGCGCAGAAGCGCAAGCGGCCTTTTTCGCCTGAAGCGGCGGGCCAGCAGGGGGAGAATTTCAGTGAGGCAGGCGACGAATTCGCGGGCGCGGGTGCTTGGCGCGGCGCTGGTTGGGACATCGGTAGAATTCTATGATTTCTACATCTATTCCACCGCCGCCGCGCTGGTGCTGGGGCCGCTGTTCTTCCCCAGCGATCAGCCCGGACTGGACCTGCTGCTGAGTTACGCCAGTTTTTCCGTCGCATTTTTTGCGCGGCCGGTGGGTGCAATCGCCTTTGGCCATTTCGGGGACCGGATCGGACGCAAGTCCACGCTGGTCGCGTCCTTGCTGATCATGGGCCTGTCCACCTTCCTGATCGCTTTCCTGCCGGGCTACAACACGATCGGCTGGGCCGCGCCCGTGTTGTTGTGCCTGCTGCGGTTTGGCCAGGGCTTCGGGCTTGGCGGGGAATGGGCAGGCGCGGCGCTGCTGGCGGTGGAAAATGCGCCAGCGGGCCAGCGCGCCCGTTACGGAATGTTCCCGCAGCTGGGTGCGCCCGTGGGCTTTATCCTGTCCAATGGCTTCTTCATCCTGCTGGGGATGTGGCTGTCTGACGGGCAGTTCATGGACTGGGGCTGGCGCATTCCCTTTCTGGGCAGCGCGGCGTTGATCGCGGTGGGTCTGTGGGTTCGCCTGCGTATCGCCGAAACTCCCAGATTTGCCGAAGCGCTGGAACGTGAACGTCCGCCCAGCATCCCCATCGCCGCGGTCTTTCGCCAACATCCGCGCGCCGTGATCGCGGCGACATTCGCCTGCGTCATCAGCTTTTCGATCTTTTATACGACCACGGCCTTCGCCCTTGGCTATGCCACCAGCGAGCTGGGGATCGCGCGCGACGCCTTCCTGAAATACCAGCTGCTGGCGATCCTGTTCCTGGCCGTCGGCATCGTCGTGTCAGGCTTTGCCTGCGATTACTTCGGCGGAAGACGGGTCCTGATGGCCAGCTGCGCGCTGACGATCCCGGTCGCGCTGGCGATGGCGCCCCTGCTGGGCGGCAGCCCGGCTGAAATAGTGACGTTCCTGTCCGCCGGATTTTTTGCGATGGGCCTGTGCTATGGCCCTGTCGGCAGCTTCCTGCCCACGCTGTTTCCTCCGCTGCTGCGCTATTCCGGCATGTCCTTTGCCTTCAACATGGCGGGCATTCTGGGCGGCGGGCTGACGCCGCTGTTCGCGCAGGGGCTGACCATGCATTACGGACTGGCGGCGGTCGGCTATTACCTGGCGGCAACTGCGGCACTGAGTTTTCTGGGCGTGCTGCTGGCCGGGAACAGGGTCTGGGCTGACCTTGCCGCGCAAGGCGAGGCGACCACCGCTTAGGACAGGCTATTCCTCGCTCCACACCAGGCGCGGCTTGCGCGCCGCCAGCGTTTCGTCCAGCCGCCGGCGCGGTGCAAAATGCGGCGCGGATTTGAGCGCGGGGTCGCCTTCGCGCGCGCGCCGGGCGAGCGAGGCCAGCGCCGTGATGAACTGATCGAGCGCGGCCTTGCTCTCCGTCTCCGTCGGCTCGACCAGCATCGCACCATGGACCACCAGCGGGAAATACATGGTCATCGGGTGAAAACCTTCGTCAATCAGTGCCTTGGCCAGATCGAGCGTGGAGAAACCTTCCGCGAAGCCCTTGTCGCTGAACAGCGCCTCATGCATGCAGGGGCCCGACGCGGCGATGGGCGCGTCCAGTTCCCCTTCAAGGCAGCGCAGGATGTAATTGGCGTTCAGCACCGCATCGCCGGAAACCTGCGCCAGCCCGTCCGCCCCGTGGCTGAGGATATAGGCCAGCGCGCGGGTGAACATGCCCATCTGGCCATGGAAGGCGGCCAGCCTGCCGAAGCTCTGGCCGTGGCCGTGGTCAGCCTGCGTTTCTTCCTCGACCAGATGGAAGCGCCCGTCCGCCAGGCGCACGGCGGGAAGCGGTGCGAAGGGCGCGAGCGCTTCGGAAAAGACCACCGGCCCGCTACCCGGGCCGCCGCCCCCATGCGGGGTGGAAAAGGTCTTGTGCAGATTGATGTGCATGGCGTCCACGCCAAGATCACCGGGGCGCACACGCCCGACAATGGCGTTGAAATTGGCGCCATCGCAGTAAAGGAACCCGCCCGCTGCATGAATTGCTTCAGCCATGCGGTGAATGTCGCGTTCGAACAACCCGCAGGTGTTGGGGTTAGTGATCATCAGCGCGGCAACATCCGGGCCGATCCGCGCCTCCAGCGCCGTCATGTCCACCCGCCCGTCCGCAGTCGCGCCGATTTCCTCCACCCGATAGCCGCAAAAAGCCGCCGTCGCCGGGTTGGTGCCATGCGCGCTGGTCGGCACCAGCACGACCTCGCGCGGATCATCCCGCACATCCAGTGCAGCGCGGATGGCCAGCAGGCCGCATAATTCGCCATGCGCGCCCGCCTTGGGGCTCATCGCCACACCGGGCATGCCGGTCAGCGCCTTCAGCCATTCGCCCAGCTCATGAATGACCGCCAATGCGCCCTGGATAGCTCCCTGCGGTGCCAGCGGGTGGACATCGGCAAAGCCCGGCATCCGCGCCACTTTTTCATTCAGGCGCGGATTGTGCTTCATGGTGCAGGAACCAAGCGGGAACAGCCCCAGATCGATGGCGTAATTCTGGCGGCTGAGGCGGGTGTAATGGCGCACCGCCTCCGGTTCCGAAAGGCCGGGCAAGCCTGCTGGCGCGGCGCGTTCCAGCCCGCCCAGCCGCGCGGGCGGAGCGGCCGGGTCAGGCGCGGGCAAGTCAACCCCGCAACTCTCGCTGCTGCCAATCTCGAAAATCAGCCGCTCTTCCAGCATCAGCGCCCGATTGCCGGTGGCGGTTTGCGCGCCCTGCCCCCGGCTATCGCCCGCAGGCGCTTCGGGGCGCCATCCGCTCTGGTTCAGGCTCATGCCAGTGCCCTTTCCAGCGCCATGGCCAGCCGCTCCACATCATCGGGCTGAGTCGTCTCGGTCACGGTCACCAGCAACCCGCCCGCCAGCGCATCCTCATCCGGATACAGCCGGCCCAGCGGAACCCCGGCCAGGATGCCATCCGCTTCGGACAGCTGGCGCACAACCGCGCGCGCATCGCCTGGCAGGATCAGCGTAAATTCATTGAAAAAACTATCATTGCAGATGCTTGCGCCGGGAATACGGGAAAGCCGTTCAGCCGCCTTGAGCGCCAGTTCGTGATTCAGCCGGGCCAGACCGCTCAGGCCCTTGTCACCCAGCAGGCTCATATGAATGGAAAAGGCCAGTGCACACAGGCCGGAGTTGGTGCAGATGTTCGAGGTCGCCTTTTCGCGCCTGATATGCTGTTCGCGTGTGGATAGCGTCAGCACAAAGCCGCGCTTGCCCTCTGCGTCCACGGTTTCGCCACACAGCCTGCCGGGCATGTGGCGCACATATTTCTGGCTGGTGGCAAACAGGCCCAGATAGGGGCCGCCAAACTGCAGGCCGACGCCAAGGCTCTGCCCTTCGCCGACGGCGATATCCGCGCCCATCTCGCCGGGACTGCGGATCGCGCCCAGCGCCACCGGTTCGGTCACCACCGCCACCAGCAGCGCGCCTGCCGCGTGCACCGCCTCGGCCAGCGGGGCAAGGTCGGTAATCCGGCCCAGAATGTCAGGATATTGCACGACGACGCAGCTGGTATCAGCAGTGATCGCACCGGCCAGCGCGGCGACATCCGTCTGCGCGCTCAGTTCGGGCGCCTGCGCCTCCACCGCGTCACCTGTAAAACGGGCCATGGTGCGGATGACGGAGAGATAATGGGGATGCAGCCCTGACGATATCTGCACGCGAGTGCGCCGGGTGATGCGGCGCGCCATCGAAATCGCTTCCCAGCAGGCGGTCGAACCGTCGTACATCGAGGCATTGGCGACATCGCAGCCGAACAGGCGCGCGACCTGCGTCTGGAACTCGAACAGGATCTGCAGCGTGCCCTGCGCGATTTCGGGCTGATAGGGCGTATAGGCTGTCAGGAATTCGCCGCGCTGGATCAGGTGATCGACCGTTGCGGGAATGTGGTGGCGATAGGCACCAGCGCCCAGGAAAAACGGCACCTCGCCCGCGACCATGTTCTGCCGCGCCAGCGCGCTCATATGCCGTTCGACCGCCAGTTCCGGCGCATGCAGCGGCAGGCCCGCGACCGGCCCCGTCAGCCGCGCGGATTGCGGGACATCGGCGAACAGCGCGTCAACCGAAGGCGCACCGATCCGTGCCAGCATTTCGCCGCGATCGGCATCGCTCAGGGGAAGATAGCGCACGCTGCCCGCTTCGCCTCAGCCCAGTGCCACGACATAGGCCTGATAGGCCTCTTCATTCATCAGCCCCTGCAATTCGGCCGTATCGCTCAACCGCAGCTGGAAGAACCAGCCGCCCGTTTCCGCGCTCTCATTGACCAGCGAGGGTTCGTCCTCCAGCTGTTCGTTGACCCCCACGACCTCGCCGCTGACCGGCGCATAGACATCGGACGCGGCCTTCACCGATTCCACCACCGCAGCTTCCCCGCCCCGGTCAACCCGCGTGCCGGGCATCGGCAATTCGACGAAGACGATATCGCCCAGCTGTTCCTGTGCGTAATCGGTGATACCGACAGTGGCGATATCACCGTTCACCTCGATCCATTCATGCTCTTCGGTGAAAAACCGGTTCATTTCTCAGCCTTCCTTGCGATGATAACGATGGGGGACAAAGGGCAATGCACAAACCTGCGCAGCAAGGCGCTTGTTCCGCACCTCGACCTCCAGTGCGGTTCCTGTGGCGGCCAGGCCAGTCGTGATATAACCCATGGCGATGGGGCGTTCGAGCGTAGGCGAAAATCCGCCGGAGGTGACGGTTCCGACTTCCCGACCGCCGGACAGGAGCGTTGCGCCCTCGCGCGCGGGCTGACGTCCGTCAAGCAGCAGCCCGACCCGGCGACGCACCGGCCCGGAGGCAATTCGTTCCATCAGCGCCGCATGGCCAATGAATGCGCCCTGTTCACGGCGCGCGCGCGGAATGGCAAAGCCCAGCCCGGCACTGATCGGGTCCGTCAGCGGATCGAGATCATGCCCATACAGCGGCAGGCCCGCTTCCAGCCGCAACGAATCCCGCGCGCCCAGTCCGGCTGGCTTCACCGCGTCAAGCGCCACCAGCGCATCAGCCAGCTGTTCGACCGCATCGGCGGCGATGCTGATTTCAAACCCGTCCTCGCCGGTATAGCCTGACCGGCTGACCCACAGCTCATGCCCCTGCCATGCAAATGCGCCCGCGTGCATGAAGAACAGCGCCTCCACCCCCGGCAGCAGAGCCGCCAAGGCCCCCGCCGCGCCCGGTCCCTGCAGCGCCAGCAGCGCATGATCGGTCATGTGATTGAGTGTGATCTCATCGGGCAGATGTTCAATCAGATGAGCGATGTCATCCCACTTGGTCGCGCCGTTGACGACGAGATAGTAACCGTCAGCCATGCGCGTGACCATCAGATCGTCCAGCACGCCCGCGTTTTCATCCAGCAACAGCGAATAGCGCACCTGGCCTTCGCCAAGCCCGGTCATGTTACCGGGCAGCACCGCTTCCAGTGCTTCGCCCGCACCTTCGCCGGTGACGCGCAACTGGCCCATGTGGCTCACATCGAACAGGCTGGCCGAACTGCGGGTCCAGTGATGTTCGGCCATGATCCCGTCATACTGGATCGGCATGTCGTAGCCTGCGAAGGGCACCATCCGCGCACCATGCGCGCGATGCCATCCGGTCAGCGGCAGCGGATCGAGCGGCAGGGCAGCGGTTTCGCCCGCTTCGTCAGCCATGCTGTCGCAATCCGCTTCGCTCATCCTGATGCAATCCCGTTCCGTAAATCAGCGCCGCCCCTGCCAAATCGAGAGAATCGGTCGCCTGTCGAAAAGGGCTATCGCGCCCGCTCGGGCCAAGGCAAGGCGCTGCGGCGATTCTTCCCCTGTTCAGGTGCGTTACGAGGTTGCGCCCCGGATCAGACCCCTGCGGCTCTGCTCCAGTTCGGGCGAAGAGACGCCCAGATTATGCGCCCAGGCAGCCTTCCGCTCCATCGCCAGTGCGGATTGGAGATTATCCTCAAATCCCCTGTTTATCATTGCCTTGTACTCACTCATGAGTTCCGGATCGACCCGCGCGATCGCGGCGGCGATTTCCCCGGCCCGGCCCATCAGGCGATCCGGGGCGACCAGTTCGTTAACCAGGCCCCAGTCCAGCGCGGTCTGCGCTTCCACGAAACTGCCGGTCAACGAAATTTGCCGCGCCCGATAGGGGCCGACCAGACGCGACAGCCGCTGGGACAGCCCCCAACCGGGCAGCAGGCCCACACGCACATGCGTGTCAGCGAATCTGACCGCGGTGGACGCGATCAGGATATCGCAATTGAGAGCGATTTCGAATCCACCCGTAACCACCAACCCGTTTAGCGCACCGATTATCGGCTTGCGGCACGCGCTCATCGCGGCCGAAGGATCGTTCTGCTCAACGAGTTGCAGCGCATCAGGATCAGTACCGAGGATCTTCAGATCCAGCCCCGCGCTGAAGGCGCGCTGCCCCGTGCCGGTCAGGATTATGACCCGGGTTTCTGGATCCCCGTCCAGCTCCGTGAAACTGTCGCACAGGCGCTTCAGCATGGCGGGCGACAGGGCGTTCAGCACTTCGGGCCGGTTCAGCCGGACAATCGCCACCCCTGCCGCGCGTTCGATCACCACATCGCTCATACCCAGAATATCCCTTGTCCCGCCGGATCAGATCGGGCGCAATCTTTCAGCGCGGGCCGTCTCTGGCAACGGGAATCCGCCGGAGCATCGATTTAATCTGGAGGAGCTTACCCTCCGCTTGCCGGCCGAACCCATTGCGCCAGCCAGTTTGCGATCCCTTGCGGGCCGGGCCGCTTCAAATGCACGAACAGGCTGACTTGCCCTTCGTTCAGCACCCGGTCGCTTACCGGATCGACGATCAGGACGACGGGAACACCCGGCAATGGATCAACGTCATAGCGGCCCGCAATTTCCAGATTCCGGTCGAAGCGGCCAACATCGACCGGCAGTTCGACGAAATGGCGTTGCACGAAGGCGCGCATGGACGGCAGCGCCATGGTCCCGGCCAGATTCCTGCAATAGCCGCACCAGTTGGCGCCCAGTTCCAGCAGCAGCAGCTTGTTTTCGCGCCTGGCGCGGGCGCGCGCCTCGGCCAGTTGCGCCGCCGCGTTGGCGGCGGGATCGAACGGTGCGGGCAACGGCGCCTTGAGCCGGTCAAAACTGTCCGGCAACCGGGGTGCGGCGACATACCGGGCAGACTCTGGCCCTGCCAGGCTCGGCGCTGAAGCAAGCGCGGCGACAAAAGCCAGCAGACCACCAGGCCAGCGCGCGATCACTGCCCGCTCAGAGCGTTTTCATATAGGCGATCAGTTCCGCCCGCTTGGCCTTGTCGGAAACGCCGGCGAAGGGCATCTTGTTGCCGGGAACAAGCGCGCGCGGGTTCTGAAGCCACTTGTCCATCTGCGCCGCGGTCCAGGTAATTCCCGAACCCTTGAGTGCGGGGGAATAGGCATAGCCCGAAACGCTGCCCGCCTTGCGGCCCATGATCTTTGCCAGATGCGGCCCCATCTTGGCCGGACCGCCTGCGGTCACACTGTGGCAGGTGGCGCACATGGCGAAACTGGCCGGAGCAGCGCCTGCGGCATTTGCGGGCAGATTTGCGACCAGCAGTGCAGTCAGCCCGGCCAGGGCGGTGGTTGCGGTGATAAGCACTTTCGTCATTCTGTTCCTACTCCTGACCCAGGCCAAGCGCGCGCTCAGGCGGCGAGGCTTTCCACTGCATTTTCAATCGCCGCGACCGGATCCTTCGCCCCGGTCAGCATCGCCTGCATGCAACTGATGCACAGGCGCATATGTTCGTCCGCCAGATCGTAATAAATATGCCGCGCCTCGCGCCGCGTGCGAACCATGTCCGCCCGACGCAAGATGGCGAGCTGCTGGCTTAACATTGGCTGACCGATGCCGGTCACGTCGTCGATCTCGCCGACCGAACGTTCCTGATCTAGCAAGGCGGAAAGAATCATCAGCCGCTGCGGCTGGGCAAAGATCTTCAGCCGTTCCGTCGCCATTTCGGCAAGCGCCCGATCGGCAAAAAACCGGTTCTCCATGATGTTCAATCCAACTTCCCGTTTTGCGTTCAATTGATGCGGCCCAATCCGAAAAAGCCGCTTGACAGTCAATCAAATACAAACATACACTGATAATGTAAATATAAAAATATCGACTCTCGCAGGTCCGCTTTACCCTGGCCTGCCGCTGTGTCGGGGGAATGGATGACCGGATCAAACAAACAACGCGGCAGAATTTCCCGCGCGCCGGAAAACTTCCTGTCGCAGGAACAGATCGCGGCGGTCAGTTCCGGCCGACGCGATTTCCTGCGTCAGGCCATGATCGCCGCTGCGGCGGTCACCGCGGGCGCGGCGTTGCCGCTGCGTGCGGGCGAAACCGGCGGCGATCCCGAGATTCTCGACCTTCCGCCCTGGAGTAAAACCCTGGGCAAGCCAGTCGCGTCCAACCCTTACGGATCGCCTTCAAAATATGAAAAAAACCTCATTCGGCGCGAAAGCCCGGGCCTGACGAGGGTTGGCGCGGCTTCGGTTTCCTTTGCCCCGTTGCAGGGGCTGTTCGGCATCATCACCCCCAGCGGGCTGCATTTCGAACGCCACCATCAGGGCTGGCAGGACGTTGACCCGGCCCGCCATCGCTTCATGATCAACGGGCTGGTGCGCACGCCCAAGGTCTATACGATGGACGATCTGATGCG
>JAURML010000069.1 GCA_030830695.1 Caenibius sp. | reverse complement strand
CAGCTCCGGCAGGCTGGCGCGGCAATCGTGCAGAAAGGCATCGTCCAGTTCCAGCGGCAGCAGGTCCGGGTCGGGAAAATAGCGGTAATCGTGCGCGTCTTCCTTGCTGCGCATGGCGCGGGTGGTGTTCTTGTCCGGATCATAGAGCCGGGTCTCCTGCACCACTGTGCCGCCGTCCTCGATCAGATCGACCTGGCGGCGGGCCTCGCTTTCCACCACCGCCATGACGAAGCGGACAGAGTTCACGTTCTTCGTTTCAGTGCGCGTGCCGAACGGTTCGCCCGGACGACGAACGGAAACATTGACGTCCGCGCGCATGGACCCCTGATCCATGTTGCCATCGCAACTGCCGACATAACGCAGGATCGAGCGCAGCTTGGCGAGATAGGCCCCAGCCTCCGCCGGGCTGCGCATGTCCGGGCGGCTGACGATTTCCATCAGCGCCACGCCCGACCGGTTGAGGTCGACATAGGACATGGTGGGGTGCTGATCGTGCATCAGCTTGCCCGCGTCCTGTTCCACATGGATGCGTTCGATCCCGATCGTCTTGGTCGAACCTTCGGGGTCCTTTTCGTCCAGCGTGACCTCGATGCTCCCCTCGCCCACCAGCGGGTGATAGAGCTGGCTGATCTGATAGCCCTGCGGCAGATCGGCGTAGAAGTAGTTCTTCCGGTCGAACCGGCTCCACTTGTTGATCTGCGCGCCGACCGCCATGCCGGTACGCACCGCCTGGCGGATACATTCGCGGTTGGGCACGGGCAGCATGCCGGGCATGGCGGCATCGACGAGGGAAACCTGCGCGTTCGGCTCCGCCCCGAACTCGGTCGAAGCGCCGGAAAACAGCTTGGCGCTGGAGGTGACCTGCGCATGGACTTCGAGGCCGATAACGACCTCCCACTCGCCGGTTGCGCCGTGGATGCGGTAGTTACTCATCTTACCACCACCTCTCCGGCTTCGCGACGAACCCGACCCGCTGTTCGATCGCCAGCCCGGCGTTCAGCACGCCCTGTTCGTCGAAGGCCTTGCCAATGATCTGCAGGCCCAGCGGCAGCCCTTCGCGATTCAGCCCGGCAGGGACCGACATCGCAGGCAGGCCCGCGAGGCTGGCGGGGACGGAGAACACGTCGTTCAGATACATTTCCAGCGGGTCGCCGCTCTTCTCACCCAGGGCGAAGGCCGCCGTCGGCGTGGTTGGCGCCAGTATCACATCGCATTGCGAAAATGCTGACTTGAAGTCGTGGCTGATGAGTGTGCGGACCTTCTGCGCCTGCGTGTAATAGGCATCATAAAACCCGGCGCTCAGCACATACGTGCCGATCAGGATGCGGCGCTTCACCTCATCCCCGAAGCCCGCCGCGCGGGTGGCGGCATACATATCCTGCAACCCGGCCCCTGCGGGCAGGTCGCGCAGGCCATAGCGCACGCCATCGTAGCGGGCGAGGTTGCTCGAAGCTTCCGCCGGGGCGATGATGTAATAGGCAGGCAGCGCATATTGCGTGTGCGGCAGGCTGACATCCACCACTTTCGCGCCCGCATCCTTCAGCCAGGCGATGCCATCGTCCCAGCTTTTGGCGACATCGCCGTCCATCCCGTCCATCCGGTATTCGCGGGGGATGCCCACCACCTTGCCGGAAAGGTCGGCGCTCAACCCCGCTTCCCATTCGGGCACGGGCAGATCGAGGCTGGTCGCGTCCTTCGGGTCGAAGCCCGCCATCGCTTCCAGCATGATCGCGCAGTCGCGCACGTCGCGCGCCATCGGGCCCGCCTGATCGAGCGAGCTGGCAAAGGCGACGATGCCCCAGCGCGAACAGCGGCCATAAGTCGGCTTGATCCCGGTAATGCCGGTAAAGGCGGCAGGCTGACGGATTGATCCCCCGGTGTCCGTGCCAGTGGCAGCGGGGCAGAGCCGCGCCGCAACCGCCGCTGAACTGCCGCCTGAGGAACCGCCGGGGGCAAGCTGGGCTGTATCGCCCGCGCGCCGCCAGGGCGAAACGACATTACCGAAATAGCTCGTCTCGTTGGACGAGCCCATGGCGAACTGATCGAGGTTGAGCTTGCCCAGCATCCCCGCGCCCGCATCCCACAACTTCTGGCTGACGGTGCTTTCGTACTGTGGGCGAAAGCCTTCGAGGATGTGGCTGGCCGCGGTGGTCTGCACATCGAAAGTGGCGAAGAGATCCTTCATGCCGATCGGCACACCAGCCAGCTTGCCCAGCGGCTGGCCCGCCGCGCGCGCCGCATCGACCCGGTCGGCCGCTTCCAGCGCCTGTTCGGGCGTGGCGACGATGAAGGCGTTGAGCGCATCCTGCGCCGCCGCGACATTGGCGTTGAACGCTTCAGCCACTTCACGCGCGGTGAAGCTGCCCTGCGCCACGCCGGCACGGATGGCGGCGACGGTGAGATCGGCAAGGTCGGTCATTCGATTACTTTCGGCACGCCGAAGAAGCCGTGTTCAGCAGCGGGCGCATTGGCCAGCACGGCATCGCGGCGGTTGCCCCCGGTCAGCGGGTCGGCATCCACCACATCGTCGCGCAGGCGCAGCGTGTTGGGGATCACGGCGGTCATCGGTTCGATGCCGGTGACATCGACACTGCCCAGCTGTTCGACCCAGTCCAGAATCTGGTTCAATTCGGGCACCATCCGGTCAAGGGCATCGTCGCTCATCCGGATCCGCGCCAATGAGGCGATTTTCGCCACGTTTGCTTTATCGACTGACATGGCCCGCGCGTTAGCCTGCCATGGCCCTGCCTTCAAGCGGGGGAATGGCCCCGGCGCGGCTTATTTGAACGGTTGCCCCACGGGCCTGCCGTTCACGAAAATGCGGCGGATCGTTTCAGTCCGGATTTCAACGGCTGGTTTGCCGGACAGCGGCGCTGCATTTGCCGCAGCGGACGGCGTCTCTTCGCCCGGCATCAGACTGTAGAAACCCTCCAGATCGCCTGACGGCGCGAGAATATAATGACTTACGTCGTTGTCGGCGACGATCGCCACCCGGCGGCGCTGTTTTTCATCTGTGCCAAGATCCAGTGCGATGCATGCTTCCTCGCAAATCCAGCCGTGCTTTCGTATTTCGCGCCGGACCGCTTCCAGCAAGACAGGATCCGCAATGTCGCTGTGCAGATTGGCCAGCCGCGCTGCTCCGGGGCGCCTTTCCCCCAGCGCCAGCCATGGCCGGCTTTCTGCCGCCTGTGCCTCTCCCGCCAGTTCCGCGATGCGCGCATTATCGCTCTTCAACAGTTTTGCCAGCGCCTCCCTTCCGGCCTCGCCGAAATCCCAGCGCAACGCATCATGGCCGCGATCCGCTGGATGCGCGACCTGCTCATCGCATCGTCAGCGTCCCGCACGATAGCGTTGGCCAGGATGAAGCTGCCCGCCGCGCTGGCCAGCAGAAGCGGCGTGGCGTTGCGGGTCGCTTCCCAGAGGACATCGAGACCGGACACGGCCACCGCGATGAAGAACAGCACCAGCGCCGCCGCCAGCGGCACGGCCAGAATGGCGAAGACGGCCATGACCACCTGCTGCAATGTGCCGAGCACCCTGAGTTCGTTGCGCAAGACGCCAAGCGCACCGCCCAGCGCCGCGCCGGAAAACATCCAGCCGAACCAGCCTTCGTCCATCAGATCCTTGAGCAGATCGATCTTGAGCAAGCCGAACAATGAGGCAAGCACCAGCAGCAACATCCAGCTCAACCCGACGAAGGCGAGCGCGCCCGCCCCGCTGATCGCGTCACTCCACAAATGGAAATGCGTGTCGCGATAGGGGGTGGCGAAGCGGCTGCGGTGAAAACCGGCCTGGAATAACGGCAGGGCGAGCAACGTGGCGACTATGCCTGCGCAAAAGCTGAACTGCTCCCCCGCCACCCGTCCGTCCAGTTCGACGACATGGTAGGCCAGCCCGCCCATCACCACCCCGATGACCGCCGCAAAAACAGCCGGTTCCAGCCATTTTTCGCGCAACAGGCACAGGGCGAGAGCGACCCCGCCAAAAAAGAAGAAGCCCGCCGCCGCAACCCGTGCGGCGCTGTCATGATGGCCTTGCGACAGCAGATGAATGGCCAGCCCGCAGAGCGCCAGAAAACCGGCAAGGATCCAAGGCCGCAAGGGCCAGTCCTGCAGATAGGGTTACCCTCGCGCGTCGGCCATGCACTCTCCTGTTGGTTATTGTCCGGTTGGTGCGCCCTGCTGCTGCATCTGCTGCATCATCTGCTGCATGGCCTTCATCCGCTGGTCGAAATCCTCGCGCGACAGGACTTCGTGCAGTTCAACCTCGAAATCGAGATCGGCATTGGCCGGGATTGCCGAACCCATCGGCGGATGAGCACCATAGGCGAGGTGCGCCGGGATCGTGATGTCATACTTCCCGCCCGGCTTCATCTGGCGCAGCGCCTGGTCGAAACCCTGGATCGTGCTGCCCACGGGCATCGGCACCTGTTCACCCTTGTCGAACACCGTGCCATCCTGCAGCGATCCCGTGTAGCTGACGATGGCAACCTGCCCGTCCACCGGGCTGGCGCCCGTGCCGGCCGTCAGTTCCGCTATCTCCAGGCCCTGTGGCACGGAAGCCCAGGCGAGCCCGGCCCCGGCCAGTGCCAGCGCGGCCACGCCCAGCCACAATTTCGGCACCGAGCCCTTCTTGATCGGCAGGATGGGAACGCGGGTAACTTCGGTCATCGGATAATCCCTTGGGTGTGCGCCGACCTGTCTGTCTGTGCCTGCAAACAAAAAGGCGCGGAAACGAATCCGCGCCCTCTTGGCTCATCAGCGTTTGGCGATCAAGCGTGACCTTGTCAGGCCACGCCCACAGCCCGCCTTATTTCGCGCTGTCACGCTCCACCCGCTTGCGCTCCAGCTTGCGGGCGCGGCGCACGGCGGCAGCCTTTTCACGGGCGCGCTTTTCACTGGGCTTTTCATAATGGCGGCGCAGCTTCATTTCGCGATACACCCCTTCGCGCTGCAGCTTCTTCTTGAGCGCGCGGAGAGCCTGATCGACATTGTTATCGCGAACCATGATCTGCATAAAACCAAAAACCCCAAACTCTGCGGACAGACGCCCTCAATGCGGGGCCGCCATTCCTGAAACAATGCAAACTGTGCCGAATCCCATGGGGATCGGCTCGATTGCACGCGCCCCTATCGGAATCGCGACAGAATGGCAAGGCTTTGCCTGCGCTCTTCGCGCGCGTGCGCATCAACAACCACTTGTCTTGCCATCCCGCCCGGGGCAATCATGAAAATCAGATAATAGTTCGGAAAAGCCGCGTCTTTTCATTGATGACATCAACCGGTCAGGGAGAAGGAACATAATGACCGCCGCAAAGCGAATCGCCCAAAGCATGACCTTGCCTTGCGGTGCGGTGCTGCCGAACCGGATCGGCAAATCCGCAACGCAGGAAGGTCTGGCAACCCCACTGGGCCACGCCTCCGAACTCAATGTCACGCTTTACCGTCGCTGGTCCGAAGGCGGGGCAGGCCTGCTTATCTCGGGCGATGTCATGGTTGATTATTCGCATCGCGAACGGCCCGGCAATATCGTGATCGATGATAATGGCGGGATCGACGCATTGCGGCGCTGGGCAAAGGCTGGGCAGGTCGCAGGCAATCAATTGTGGATGCAGATCAACCAGCCAGGCCGCCAGACGCCGATCGACGTCCAGGCGCATCCGATGGCGCCCTCTGCCAACATGGCGGGCCTGCCGCCGGAGGGCTTCGGCATGCTGCGCGCCATGACCGAAGCGGAGATACTCGATCTGATCGAACGGTTTGGGCGGGTCGCGGCCACCGCGCGCGAGGCAGGTTTCACCGGTGTGCAGTTGCACGCCGCGCATGGCTTCATGGCTTCATCTTTCCTCAGTCCGTTGTGCAACACACGCGATGATGCGTGGGGCGGTAGCCTGGAAAACCGCGCGCGGTTCATGATCGAAAGCTTGCGCGCCATGCGCCGTGCGGTTGGCAATGATTTCGCTCTCTCGGTGAAAATGAACGCCGCCGATTTTCACAAGGGCGGATTCGACATGGAACAGTCCATGGCGGTGATTGCGATGCTCAATGCCGAGAGTCTCGACCTGCTGGAAATCTCGGGCGGCAATTATGATGCACCGGCCATGATCGGGGCAATGGGCAGTGGCAGCCCGTTGGCGCGCAAAAAAGCAGAACGAACGCTGCGCCGCGAGGCCTATTTCATGGAGTATGCGCGCCGCGCCCGCCCTATCGCCACCATGCCGTTGATGATCACAGGCGGTTCCGCACGCTGGATGCGATGGAGGCGGCTCTGGATGAGGATGCAACTGACGTCATCGGCCTTGCCCGGCCATTCTGCGCATCCACCGATTTTCCGGCAAAGCTGCTCAATGGCGAAGCGACGGAAGTCCCGATGATCGAGGAGACGATGTTGCTCGACCGCGAAGCCTATATCGGCAAGCTGGATGATCGCGCATTCAACCTCATGGAATCGAACATGCAGCTCGCCTGGATGTACGTGCAGCTTACCAATCTGGGCGAAGGCAAGGATATCGACTGGGACCTGTCGCTGGAGGAATCGCCCCAGGCCTTTGCCGATCTGGAAGCCGCGCGCGAACTGGCTCGCCGCGCGGCCCGGGGCGACGTGGTGCCCGCGCAATGATCGCTTTTGCACCGGGCGACAATTTCTTGGCGAATGACGTCGGTCGCGGCTAAGGCTTCGATCATGACAATGCCTCAACAATTTACCGCCACCGGCCTGGTCGCACTGGGCGGCGGCGCGGGCGCTGTCCTGCGCTATCAGCTCGGCCGCCTGATGACGCACTGGCTTGGCCCCAACACCATCACCGCCTTTCCCTGGGCGACGCTGACCGCCAATGTGGTGGGAAGTTTCGCGATGGGCGTGCTCGCGGGGTTTCTCGCCCGCCATGGTCAGGGTGGCGATCATTGGCGGTTGCTGATTGGAGTCGGCCTGCTGGGAGGCTTCACCACATTTTCCAGTTTCAGCCTGGAAATGATGCTGCTGATCGAGCGCGGGCAATCGCCGCTCGCTTTCACCTACGCCGCGGTATCCCTGCTCGCCGGGGTGACCGGACTGTATCTGGGCCTCATTGCCATGCGGATCGCCGGGTGAGCGAGCACGGTAACCCTGCCGCTGTCCGCCAGTTTACCGTCGCGCCGGACGATGATGGCGTCCGGCTTGACCGATGGTTCAAGCGCCACCTGCCCCAGATCGGCTTCGCCATGGTTTCGCGCTGGGCGCGCACGGGCCAGTTGCGCGTCGATGGTAAACGTGCCCGGCCCGAAGACCGGCTCGCCGCCGGGCAAACGCTGCGTGTGCCGCCGGGCGGAACGGAAACGACGCGTGCCGCCCAGCCGCGCCGCGAACTGACCGAAGATGAACTGCAAGCCGTCGAAGCGATGCTGATACATCGCGACAAGGCCGCGATCGTGCTTAACAAGCCCCCTGGCCTTGCCACGCAGGGCGGCACTGGCACGCATCATCATGTCGACGGGCTGCTCGACGCTTTCTCCGCAGACAAGGGGCCGCGCCCGCGCCTGGTCCACCGACTGGACAAGGATACGTCGGGCGTTCTGCTGGTGGCGGCGACGCCGGGCAGCGCCGCATTCTTTTCCAGGCGCTTTTCAAGCCGCGCGGCCACCAAGATCTACTGGGCGCTGGTGGTAGGCGTGCCGGATGTGGCGCAGGGGACCATCGATGCGCCGCTGGCCAAGCAACCGGGCACCGGCGGTGAAAAGATGCATGTCGACAAGGACAACGGACAAGCGGCAAAGACCGTCTATCGCGTGGTGGATCGCGCCGGAAACCGGGCCGCCTGGGTCGAATTGCAGCCGCTGACCGGACGCACGCACCAATTGCGCGCGCATATGGCGGCCATCGGCCATCCGATCGTGGGTGACGGGAAATATGGCGGACAGGATGCCTTCCTGACCGGCAGCATCAGCCGCAAGATGCATCTTCACGCGCGGCGGCTGGTAATCGATCACCCCGATGGCGCGCCGCTGGACGTCACTGCCGATCTGCCGGAACATTTTGCGGCCAGCATGGAACAGCTGGGTTTCGACAGTGGCACCAGTGCCGCTGATCCGGCCATCACCCCGCTGCCAGAACGCAACCGGACGGAGAAAAAGCAAGCCGCACGCGCGCATGCCAAACAGGTCCGCAAGGAACGACGGGGCGAACGGCGCAGCCGCGGTCCGGCGAAGCCAGCGGCGAAATCCACGAAGGCCAAACCACGCGGCACGGGCAAACCAGCCGCGCCGAGGGGCCGTCGGCCGTGACTGCGCGCGCAACAAGGCTGGCGGTCTTCGATTGCGATGGCACGCTGGTAGATGGACAGGCCGATATCTGCCGCGCGATGGACAGCGCCTTTGCCGCGCTGGGGCTGGTTGCACCCGATCATCATCTGGTCCGCCGCGCGGTGGGCCTCAGCCTGCCACGCACCATGCGCCATCTCGCCCCCGATCTGGACGAGCGCACGCGTGGCGAACTGACCGAGCTTTACAAACAGGCGTTTCGCAGCGCGCGGGCCGAAGGAACTCTCGCCGAACCGCTGTTTCCGGGCATGGCGCAATTGCTTGACGATCTGCGAAGGGCAGGCTGGCTGCTGGGCGTCGCCACCGGCAAATCGGACATGGGGCTCCAGCATTGCCTCGCCACGCATGGGTTGACCGATCATTTCACCACGCTGCAGACGGCTGACCGCCACCCCTCCAAGCCACACCCGGCCATGCTGGAGGCCGCGCTGAACGAAGCAGGCGCACAGCCCGAAGATGCGGTAATGATTGGCGACACGGCCTTCGACATCATCATGGCGGTCGATACGGGCGTGCGGGCCATCGGCGTAGGCTGGGGCTATCATGAGGAATACGAGCTGCGCGAGGCCGGGGCCTGCGGCGTGGCCGCAACGCCCGCTGCCATCATGGAACTGCTTGGATGATCGAGGCCCCCCGCAACCGGCAGGCGGACGATCAGGCCCGTTCGCGTTTCATCGTGATTTCCGCGGTACGGATCAGCGGGGTCGCCTTTGTCGTGATCGCGCTGCTGATCCTTGGCGATTCGCTCGCTCTGCCCCGCCCTCTTGCCTGGGTGCTGCTGGCGGTCGGGCTGGTTGATGCGCTGATCGCGCCGCAACTGCTGGCGCGCGCGTGGCGCAGCCCGCGGCCGTGAAACGCTTTTACCGGGTGGTAGAGATCGCGCAGGCGGGCGATGGCTGGCAAGTCACGCTCGACGGGCGCGCAATCAGGACGCAGGGCGGCAAGGCGCAACTGCTGTCCTCGCGCCCCATGGCCGAAGCACTGGCAGGGGAATGGGCGGCGCAGGGTGATGAAATCGTCCCCTCCACCTTTCCGCTGCGCGATCTGGCCGACTATGCGATTGATGTGGTCAGCGCTGACCGCCAGGCTGCGGTTGCCGGCCTGCTGCGTTTCGCCGAAACCGATACGCTGTGTTACCGCGCCGATCCTGACGAAGCGCTGTTCGCTCGCCAAGAGGTAATGTGGGAACCGGTGCTCTGTTCCGCCGAAGCGCGACACGGCGTTCGCTTCCAGCGAATCAGCGGGATCATTCACCGCCCGCAGCCATCCGCCACGCTGGCGGCGCTGGGCGCGCATCTGGCCGGGCAGAATGATTTCACTCTTGCCGCGCTCAACACGCTGGCATCGCTCGCTGCCTCGCTCACCGTCGCGCTGGCCGCGCTGGAGGACGGGGCCGATGCAGCGGCACTCTGGGGCATCGCCAATCTGGAGGAAGACTGGCAGGCCGAGCTGTGGGGCGCAGATGCGCTGGCGATGGAACAACGCGAACGCCGCCTTGCCACCTTCGCCAGCGCGCTTGGCTTTGCTGCGCTGTCGCGGACAGTCTAGGGCCAGTTTGCGGGTACGTTTCCCGTGTCCAGCCTCATCCAGCCAGGCTCACTTCCTGGGAAGGGCGTAAGCGACGAACTGGTCTGACGAGCCGGAGCCTAGCACGATGCTGCCGCCAGCCGCGATGACCACAAATTGCCGCCCGCTTTCCGGGCTGATGTAGGTCATCGGGTTGGCGTTACCCCCGGCCGGAAGGCGGTGCGACCAGAGCTGCCGGCCAGTGCGCAGGTCCAGCGCGCGGAAACGCTTTTCCTGCGATCCGCCGATGAAGATCAGTCCGCCGCCGGTCGTCATCGAACCGCCGAAACTGGGAACCCCCATCGGCAGCGGAAGGTGCGAAGCGATGCCCAGCGGGCCGATATCAACGCTGGTTCCCAGCGGCTTCTGCCAGACGATCCTGCGCGTCTTCAGATCAACCACCGCGATATTGCCATAGGGCGGTTCGAGGCACGGCATGGCCAGCGGCGACATGATGACGGGATCGAGAATCGCGGCATAGGCCACGCCGCCTTGCGGATTAAGCACGCCGACATGCGGGACCGCGCCCCCCTGAGAGGGGACAATCCCGCGCCGGTCTGCTTCCTTGCGGGTGATGAGCCTGACCCTGATCGGCGCGCGCAACCAGTCGACAATCATCAAGCCGTTCTGCGGGTCGACGGATACGCCACCCCGGTTCATGCCGCCGACATTGCCCGGATACTGGACTGACCAGTCTGTCCCGGGGGGCGTGAACTGCCCCTCATAGCGCGATTGTCTGAACCTGATCCGGCACCACAGCTGGTCAAGCGGAGTTGCGCCCCACATCATGGATTCGTTCAAAACCTCGCGCCCGAAACCGGGCATGCCGACCGAGATCGGCTGAGTGGCGGACAGGCGTTCGCCCATCATGGTGCCCTTGGGCACCGGCTTCTCCTTGACCGGCGAGAGCGGCTTGCCGTTACGGCGGTCAAGCAGGAAGATTTCGCCTTGCTTGGTCGGCTGCAGCAAGGCCGGAACGTTCTTTCCGCCCATTGGCAGATCGATCAACGTCGGCTGTGACGCCAGATCGTAATCCCACACATCATGGTGGACGGTCTGGAAATGCCAGCGTTCAGCGCCGGTTTCAGCATCGATCGCAACCACCGAGCTTGAATATTTCTCCGTACCTGGCGAACGATGCGCGCCCCAGTAATCCGGGGTTCCGTTGCCGGTGGGGACATAGACTAGGCCAAGTTCCTCATCCCCACTCATCGGCGCCCAGCTGTTTGCAGTGCCGCGCGAAAAGCTCTCGCCCTCTGGCGGCATTCCGTGCCGGTCCGGCCGGTCCATGTCCCAGGCCCAGGCGAACTGGCCGGTCACGGCGTCATAGCCCCGAATCACGCCGGAGGGTTCGCCCGTCATCTGGCCGTCCATGACGTTGCCGCCGACAATCACTTTGCCGCGAACCAGCACGGGCGCGGAACTGACATAGTAATAGTCGCGCAAGACCTTACCCATGCCCTGCATGAGATCGACAAATCCGCCTACCCCGAAATCCTGGCAGAGTTTGCCGGTCCGCGCATCCAGCGCCATCAGCCGAGCATCAACGGTGGCAGAGATAATTCGTTGCGCGCAAGCACCTCCCGCGCCGGGCTGCACAAAATAGGCAACGCCGCGGCACGCGCTGGATATCGGCGCGTCGATCTTCGGGTCGAAGGCCCAGCGCCGGGCTCCGGTTTCGGCGTTGATGGCGTGGATCTGGTTGGACGAGGTGCAGACATAGACCGTATCGCCAACCATCAGCGGATTGTTCTGCAACCCGTTGCCCGTGAAGAAATCGCCAGTGTGATAAATCCAGGCCGGTTCCAGATCACCAATATTCGAAGTGTTGATCTGGGCAATCGGCGAATATTTAGTCCCCCCCAGATCATTGCCGTAATGCGCCCATTCCCCGCTCTGCGGCGGCAGCGGACGGGCGGCATTTTGCGCGGTGCCGGGCAGCGATCCGTGATCGCGGACCGCAAGGTAGACCGGGACAGTGACGGCCAGCAGCAGCACAGCCGCCGCCGCACCAAGCCACCTGCCCCCCACACGCCTCAGCCAGGGCCAGGCAACCCAGACGGCGAGGATTGCAGGCGCAAGAACCCGAGCCTGAATGCCCCAGACATTGCGGCTTTCGAACAGCGCCCAGACCAGCGTTGCGAGCAGCATCGCCAGATAGACCTGAATCGCCCGGTCGCTGCCCGCGAATGCGTACCAGGCCGACACCGCAAGCGCGATGCCCGTCAGGACGTAGTATGGTGAACCGCCCAGAGCGACGAGATAGCCACCGCCCGCAACCAGCGGAGCGGCAATGATCGCCAGCACCAGTGCCAGCGCAATGCGGCGATTGGCTGCACCTGCGCCATCGGATTGCTCCTTGTGCATTAGCCCGCCCCTCCCTGATGCAGCCAGCCGAAATCTTTTCGAAACCTATTCCGGTTGTGCGTCGAAGGCAACGCCGCCGCATGCGTTCACTCTACCGCTCCTCCTGCAACCTCAGAGAAGCGCCTGACCGGCAAATTTGACAATATCCGAATCCCTGTTCCATTTCACGCTATGCGCGCGTCCGGCCCGGGCGGCGAAAGCCAGCGGAGTATTTCGATGCAGAACCGTCGCCTCGGCAAGTCGGCCATTGTCGTTTCCGAAATTTGCATGGGAACAATGACGTTCGGCAGTTTTGCAGACGAGGCCACCTCGCTTCGTATCCTCGACCGGGCATTCGACGCCGGGATCAATTTCTTCGACACCGCAGAAGGTTACCCGGTTCCGCCCGCCCCTCATTATGCGGGGCGCACAGAAGAAATTTTTGGCAAGTGGCTGAAATCGAAAAACCGTGACGCTGTGGTTTTGGCCACCAAGGTTTCAGGGCCCAGCCACATCTGGTTCAGTTCACCGCTTCGGGCCAGCCGGACCGCGCTGGATCGCCACAACATCACCCGCGCAATCGAAGGGAGCCTTAAACGGTTGAACGTCGATTACATCGACCTTTACCAGACGCACTGGCAAGATCCCGAAATTGCGCATGATGAGACCCTGCAGGTGCTCGACGAACTGATTGCGGCCGGTAAGGTGCGTGTCATCGGGTCATCCAACGACAATGCCTGGGGGCTGATGAAGAGCCTTGCGACCGCCGAAAAACTGGGTGTCGCGCGTTACCAGACGATCCAGAACAATTTCAGCCTGAACAACCGGCGTTTCGAGGATGAACTGGCCAATATCTGCCGGCGCGAAGGCGTCAGCCTGATCCCTTATTCGCCGATCGGCGGTGGGGTCCTGTCCGGCAAATATTGCCGCGACGAGAAGCCGGACGCGCGCTTCACCAGATATGTCGAGATGGGGGGCCGCCAGGCGGAAATGGCCGCGCGTTACAGGAACAGCAAAAGTCTGGCATCGACCACGCGCTTCATGGACATCGCGGCGGAGGCGGGGATGAGCCCCGTCACCATGGCGGTTGCCTGGTCTAAGCAACATGACTTCGTCGCTTCGACGATCGTGGGCGCAACGCGCGAAGATCAGCTGGACGAGATTTTCGCCGCCGCCGATCTTGAACTGTCAGCCGATGTGCTTGCGGCGATTGACCAGGTTTCCGCCGACATCATGTATCCCATGGGCTAGGCAGCTAAAGCCGGGAATCGCATTCTTCCACTGTGAACATGCGATGCTTGCTGCGATCGAAGATCGTTTCTTCATCGGCAACAATTTCGGCGATCACTTCCGGCTGCGAAAGATGCGCCATGTCGGCTTCGTAATCGGCTTGATTATCATACCATAATTCGGTGATGACGTCATGCTCCGGCTCCGTTTTCGAGCCCGTGAATAGCTCCGGCAGGGGTTCCAGATAGCGGCGAACATATCGGGCCGCGCGCCGGGCATGCTTTTCGCCAAGCCGGGCATGACGCCCTTCGTAAAGCGCCTTGAATTCATCGCGGGAGAGGCCGGGATGACGTCCAGTCAGGGGCGATCAAAGTATCTGAGACCGGATCCGCTCGTCAGGCAGAACGTCAGGAGTGAGGCACCGCTCTGCGGCTGTCTATGAAGCGCGCAATGTCGCCCTGCCTGCAAAGCTCGATGATCGTTCCGTGGCCGTCCTTCTTCGTGATCCAGCCCCGGCGCAGCGGAAGGTTCTCGGTGGGCGGCTGATCGTAAACTTTCCAGCCCAGTTTCCTGTACTCGGCAAACGCATCGTCAAGGTCCGCGACTTCGATCGCAACGACCACGTCGCCGTGTTCCAGTTCGCCCTTGCCAGTGAAGGTGACAAGCTCAATCGGGGAGCCTTCGGACGGAGCGAAAAACGCGCATTTGATCCCCAGCTCCGGCACCTCGGCGATCACTGGATCGCCCCCGAGAAGTGACCTGTAAAAAGCGATCCCGTCATCCATGTTGGCGACAAATATTGCGATATGGTCAAGCTTCTTCATTTGGCAAAGAATCCCGCTAACCTCAGGTTTTGAGGTGGTTTAAAACCAGAGCTACGTCAGGAGATAGTGGCTGTAAACGCCAATAATGAGGATATTTCATTGCCTCGGCGTGGCAGCGGAGGCGCTCAATCCTCCGTCGACGGCAAAGATCGTACCCGACGTGTAAGCAGACCGGTCAGACGCGAGAAAGGCGATCAGATCGGCAATTTCGCGCGGATGCGCAGCCCTGCCTGCCGGGAGCGCGGCAATCAGTTCGCCATGGCGGTCAGCGTCGCCCAGCTGCTGTTCGGCAGCCGTGCGCATCAATGCGGTAAAGCGGTCCGTTGCGACCGGCCCCGGGCTGACGCCAACCACCCGCAAGCCATCTGCCAGCGATGCCCCGCCCAGCGCGCGGGTCAGCGCATATAGGGCGGCGTTGCCGGCACAGCCCGCGATATAGGCGGCATCCATCCGTTCCCCGGCGATGCCGATATTGTTGATGATCACCCCGCGCCCATTTGCCTTCATGCTGGAATAGATCAGGCGGGTGAGGTTGATGTAGCCGAACAGCTTGAGTTCCCAGGCATGACGCCAGCGTTCCTCATCAATCATGGCGATCGTTCCGCCCGGAATGTCGCCCGCATTGTTGACGGCAATATCCACCTCGCCCGCTTCTGTCGCGAGATGCCGTAACTGGCCGGGATCGCGCAGATCGGCGATCACGGCGCGCGCATTGACATGGTGGCGGTCGCGCAGCCGCTCGCACAACCCCTTCAGCGCGGCGGCGTCGCGGGCGGCAAGCACCAGATCGCAGCCCTCTTCGGCGAAGACCTCTGCAGTTGCCATGCCGATCCCGCGCGAGGCGCCGGTTATCAGCACTGTTCGCCCGCTCAGGCCAAGATCCATTTCACATCCTTCCCCTGCCATCAACCACGATGGCCAGGCTGCGCTTCGCAACCGCCATCACGCCCGCCCCGTTATGATATCGACCAGCGCCGCAGCATCCGCTGGGATTTCATCGCCACTCCAGGCGATATGCAGGTCGGGCCTGACCAGATAGAAATCCCGATCGTAGAGATCGCGAATATGCGGTTCGTCCAGCGCCACCAGCTTCAATTCAATCCCGCGCGCGCGAAACAGCTCGGCCAGCGCAGCTGCGCGGTCAGTGGCACCGAAACACAGCAGGCTGTATTCCATGCCCATCATGTCCTGCAGCGCGGTGCCGCTGCGCAGCCACATATGCGGAATACGAAATCCCGGCCGGGTATGTGCGACATAGCGATCGCGGTCCCATTCTTCCGCAGTGGCGGCCCCATCGGCGATGATTGGCGAACCGGCATAGCTATAGGCCGATTCCGCCCCTCGCATCGCGTGCATGCGAGCGTGATTGACGGTGAAGGACTTCGCGATCTCGTGGCGCAGGTCCGCGCCCTCTTCCGTATCCTGCAAGGCCTCGGGGCGGCACAGCGCGCGCCACAGGGGAACGCCCTCTGCCGCCCAGCCAGCGGCAGCGACGTTGAACGCGCCCACTGGCCGCCGCTCCGCCTCATAGGCGGCAAGCAGGCCTTCTCCGCCCCACCCCCTGACCCGCCCGGCCAGCTTCCACGCCAGGTCGAATGCATCGCCCAGCCCCGTATTCATGCCCAGACCACCGGTAGGAATGACGAGATGAGCAGAATCCCCGGCCAGGAAAACGCGGCGGTCACGGTATCGTTCGGCCAGCAGCAGATTATGCCGCCAGCTTGCCACATGAAGCACCTTGATTTCACACGGAAAACCGACCAGACCGGCAATCACCGGTTCGAAATCGGTATCCTCCGGCAGGTCGGTATGCAGAGTGAATTCCTTCCGGTCACCCTGGATCACGATCAGCGATCCATGCGCATCGAGAAAGGAATAATGACGCCCGCGCCCATAGTTGAGCCTGTCGAACAGGTCGGGAGAATAAAACACCACTTGCCGCAACTCGCGGATGTTGCCCTGGCCCTGCAACGCGATGCCGCACCGCTTGCGGATCGTGCTCACCCCGCCGTCGCATCCGGCGAGATAGCTCGCACTGAACGAATGCGCGCCCCCATCCGAACTGGCGGTCCGGACGGTGACCTGATCATCATCCTGCTCGAAATCCGTGACCTCGCAATCATAGCGAACGGTCACGTTCGGCGTGCCCTCGGCGACCTCCTTCAGCATCGGCTCCAGCCGATTCTGCGCGACCAGCTGATACGGTTCAAGCGGCAGGGAACCATCATGACAGGCGCTGATGCGTTCGCGCCATTGCGCGACTGACGGAAATTGCAGGACTGCAAGCGGCGGTTCGGCCATGCTGCGTGTCAGGAACACATCCATCGGCACATCGGCGGGAAAGCCCAGCTGCCTGATCCGGTCTGCAAGGCCGATCCTGCGGAACAGTTCCATCGACCGCGCATTCGTGCGGTCCATCTTGGGCCAATGCGCGGGGGCTGTGTTGCGTTCGAGCAGCAGGGTGCGCACACCGCGCCGCCCGAGATCAATCGCCAGGCACAAT
>JAURML010000068.1 GCA_030830695.1 Caenibius sp. | reverse complement strand
GGGGTTTTTCTAACTCACTGATCCAGAAAACTGCGCATCTTGCGTGACCGGCTGGGGTGCTTGAGCTTGCGCAGCGCCTTCGCCTCGATCTGGCGGATGCGTTCGCGGGTCACGCTGAACTGCTGGCCCACTTCCTCCAGTGTGTGATCGGTGTTCATACCGATGCCAAAACGCATGCGCAGCACGCGTTCCTCGCGCGGGGTGAGGGAGGCAAGCACGCGGGTGACGGTTTCCTTGAGGTTCGCCTGAATCGCCGCATCCACCGGGATGATCGCGTTCTTGTCCTCAATGAAATCGCCGAGGTGCGAATCTTCCTCGTCGCCGATCGGCGTTTCGAGGCTGATCGGTTCCTTGGCGATCTTCATCACCTTGCGGACCTTTTCGAGCGGCATGGAAAGCCGTTCGGCCATTTCTTCAGGAGTCGGTTCGCGGCCCTGTTCGTGCAGGAACTGGCGGCTGGTGCGCACCAGCTTGTTGATCGTTTCGATCATGTGCACCGGGATGCGGATGGTGCGGGCCTGATCGGCAATGCTGCGGGTGATCGCCTGGCGGATCCACCAGGTCGCGTAAGTGCTGAACTTGTAGCCCCGGCGGTATTCGAACTTGTCGACCGCCTTCATCAGCCCGATGTTGCCTTCCTGAATGAGATCAAGGAATTGCAGGCCGCGATTGGTGTATTTCTTGGCGATGGAAATCACCAGCCGCAGGTTGGCTTCGACCATTTCCTTCTTGGCGATGCGCGCTTCGCGTTCCGCCTTTTGCACCATGTTCACGATGCGGCGGAATTCGGGCAGGCTCATCCCCGTGGCGGCGGCAATATCGGCGATTTCGGCGCGGATGCGTTCCACCGCGTCCGCTTCCTTTTCAGCGAAGGCGGCCCATTTCTTGTCCTTCTTCGCCATATCGACGAGCCAGCTATCGTCCAGCTCGTTGCCGACATAGGAATCGAGGAAATCCTTGCGTTTCACATTGTGGCGTTCGGCCAGCCGCAGCATCTGCCCGCCCAGCGCGGTCAGGCGGCGATTGAAGGCATAGAGATTGTCGACCAGGAATTCGATCTTGGTCGCATGAAACTGGACGCTTTCGACCTCTGCGGTCAGTTCTTCGCGCAGCTGGTTGTATTTCTTTTCCTTGGCCGCGGGAAATTGGCCGCCCACGCCCAGCGCGTCGAGCCGTTCAGCCTGAATCTTCTCGAACTTCCTGAACAGCGAGGTGATCCGGGCGAAGCGTTCGAGCGCATCCGGCTTGAGCGCGGCTTCCATCTGGGCCAGGCTCAGCGTGTTGTCGTCATCGTCATCCTCTTCACGACGGCGGGAGGAGCCTTCTTCTCCGTCCTCATCCTCGTCAGCGGATTCTTCCTCTTCGACGTCTTCTTCCTCCTTGTAGGAAGGGCCAGCGGTCTTTTCGCTGATTTCACCGTCATCATCGTCGCCGTCCTCGTCGAGGTTTTCGGGCGCGGGTTCCTTGGACAGCATGGCGTCAAGATCGAGGATCTCGCGCAGCTGCATTTCTTCAGCGTTCAGCGCTTCGGACCACTGGATGATGGCGTGGAAAGTAATCGGGCTTTCGCACAGGCCCATGATCATCGTGTCGCGGCCCGCTTCGATCCGCTTGGCGATGGCGATTTCGCCCTCGCGGCTGAGCAGTTCGACCGCGCCCATTTCGCGCAGATACATGCGCACCGGATCGTCAGTGCGCTCAATCGTTTCCTTCTTCTTGGGCGCTTCGGACACATGGCCGCTGTCATCGGCGTCATCGCTGTCGTTGCTGTCAATCTCGTCAACGCCCGAATCGCCATCCTCCTGCGCGTCCTCGTCGCTTTCGACGATATTGACGCCCATTTCGGAAATGGCGGACATGATGTCCTCGATCTGCTCGGACGACATCTGGTCCTGCGGCAGCGCTTCGTTCAGTTCATCGACCGTGACGTAGCCACGGCGCTTCGCCTTGGCGATCAGCTTCTTGATCGACGCTTCGTTGTGGTCGATCAGCGGAGCATCGTCGGTCTTGGTGCTATCGTCGTTTGACGCCATGTAACTGTTCAATCCATTTTCTGTTCGTCCGCTTCGTCCGAAGCGGGCATTTGCGCCATTGCACTGTCCGGCCCTGCGGCGCGCTGCTGGGCCATTTGCCCGAGTCGCGCCTCAAATTCCAGCTTTCGTTTGAGCAGCCGCTGCTGCTCTGCAAAAGCTCCTTCCGGATCGCTCTCGAAACGCGCGGTGGCCCGGGCCACCGCCGCTTCCAGTGCCGGACGTTCGATCAACAGGCCGACCGCATTGGCCAGCGCCGATCTTGCATCCGTTTCCTCTGCATCCGGGGCAAGGAAGCTGAACGGAAGGCTCCGCCCGGCCATTGCCCCCGGTCCTTCCGGCCATATGGGCAGTTCGGCACCGGATTCAAGCGCTTCGGCGGCGTCCAGCAGTGCATCGACTGCGCCGGACAGGTGCGGCTGGGCCGTGCTGACGCAAAGCAGCGCTTCGGCGTGGCGCTGGATCTGGTCAGGAAAGCGCACCAGCCCGGCGATGACACCCGCGGTCAGCGTGTCGCGCCCCCGGTCTGAGACCAGCTTGCGCAGCCTTGCCACCACCTCGCCGGAAATGACGGGCAGGGCAGCAGGCTTGCGAAATCCGCCGCGCTGGCCTGTGCGGGCGGGTTGCGGCGTGAATTCCTTGCGCGGGAACGCAAAGGCTGAAAAGCGGTCCAGCAGTTCGCGCCGGTACAACGCCTTGATGTCGGGATCGGCGATCGTTTCGACATGCTCCAGCAGCCGCGCCTTCAACCCCGCCTTGTCTTCGGGCGTTTCCAGCGCGCGGGCGTTCAGCTCGAAATCCCACAACAGGTTGAGCAGGCTTTTCGGGCTGGCGAGCAGGCGTTCCATTTCCGCCGCGCCGTGTTCGCGAATGAGGTCATCCGGATCGAGCCCGGCCGGAAGGTTGACGATGGCAAGCGAACGTCCTGGCGCCAGCATTGGCAAGGCCCGTCCGATCGCGCGCATGGCAGCGCGCTGGCCCGCGGCGTCGCCATCGAAACACAGCACCGGCACATCGGTGACCCGCCACAGCAGTTCAAGCTGCCGTTCGGTCAGCGCGGTGCCAAGCGGGGCAACCGCATCGGCAATACCGGCGGCGGCCAGCGCCACGACATCCATATAGCCTTCGACCACGACGATTCGCCCGCTCTTGCGCGAAGCAGGCCCGGCCCGGTGCAGGTTGTAAAGCGTGCGCCCCTTGTCGAAGAGCGGGGTGTCGGGCGAATTGAGATATTTGGGAGCATCGCTCTTGCCCGCATCCAGGATCCGCCCGCCAAAGGCGATCACCCGTCCACGTGCGTCCTGAATGGGCAGCATCAGGCGGTTGCGGAACCGGTCATAAGGCTCCTTGCCTTCGACGGTGATCCGCAGGCCTGCCTCGATCAGCATCGCCTCGTCAAAGCCGGCCAGCGCGCGGGGCAGGGCCTGGCGGTTGTCGGGAGCAAAGCCGAAGCCGAATTCCGCGACGATTGCGGCGGGAAAACCGCGGGATTGCAGATAGTCGCGTGCATGCGCCTCGTCCGGGGATTGCAGCGTTGCGCGAAACCAGTCCTGCGCCGCCTGCATCACGTCATGCAGGCTGGCGCGCTGTTCCGCCGCCCGCGCCGCGCGCGGATCGGGCGCGGGCAGTTCCATGCCTGCTTCTGCCGCCAGTTCCTTGACCGCATCCATGAACCCAAGACCACGCTGATCCGTCATCCAGCGGATGGCGTCGCCATGCGCCCCGCAGCCGAAGCAATGATAGAATCCCTTCTGGTCATTGACCGTGAAGCTGGGCGATTTTTCGTCATGGAACGGGCAGCAGGCCTTCCATTCATGTCCCGCCTTCTGTAGCCGGGTGGTGCGCGAGATCACGCCTGACAGCGTGATCCGGCTGCGCAGTTCATCCAGCCATTGGGGGGATAGCGACACCTGCCCGCGCCGCGTTCAGCCGAAGCTGGCCTTTACCAGTCCGCTCGCCTTGCTCATGTCCAGCACCGTGCCATGGAGCGCTTTGAGTTCGGCCATGACCTTGCCCATGTCCTTGATGCTGTCCGCGCCCAGTTCCGCCTTGATCGCGGCGATGACGGCCAGCGTTTCCGCCTCGCTCAACTGCGCGGGCAGGAAGCTCTCGATCACGGCGAGTTCGGACTGTTCCTGCTCGGCCAGTTCCTGGCGCCCGCCTTCTTCATACATGGCGATGGATTCGCGACGCTGCTTCGCCATCTTTTGCAGCACGTCGATCACCAGCGCGTCATCGTCGCCATCGGCCTTGCCCGTGCGCAGTTCGATGTCCCGGTCCTTGATCTTGGCCAGGATCAGGCGGACGGCGGCAATGCGTGGCTTGTCGCCCGCTTTCATCGCCGTGATCTGGGCGGATTTGATCGAATCGCGCAGCATGTGGGAAAACTTTCTTCTCAATGGTTTGTGGGGCAAATCGGGTGATGCATGAAGTTTAGCGCATATATTTCCGTTCCGATAGGTTGACGCAGTGCAGCATCACGTTTAGCCGTTGGGCCTTAGCGCACATCGCCAGAACTCTCATTTAACGGAGCGCCCCTATGGCCGACCCCGCATCTTCGCACGTGCAGCCTGCAGGGGCGACGGGAGTCCTCGTCCTGGCCGATGGAACAGTGGTCTGGGGCAAGGGATTCGGCGCCAGCGGCAGCGCGGTGGGCGAAGTCTGCTTCAACACGGCGATGACCGGTTATCAGGAAGTGATGACTGATCCCAGCTATGCCGCCCAGATCGTGACCTTCACTTTCCCGCATATCGGCAATGTCGGCACCAATGCCGAAGATGTGGAAAGCGCGGTTGAAGGCGCGGTGGGCTGCATCGTGCGCGAAGCGGTGACCCCGTCATCCAGCTTCCGTGCGCAAGGCGAATTCGGGGCATGGATGGCAGCCAATGGCAAGATCGGGCTGGCGGGCGTGGATACCCGCGCGCTGACGCGCCGCATCCGCCTGTCGGGCGCCCCCAACGCGGTGATCGCGCATGATCCGCAAGGCAAATTCGACATTCCCGCGCTGCTCAAACAGGCGCAGGAATGGCCGGGGCTGTTCGGCCTCGATCTCGCGCAGGTGGTGACGCGCGGCGCGCAGGAAGAATGGACCGGCGGCGCCTGGGCGCTGGGGAAGGGTTATGCGCAGGGTTCGGGTGAGGGGCGGCCTCATGTTGTCGCGCTCGATTTCGGGGCGAAGGACAATATCTTTCGCAATCTGGTGCAGGCCGGCGCGCGCGTGACCGTGCTGCCCGGCACCAGTTCGCTGGAAGAAGTGCTGGCGCAGAATCCCGATGGCGTGTTCCTGTCCAACGGGCCGGGCGATCCGGTGGCGACCGGCGAATATGCCGTGCCGGTGATCAAGGCGCTGCTGGAACGGGACATGCCGCTGTTCGGCATCTGCCTCGGCCACCAGATGCTGGCGCTGGCCGCGGGCGCGAAAACCTCCAAGATGCACCAGGGCCACCGCGGCGCGAACCATCCGGTGCAGCGCGTTGGCGCGGGCTGGGATGACAGCGAAGGGCTGGTCGAGATCACCAGCATGAACCACGGTTTCGCGGTGGATAATGCGAGCCTGCCCGATACGGTGGAAGAAACGCACGTATCGCTGTTCGACGGCTCCAACTGCGGGATCGCGGTCAAAGGCAAGAAGGCGTTCGGGGTGCAGTACCACCCGGAAGCATCGCCGGGGCCGATGGACAGCTTCTACCTGTTTGAGAAGTTTGTGGGGATGTTGGGGTGATGAAGTGGGGGGAGATCGCCAATTCACGTTATCAATTAAACGAACCAGCGTTGATGCTTCGGCGGCCGGGTGCTTGTCGGTACGTATTGGAGGACATCAATGCTGCAGGCATGGGGCATGGTCGCCATTATGAAATCAGCTTCTTTCTGAACGCCAACCTTGTGGTTGCAAAACAGCGTTTTGTCGAAGATCACTCTGAAGCGAAGAGAGTCTGGTTTGTCGAACTGGGCGGTGACGTTGCTGAATTTGGCTCTACTTATTCACATTTAGGTCGCGTGCCGTTGGAACTCATTGAAAGTTCAGCGCGTAGGCTCATTGCTCGCAACAATGGTATGCTGACTAAGCTTTCAATTTATTCACCGGTATTTGGTAATGATCACGCACGCTAACACCTCTTCTATCCAACCCTCTCCCCATGGCGGGAGAGGGAGGCACAATCGTCAGATTGAGCCGGGTGAGGGGGCGTGGGCGTTTTCTCCCCCTCATCCAAGCTCGACTAGCGAGCGCGCTCGCAAGTCTCGCTGTCCTTCTCCCGCGTGGGGAGACGGAATTATCGGGTCAGCGCTTCCGCAATTCGCGTCAGAACACCCTCAATATTCGTCAGCACATCGTGGTTCCAGAAGCGAATTACACGAAAGCCCTGCGCTTCCAGCCAGTCGGTCCGTGCGGCATCAGTGGCATCGGAATGCTGGCCACCGTCCACTTCGACGATCAGCCGCGCATCAGCACACAGGAAGTCAGCAATGCAGCGCCCTATCGGCACTTGTCGGCGGAACTTTGCGCCTGTCAGTTGCCGATTGCGCAAGTGCTGCCAAAGCTCGCGCTCCGCATCGGTCGCGTCGCGGCGCAGGCTGCGTGACCGGTCTTTCAGGCTGTGTGCACGCGCCATCCATTTCCCCTCACCCCGATGCTATCGCATCGACCCTCTCCCGCAAGGGGGAGAGGGTAAATTGGCTGAAAAACTAATGCCCAAAAGAACTGACATTTCCTCGATCCTCGTCATTGGCGCCGGGCCGATCATCATCGGCCAGGCTTGCGAGTTCGACTATTCCGGCACGCAGGCGATCAAGGCGCTGCGCGAGGAGGGCTATCGCGTCATCCTCGTCAATTCCAACCCGGCCACGATCATGACCGATCCGGACATGGCCGACGCCACTTATGTCGAGCCGATCACGCCCGATATCGTCGCCAAGATCATCGCCAAGGAACGTCCCGACGCGCTGCTGCCCACCATGGGCGGGCAGACCGCGCTTAACTGCGCGCTGGCGCTGTTCGAAGATGGCACGCTGGACAAATACGGGGTGCAGATGATCGGCGCCAATGCCGACGCCATCGACAAGGCTGAAGACCGCCAGCGCTTCCGTGAGGCGATGGACAAGATTGGCCTCGAAAGTGCGCGCAGCGGCGTGGCGCACAGCGTGGACGAGGCGCTGAAGGTGCTGGAAACCACCGGTCTGCCTTCGATCATCCGGCCCAGCTTTACCCTGGGCGGAACCGGCGGCGGCATCGCGTATAACAAGGCGGAATTCGAGAAGATCGTGCGCGAAGGGCTGGACGCCAGCCCCACCACGGAAGTGCTGATCGAGGAATCGCTGCTCGGCTGGAAAGAGTATGAGATGGAAGTCGTGCGGGACCGGCACGACAACTGCATCATCATCTGTTCGATCGAGAACGTCGATCCGATGGGCGTCCATACCGGCGATTCAATCACCGTTGCCCCGGCGCTGACGCTGACTGACAAGGAATACCAGATCATGCGCAGCGCCAGCATTGCGGTGCTGCGCGAGATCGGCGTGGAAACCGGCGGGTCCAACGTTCAGTTCGCGGTCAATCCTGCCGATGGCCGGCTGATCGTGATCGAAATGAACCCGCGCGTTTCGCGCTCATCCGCGCTGGCATCCAAGGCCACCGGCTTCCCGATTGCGCGCGTCGCGGCCAAACTGGCGGTGGGCTATACGCTGGATGAAATCACGAACGAGATCACCGGTGCGACGCCTGCCAGTTTCGAACCGACGATCGATTATGTCGTCACCAAGATTCCGCGCTTCGCCTTTGAAAAATTCAAGGGTGCGAAGCAGGAACTGTCGACCGCAATGAAGAGCGTGGGCGAAGTGATGGCGATTGGCCGCAACTTCAAGGAAAGCATGCAAAAGGCGCTGCGCGGGCTGGAAACCGGGCTGGACGGCTTCAACCGCGTGCTGGAACTGGAAGGGGCGGAGCGGGAGGAAATCACCGCTGCGCTGTCCGTCCGCGCGCCGGACCGGTTGCTGAAAGTGGCCCAGGCCTTTCGCGAAGGCTTCAGCGTGGAAGAGGTCCAGGCGATCACGCATTACGACCCATGGTTCCTGCGCCATATAGAGGAGATCATCGCGGAAGAGGCGGTCATTTCCCGGGATGGCCTGCCTAACACGGCGGCCGAACTGCGCCGGTTGAAGGCCATGGGCTTTTCCGACAAGCGGCTGGCGACGCTGGCGGTCCGTTCGGTTGGCGTGGCTGGCGGGCTGGGCGAAACCCAGGCGAAACGGTCTGGCCTGCTGCATGATGCGCTGCGGGCCATGGCGGGAGCAACCAGCGAGGAAGAAGTGCGCGAATTGCGGCACAAGCTGGGCGTGTTCCCGGTGTTCAAGCGGATTGACAGCTGCGCAGCTGAATTTGAGGCGATCACGCCTTATATGTATTCGACATACGAAGCCCTCAGCTTTGGCAAGGCTGAGGACGAGGCATGGCCGTCTGACCGCAGGAAAGTGGTGATCCTGGGCGGCGGACCGAACCGGATCGGGCAGGGGATCGAATTCGATTACTGCTGCGTCCATGCCTGTTTCGCGCTGGCCGAGGCCGGCTTTGAAACCATCATGGTCAATTGCAATCCGGAAACGGTGTCGACTGATTACGACACGTCTGACCGCCTCTATTTCGAACCGCTGACCGCGGAAGACGTGCTGGAAATTCTGCGCGTGGAAATGTCGAAAGGCGAACTGGCGGGCGTAATCGTGCAGTTTGGCGGGCAGACCCCGTTGAAGCTGGCGCAGCCGCTGGAGGATGCGGGGATTCCGATTCTCGGCACTTCGCCCGATGCGATTGACCTTGCTGAAGACCGAGAACGCTTTGCCAAGCTGGTCGACAAGCTGAAGCTGAAGCAACCCGCCAACGGCATTGCCAAGAGCCGCGATGAAGCTGCGGCGGTTGCCGCGCGGATCGGTTATCCGGTGTTGTTGCGCCCGTCCTATGTGCTGGGCGGGCGGGCGATGGAAATCGTCGATTCCGAAGCTCAGCTGGACAATTACATCGCCACGGCGGTGAATGTGTCAGGCGACAGCCCGGTGCTGGTCGATCAATATCTGCGCGATGCGATCGAATGCGATGTCGATGCGCTGTGCGATGGCGATCAGGTGGTCGTGGCCGGGGTGATGCAGCATATCGAGGAAGCGGGCGTCCATTCGGGCGACAGTGCCTGCACCCTGCCGCCTTACAGCCTGTCAGCCGGGATCGTCTCGGAAATGGAGCGCCAGGCAGAGGCGTTGGCGCGTGGCCTTAACGTGCGTGGGCTGATGAACGTCCAGTTCGCGGTGAAGGATGGCGAAGTCTATCTGATCGAGGTGAATCCGCGCGCCAGCCGCACCGTGCCCTTCGTGGCCAAGGCGGTGGGCAGCCCCGTGGCCAAGATCGCGGCACGGGTCATGGCGGGCGAAAAGCTGGCCGACCTGCCGCCGATCCGGCGCGAGGTGGATTACATGGCGGTGAAAGAGGCGGTGTTCCCGTTCAGCCGCTTCCCCGGGACGGATCCGGTGCTTTCGCCCGAAATGAAATCCACCGGCGAGGTGATGGGCATTGACCGTGATTTCCCGACCGCTTTCCTGAAGGCGCAGCTTGGCGCTGGCACGAAGCTGCCGGAAGGCGGCTTGCTGTTTGTATCGGTCAAGGATTCGGACAAGATGGTGATCCTGCCGGCGATCAGGGACATGATTGACAGCGGGTTCCGCGTCATCGCCACGGGCGGAACGCAGCGCTTCCTGGCTGCGGAAGGCCTGCCCGTGGAACGGGTCAACAAGGTGGCCGAAGGGCGTCCGCATATCGTTGACAAGATCATCGATGGCGAAGTGTCGATCATCTTCAATACGACGGAAGGATGGCAGAGCCTGAAGGACTCGCAGTCGATCCGCGCCTCGGCGCTGGAAGGCAAGGTGCCCTATTTCACCACCGCAGCCGCATCGGTGGCCACGGCACGGGCAATCGCGTCGGTCAGGGCGAGCGACCTTGAAGTGCGCCCACTTCAGGATTATTACAGCTAGACACAAGCGTCCTCCCGACATCGCGAACGGAGTGCCGCCATTTCCCGCCAGCATGGCTGGAATGGCCGGGGTCGTTTTGACAGTGCGATGCGGGGGTGAACAAAGGAAACGGGGTACGATATATGGAAAAGGTGCCGATGCTGGCCGAAGGGTACGAGCGGTTGACCGCCGACCTCAAGGTCCTGCGCGAGGAGCGCCCGAAGATCGTGGAGGCGATCGAGGAAGCGCGGGCGCATGGCGACCTCTCCGAAAATGCGGAATATCACGCCGCCAAGGAACGCCAGGGCCAGGTCGAAGCCCAGATCGCCGACCTGGAAGATCGCGTGTCGCGCGCACAGATCATCGATCCCACCTCGCTTTCGGGTGACCGGATCGTGTTCGGGGCGACCGTCACCCTGCTTGACGAGGATGACAAGCCGATCCGTTACCAGATCGTGGGCCAGACCGAGGCGGATGCCAAGGTTGGCCGGATCTCTTACAATTCGCCGCTCGGCAAGGCGCTGATCGGTCGCAAGGTGAGTGACGAGATCGAAGTCACCGTGCCGTCAGGCGAAAAGTTCTATGTAGTTGAGAAAATAGAATTCATCTGAGGATGCGCGCCGCCCGGACGCGGTTTCAGTCCTGCTTCAGTTCCGGTTCCAGCAGCTTGTGCAGGTGGACGATGACATATTTCATCTCCGCATCGTCAACGGTGCGCTGCGCATTGCTGCGCCAGGCATCTTCGGCCTCGGCATAGCTGCCGAACACCCCGACCAGATCGATCTGCGTGAGATCGGCAAATTCGAGGCTGCGCGGATCCTTGACCCTGCCGCCCATGACCAGATGAAGTAATTGCATTGCGTATTGGCTCCCCGCCAGAGTGACGAAAGCCCCCTCCCAGATGGTGCGCCATTGATCGGCGGTTTGCCTGCCCGCCGGACTGCTTATTCCGCGTCGTCCGGGGGTGTCGAACCAGCCATGGTCTTGTCCCGACCTAGTTTTCGCTTTGATCCCTGTCCAGTGCGTTGCGCGCTGCCGAAGTTTTTCAGGGCACTTCGTGCGAGATTGAGACCAAGATCGGCGACCAGGCCCATGACCACCGCGCGCCGGCGCCCGCTGGTGCCTTTGGGCAGCAACGAAGCAAGCAGAATTCCGGCGGCGACGCCTGTTGCAAGCGAAGCGAACGGATGATCCTTCACCGCATTTGCCGCGTTCTCGCCAATGGCTGCGCCCTGTCCCGCCAGGCGCCGCCGGTTGCGCTCTTCGGCCGCTTTCACCCGCTGTTGCAGCGCGGCATGTGCATCGTCCGATTGCGTCATTCTTCACCCGCAGGATCGCAAGTCGCCCGTGCCTTGCGCTCACGCACGGCGCGCAGGATCGGGTTGCGCGCGAACCACAGCCCGGCAGCACCGGCCAGCGCACCGCTGACTGTAGCGAGCAGCGGCCCGTGCCGGCGTCCCCAATCGGTGGCCTGCGCGCTCAGCTCGGTGGCCTTTTCCCGCGTACTACTGGCCACCCGGCCAGCAAGGGGACCGGGCGCCCACTCATTGCGCAGCAGCGCAAGGTCAGTCTCCACCACCGCCCGCGCCGCCTTGCGCAACGCACGGCCCTCCGCCAGTTTCTCGTCAAGTTTGCTCATGCTTCTGGCTCATCCCTGAAAGCGGCGCTGATCCGGCGCGCATTGTGCCGGGCAATGACCAGGCAAACCAGCGCCGTCAGGAGCAGCGCAATCACCACCGCCGCGCTTGATCCCCAGATCGTCAGATAAGGCGCAAGGCCCAGAATTACGCCGATTATCAACGCAAACAGGGCAAAGATCACACATACCAGCGCGAGCGCACCGCAAATCGCGATCCGCAATCCGCGCTTGCCGGCATAGCCAAGCCGCGCCTTCTGGTAGGCAATCTCCGCTTCCGCGAAAGTGCGCCCGTCAGCAAGGAGCGAGGCCATATCCGAAAAGAGGGAGCGATTATCCTTGGCGGGGCCATCGGCCTTGTCCGCTCCCTCAATCCTGTCTTTGCCTGCGTCAGCCCGGTGCCCGGTCATGAGCGGTGATCAAGTCGCATCAAACCCAAGGGTCAATCCTTGGACCCGCGCAACATGCGCGCAATCATGAAGCCCGCAACCGCAGCAAGGCCAACCGCCATGCCGGGGCTCTTGCGCACGAATTCCTTGGCTTCCTCGCCCAGTTCCTCATAGCTCTTGGCGTCCAGCTTGGCCGCTGATTCCTGCATCGTTCGCGCAGCAGTGCGCGCATAATCGCCATATTTTTCGCCAAGCGTCTCATCGATCCGGGGCGCGGTGTCTGCCACCACCTTGCCGAAGCTGGCGATGGCATCGCTCGCCTTGGATTTGCCTTCATTGGCCAGTTCGCCGGCCTTCACCTTGGCCTGTTCACCATAGGCGGCAGCTTCGGACTGCCATTCCTTCGATTTTTCGACGAATTGTTCGCGATACTGCCCCGCGCGTTCCTGCGCTTCCTTGGTCAGCGCTTCGGCCCCGGCGCGCGCTTCTTCCATCGCGCGGGCGAATTTGGCCTGCGCACCAGCGGCGGGAGCGGCGGCTTCTGCCTGATCTGCCTTGGGTTTTTTGGCGCGGGTGGTTTTCGGTTTTGCGGTCGATTCGGCCATGGTCTTGTCCTTTACCCTTGTCAGTTGCCTGCGATCGGCGGGCGGCGCCATCAGGATGGGCATGATAGCGTGCTAACGTGCCTTGCCTGCGAAGGTTCCGAAAGTTAGGAGGCCGCACCCGATCGCATAACTGATCCCTTATACCATCAGGAAGCTTAAACCGCCATGACCGCAATCATTGACATTCACGGCCGCGAAATCCTTGACAGCCGCGGCAACCCGACCGTTGAAGTGGACGTTCTGCTGGAAGACGGCAGCTTTGGGCGCGCTGCAGTGCCCTCTGGTGCATCCACCGGCGCGCACGAAGCGGTCGAGCTGCGCGACGGTGACCAGGCCCGTTACCTGGGCAAGGGCGTGACCAAGGCGGTTGCTGCCGTGAATGGCGAGATTTCGGAGCGGATTCTCGGCCTTGATGCGGAAGACCAGCGCGATATCGACCTCGCCATGCTGGAACTGGACGGGACGGACAACAAGGCGCGGCTTGGCGCCAATGCCATCCTCGGAACCAGCCTGGCGGTGGCGCGCGCTGCGGCCAATGCGCGTGGCCTGCCCCTCTATGCCTATATTGGCGGCGTGTCGGCGCATGTCTTGCCGGTGCCGATGATGAACATCATCAATGGCGGCGAACATGCCGACAACCCGATCGATTTCCAGGAATTCATGATCATGCCGGTGGGCGCCGATTCGCTGGCGGAGGCAGTGCGCTGGGGCGCGGAAATCTTCCACACGCTGAAAAAGGGTCTGCATGAAAAGGGGCTCGCCACGGCAGTGGGCGACGAAGGCGGTTTTGCGCCCAATCTGGCCAGCACGCGCGACGCACTCGATTTCATCATGAGCTCAATCGAAAAGGCGGGCTTCAAACCCGGAAGCGAGGTGGCTCTGGCGCTCGATTGCGCCGCCACTGAGTTTTTCCGTAATGGAAAATATGAAATCAGTGGGGAATGGCTCTCGCTCTCGCCCGAAGCCATGGCCGACTATCTGGCCGACCTGTGCGCCAGCTATCCGATCCGTTCGATCGAGGATGGCATGAGCGAGGATGATTTCGATGGCTGGAAGGCGCTGACGGACAAGGTTGGCGACACCGTTCAGCTGGTGGGCGATGACCTGTTCGTGACCAACCCGCGTCGCCTGACCATGGGGATTGGCAAGGGGCTGGCCAATTCGCTGCTGGTCAAGGTCAACCAGATCGGTACGCTTACTGAAACGCTGGAAGCGGTCAGTATCGCCCAGCGCAATGGCTATACGGCAGTAATGAGCCATCGATCCGGCGAAACGGAGGATTCAACCATCGCCGATCTCGCGGTCGCCACCAATTGCGGCCAGATCAAGACCGGGTCGCTCGCCCGTTCGGACCGGCTGGCCAAGTACAACCAGCTGATCAGGATCGAGGAAGAGCTGGGCGATGCGGCAGTCTATGCCGGGGAAGCCGGTTTCGGCAAACTGGCCCGCTAAACCGTCGCGGAAATAGCAGGCAGGGGCACAGGGGATTGGCCCCCTGCCTGCCATCAGGAACTGCCGCGCGGCTCAGTCGGCGAAGCGGTTGCGCAGATCAAGCAGGCAGATCGCAGCCCTTGCCGCATCGCCGCCCTTGTCCTTCTGCGCCGGATCAGCGCGCACGATGGCCTGCTGTTCATCCTCGACGGTGAGGATCCCGTTGCCGATGGCGACGCCATCCATGGTCAGTGCCATGATGCCACGCGAACTTTCACCTGCAACAATCTCGAAATGATAGGTTTCGCCGCGAATGACCACGCCAATCGCGACATAGCCATCGTACTGGCCGCTTTCATCGGCCAGCGCGATGGCGCCGGGTACTTCCAGCGCACCGGGCACGGTCAGTACCTCAACCTCATGTCCGGCCTGCTCCAGCGCCGCGCGCGCGCCGGCGATCAGCATGTCATTGAGGTGGTCGTAGAAACGGGCTTCGACAATCAGGAAACGGGCCATGGGGTCACTCCGGGCTAATCAGTCAGCGTCAGCGATATCGATCGGTATCTCACCGACAATGGACAGGCCATAGCCCTCCAGCGCGACCAGCGTGTGATGCGAGTTGGTCAGCAGGATCATGTCGCGGATACCGATTTCCGCGAGGATCTGGGCGCCCACGCCATATTCGCGCAGCTCGTCCATATCTGCAGTACCGGTTCCATTGCGATGTGCGTCGAGATTGCGCTTCAACCGGTCCGGCCCCTTGCGGCTGAGCAGCATGATAATGCCTGCGCCTTTTTCGGCGATGATTTCCATTGAGCGCTGAAGCACCCGGGACCGCGGGGTCGCTTCGTTCAGCGCGTCAGTGAACATGCTGAAGGCATGCATGCGTACCAGCGCCGGTTCATCCGGATTGATCCGCCCGTGCGAAAGCACCAGCGTTTCGTCGCCGGTTGCGCTGTTGTAATAGGACATGGCCTTCCATTCGCCGCCCCACTGGCTGGCAAACTGCGTTTCGGAAGTCTTGTGAACCAGATGGTCGTGCTTCATCCGGTAGGCGATCAGATCGCGGATTGTGCCGATCTTGAGGTCGTGCATGCGCGCGAAGCGGACCAGATCATCCATCCGCGCCATCGTCCCGTCCTCGTTCATGATCTCGCAGATCACACCGGAGGGATTGAGGCCGGCAAGGCGCGAAATATCCACCGAGGCTTCAGTATGCCCAGCCCGGACCAGCACCCCGCCATCGCGGGCAATCAGCGGAAAGACATGACCGGGCGTCACAATGTCGTCGCGCGTCTTGGAACTGTCGATGGCGACGGAAATCGTGCGCGCGCGGTCTGCCGCGCTGATCCCGGTGGTCACGCCTTCACGCGCTTCAATCGAAGTGGTGAAGGCGGTTTCATGCCGGGTGCGATTGTTGCGCGACATGAGGTTGAGACCCAGCTGGTCCACTCGCTGGCGCGACAGGGCAAGGCAGATCAGCCCGCGCCCGTGCATCGCCATGAAATTGATGGCCTGCGGCGTGGCCATCTGCGCGGGGATAATGAGATCGCCTTCGTTCTCGCGGTCTTCGTCATCGACCAGGATATACATCCGGCCGTTGCGCGCATCCTCGATTATCTCCTCGATCGAGGCGAGAACCCGGCTGCCTGAGTTGCTTGAGAGGAAGGCTTCGAGCTTGTTCAGCGTTTCGACGGTCGGGTTCCATCCGCTGTCCGTGCATTCTCGCAGGGTGTTGGCATGCAGGCCGGCTGCGCGGGCCAGGGCGGAACGGGACATCTGGCCTTCGCTGACCAAAGCGCGAACTTTTTCAATCGTAGTATTGCTCATGACTCGCCATTATCACATTTTAATGTGTATGCAATCGCGCACTCACACTGAAATCACATTGATACGAATCAATGTTGCTGGCACTCGCCAGTCGACCAGGCCGGGGAGATGACATGACTGACGAGAATGTCCTGAATGAATTCCAGTATACGATGCGCCACATCGCTGCTGCGGTCCATGCAATTACCACCCGGCACGAAGGACAACGCTATGCCATTGTGGCGACGGCATTCTCTTCGGTCAGTTTCGACCCGCCTTCGGTGCTCATTTGCGTCAACAGCGACACATCCATTCATGCCCCGCTGATGGCGGCGGAGCATTTCGCGGTGAATGTGCTCAGCCTGGCCAATCGTGATGTCGCCGATGCCTGCGCCATGAAGAAGGGGGAAGAGCGTTTTTCCTGCGGCGAATGGCAGGACGAAATGGGTGTGCCCGTGCTGGCTACGGCGCAATCCAGCCTGATCTGCCGGATCGCGGATCGCCACCGCTTCGGGACGCACACGATTTTTATCGGGGAACTGGTCGGCGCGCATCACCGAGAGGATGCCAAGCCGCTGATCTATTATGACCGGCGCTATATCGATATTTCGGATGCGCCGGATCAGGGCGCTTCCTGAGGAGCCCGCTTGCGAAAACGCAGGGCGGACGCGCTAGCTCGCAATCCGCATGTCGCGTGAACAGTCGACCAGTTCGGCCTGGTATTCCGGGCCTTGTCGGATCGACCATTCGGCCAGTTCGTCGAACGGCAGCGGCCTGACGAAATTGAGCCCGGCCCGGTCGCCGCTCTTCCAGCGAACGATGGCCATGCGCGATTGCATCCCGTCGATATGAACCAGCGCTCGTCCCCGACCGAAAGGGTCCCGGCGGGAATTTTGACGCCCTTTTGCGAGATATCGAACATCTTCGATGCAATGCGCCGTTTGGCGATTTCCAGTTCCAGCGGATGCTCGATCGCCAGGCGCGGGGCGCGATTGATCTTTCCACCTACCACACGCTTGCCGAGCTCCTGCAACACGCTGAGCACATCGATCTCGTGACTGAATTCAACCCCGATGCGGTGGTTCTCGCACCATTTGACGATGCCCTGCGTCCAATTTTGTTCAGAGAATTCGATCCTTATCGCGGCACCTTCGGGAATTTCGGCATAAGCCATGCCCATGAAGCCTGCGGTGGAGATATTGCGCAGCAGGCAGAAGCGCATCACCCCGCCGACCTCTATCAGCACCGGCCGATAGATGCTGGTAATGCGCTCGTCACCGCGGCGCTCGTCCGTATATGCACCGACTGGCTTCGGTGCGGCTGACATGTCCATTGCCCCTGGTCCCAATTAGCGGAACATGGCGCTGACTATGGCTTGCGATGAATAAGATAATGCCGTCCAAACGCGGTTAATGAGGGGTTGACCCTGGGCTGCGGAATTGTCCCTGCGCCACAATCAAAACTTGTGTGCGCCCCGGCACCATCCTATCCCCGGCCAACGGGATCAAGAATCACGCAAGTCCGGGCAGATGTGGACCAGCAAGAGACGGACAGCATGC
>JAURML010000067.1 GCA_030830695.1 Caenibius sp. | reverse complement strand
TTGCCCTGTGCCAGCAGCACATCAACCTGCCGTAGCTTCCCAACTATCTCTTCAGCACTATGCCGTTTCCTAGCCATTCCTCTTCTCCTCCGTGGTCAAAACCATACTTCAGGTCGGACCACTTCAAAGGGGGCAGGCCAGGTGCTGCCCGAACGGCGCGCGGGATCGCCGGATCGCTGGCCGGGGCAATCGCGAGCGGCGCGCCGCTTTGAGGCGCAGCCTAACCGGCTGGATGAAGACCGGGGGCTTCCTGGCCGGTGCGGGCGACATATTCGGTGTAGCCGCCGGCATACTGGTGCACTTCGCCGTCCGTCAGTTCCAGCACGCGGTTGGACAGCGCGGCCAGGAAGTGGCGGTCGTGGCTGACGAACAGCATGGTGCCTTCGAACCCGGCCAGCGCTTCGACCAGCATTTCCTTGGTCGCCATGTCGAGATGATTGGTGGGTTCATCGAGCACCAGGAAGTTCGGCGGGTCGAACAGCATCTTGGCCATCACCAGCCGCGCCTTTTCGCCGCCCGACAACACGCGGCAGTTCTTTTCGATATCGTCGCCGGAAAAGCCGAAGCAGCCGGCCAGCGTGCGCAAGCTCCCCTGGCCTGCCTGCGGAAAGCTCTTGTCCAGCGATTCAAAAATCGTGTCGTCGCCGTCCAGCAGGTCCATCGAGTGCTGGGCGAAATAGCCCATCTTCACATTGGCGCCGATCGTCACCTTGCCCTGGTCCGGCTCGGCGGCGCCCGCTACCAATTTCAGCAGGGTGGATTTGCCCGCGCCGTTGGCGCCCAGGATGCACCAGCGTTCCTTGCGGCGAACCAGGAAATCAAGCCCGTTATAGATGGTGTGATTGCCATAGGCCTTGTGGACGCCCTTGAAGTTCGCCACGTCATCGCCGGAGCGCGGGGGTGAGCGGAATTCGAACTGCACCGCCTGGCGGCGCCTGGGCATCTCGACCTTCTCGATCTTGTCGAGTTTCTTCACCCGGCTCTGCACCTGGGCGGCGTGGCTGGCGCGCGCCTTGAAGCGCTCGATGAACTTGATCTCCTTGGCCATCATCGCCTGCTGGCGGTCGAACTGCGCCTGACGCTGCTTCTCGCTCAGCGCCCGTTGCTGCTCATAGAAATCGTAATCGCCCGAATAGGTGGTCAGGGTGCCGCCATCGATCTCCACCACCTTGCCGATGATACGGTTCATGAAGGCGCGGTCGTGCGAGGTCATCAGCAGCGCGCCGTCGTAATTCTTGAGGAATTCCTCCAGCCAGATCAGGCTTTCCAGGTCCAGATGGTTGCTGGGCTCGTCCAGCAGCATGCCATCGGGCCGCATCACCAGAATGCGGGCCAGCGCCACGCGCATCTTCCAGCCGCCGGACAGAAGGCCGACATCGCCGTCCATCCGTTCCTGGCTGAAGCTCAGGCCTGCCAGCACTTCGCGCGCCCGCGCTTCCAGCGCATAGCCGTCCAGTTCCTCGAAACGCGCCTGCACCTCGCCATAGCGTTCGACCAGCGCGTCCATCTCGGCCATGCGGTCCGGATCGACCATCGCGGCCTCAAGCTGCACCATCTCGGCAGCCAGCGCGCTGGCCGGGCCGACGCCGTCCATCACCGCGGCAACCGCGCTCTGGCCCGACATTTCGCCGACATCCTGGCTGAAATAACCGATGGTCATGCCGGTTTCGATCGACACCTGGCCATCATCGGGCGGGTCCTGACCCGTGATCATGCGAAACAGCGTCGACTTGCCCGCGCCATTGGGGCCGACCAGGCCGACCTTTTCGCCTTTCAGGATGCCCATCGATGCGTCGATGAACAACAGCTGATGGCCGTTCTGCTTGGAGATGTTGTCGAGGCGGATCATGGAGACCGTGGCAGGTGGAAGAAGTTAGGGGGCCGGTGTTTTCGTCGCCGCTCGCCCAAGCTCGCGGCGTTCGTGCCTCAAATCGGTCCACTGGACCGATTTGACCGGCAGCAAAGCTGCCGGTCGGCACTCACTCCCATTCAATCGTACCCGGCGGCTTCGACGTGATGTCGTAGACCACCCGGTTGATGCCGCGCACTTCATTTACGATGCGGGTGGCGGTGCGGGCCAGGAAGGCGTGCTCGAACGGATAATAGTCGGCGGTCATGCCGTCGGTGCTCGTGACAGCGCGCAACGCGCACACATGGTCATAGGTGCGGCCATCGCCCATCACCCCCACCGTCTTGACCGGCAGCAGCACGGCAAAGGCCTGCCAGATTTTGTCGTAGAGGCCCGCCTTGCGGATCTCGTCCAGATAGATGACGTCGGCCTTGCGCAGGATTTCCAGCTTCTCGTCAGTGATCTCGCCGGGGATGCGGATGGCCAGGCCCGGACCGGGGAACGGGTGGCGGCCGACGAAGGCAGGCGGGAGGCCGAGTTCGCGGCCCAGGGCGCGCACTTCGTCCTTGAACAGTTCGCGCAAGGGTTCGACCAGCTTCAGCTTCATGAAGTCCGGCAGCCCGCCGACATTGTGGTGGCTCTTGATGGTGACCGAAGGCCCGCCGGTGGCCGAGACGCTTTCGATCACATCGGGATACAGCGTGCCCTGCGCCAGGAATTCGGCGCCGCCGACCTTGTGGCTTTCCTTGTCGAACACATCGATGAAGGCCGCGCCGATGATCTTGCGCTTCTGTTCCGGGTCGGTGACGCCGGCCAGGCGGCCCAGGAACATCTCCCGCGCATCGGCATGGATCAGCGGGATGTTGTAGTGATTGCGGAACAGCGAAACCACCTCTTCGCTTTCGCCGCTGCGCATCAAGCCGGTATCGACAAAGATGCAAGTGAGCTGGGCACCGATCGCTTCATGGATCAGCACGGCGGCGACGGAGGAGTCCACGCCGCCCGACAACCCGCAAATGACTTTGCCCGTGCCGACCTGCTTCCTGATCTTTTCGACCATCGCGGCGCGGAAGGCATTCATGTTCCATTCCGGCTGGATGCCGGCGATGCCGCGCACGAAGTTCGACAGCAGCGTCGCGCCGCGCGGTGTGTGCACCACTTCGGGATGGAACTGCACGCCATAGAAGCGGCGCTTCTCGTCGGCGATCACCGCATAGGGCGAGGATTCCGATGTTGCCACAACTTCAAAACCGGGCGGGATCGCGGTGATCTTGTCGCCATGGCTCATCCACACCGGCTCGCTGCCGCTTTCGGCCAAGCCTTCCAGCAGCGGCGAACGGGTCTTCACATGAATGTCAGCGCGGCCGAATTCCTTGTTGGCGTGGCTTTCGACCTTGCCGCCCAACTGGGTGCTCATGGTCATTTCGCCATAGCAGATGCCCAGCACCGGCACGCCCATTTCGAACACGCTCTGCGGCGCGCGCGGGGAGCCTTCCTCGTAAACCGAGGCGGGACCACCCGACAGGATGATCGCCTTGGGCTTTTTCGCCAGCGCCTCATCGGTCTTGTTGTAGGGAACGATCTCGCAATAGACGCCCGCTTCGCGCACGCGGCGGGCGATCAACTGCGTGACCTGACTGCCAAAATCCAGAACCAGAACGCTCATTGTGCGGCGTTCGCCTGGGTCGACGGCTTGGTCTTGTCCAGCGCGGCGATGGCCTTTACCGCCGCCGGTTCCTGCGGATCGATCTGCAGCGCCGCTTCATAAAAGCTCAGGGCGTATTCCGGTTGGCCCGACACGGCATAGATGTCACCCAGCGCGACATAGGACGTGGCACGCGCGGGATCGGCGACGATGGCCGACTGGGCCAGGCGCAGCGCCCGTTCCACATCGCCCTTGCTCATGGCGATGCGGGCATCGGCCAGCAGGCTTTCCACGCTCAGCACGGCAGATGGCGCGGGCTTGGGTTTGGCGGGCGCAGCGGCGGCCGGGGCCGCCAGCAGCAACAGGGCGGCCAGAAGATGAGTCGGGCGGAAGGTCATGGCGGCAACATAAGCCATTTTTGGCCGTACGAGCCATGCGCCAAAAACGCCTCAGTTGTGCGCAAATCCGGCGCAAAAGAAGCCATCTGTTCCGGTCTGGAGCGGCGTGGCGCGAAATTCCCCGGCCAGCCCCGGCGGCGGGGCGGAACCCCAGTCCTGCGCCAGATCCAGGGGCGCAAAACCGGGATGGCGGGTCCGGAAGGCGGCAACCCGGTCCTGGTTTTCAACAGACAGGATGGAACAGGTGGCATAGAAAAGTCGCCCGCCCGGGGCCACCAGGCTGGCCGCCTGATCCAGCATGGCGTCCTGAATGGCGGTCAGTTCGGCAAGGCGCCCCGGCGTCAGCCGCCAGCGCAGTTCCGGCTGCCGCCGCCAGGTGCCGGTGCCGCTGCAGGGCGCATCCACGAACACCGCATCGAACAGGCCAGATGGCTGGTGGTGCTCCAGCGGCAGCGTCTTGATGATGGTGACGCCCGCACGGCTGCTGCGCTTTTCCAGTTCGAACAGCGCCTCGCCCCGCGTATCGCATGCGACGATCTCGCCGGTGTCGTTCATCGCAGCAGCAAACGCGAGCGACTTGCCGCCCGCGCCTGCCGCCAGATCCAGAATGCGCATGCCCGGCCTGGCACCGCACAGCTGCGCGGCGATCTGCGCCGCTTCATCCTGGAATTCAAACGCGCCGGATTCGAACAGCGGGGATTGCGAAAGATTGCCCGCCTCGCCCGCAATGCGGATGCCGTGCGGCGCATAGGGGGTGGGGGCTGTGGTCAGGCCGTCGGCGCTCAGCGCCGCGATCACCACCTCGCGCGTGGTGTTCAGCGTGTTGACGCGAATATCGGTGGGGGCGCGCGGAATGAAGGCGGCCATCTCTGCGATCACATGATCGCCGAAGGCGCGGCGCAGTTCCGCATCCAGCCATTGGGGATATTCGCCCGTCACCCAGCGCGGCGCAGCACGCGCCGGCGTGGCGATGGCCTGTTGCTCGGCATCGCTGAGCGGCGCGGGCCCGTAACCGCCGCCGACGAACAGGGCGGCAATGTCGGCGCCCTGTTCCATCAGCGCCGCGATCACCAGCGCGCGTGGCGCGTCGGACCCCATGCGGTGCGCGAAGGAGGCGCGATGGCGCTGCACGCCGAACACCGTCTCGCCGATGGCGCGGCGGTCTTTCGATCCGGCAAAGCGGCGGGTGCGAAACCAGCCTTTCAGGAAACGGTCGACGGGCTGGGTGGTCTTTTCCAACCCATCCAGAATCTCGATGGCCATCTGCAGGCGGGCGGCGGGTGTCATTTGTTCAAAAAGACCAATGCGTTAAGCCGGAAAGACCGCGTTAGGAATGCTCCTTATAGAGTGTGCGGCGCTTCCCCCAGATTTGTCCATGAAGCTTTTATGGATGCTGCGCGATCAGGCCCAGCCACAACAAAGTAAGGATCGTCAGCCCGGACGGGACGAAGCCCATGCCCAGCAGCGTGACTTCCGAAACCCAGCGCGGAATGACGACCGCGCCGTCCACCCCCCGCTTCTTGCCATACGAAACGGTGAGAATGTTGCCGATGGTGTAAAGCAGCACGCCCAACGCGATCAGGCTGAAGGCAAAAATGTAAGTCGTTCCACTGTACCAGGCGACCAGGCTCGGAACGACGACCGTCGCAATCAGCCAGAGTTTTCCGGTCATCGCGCGGCTACTGCCCGCCGGGATGATAGTTGGGGGCTTCGCGCGTCACCGTCACGTCATGCACATGGCTTTCGCGCAGGCCCGCGCCGGTGATGCGCACGAATTGCGCCTTCTTGTGGAAATCATCGATGGTGCGGCAGCCGGTATAGCCCATCGCGGCGCGCAGGCCGCCGATGATCTGATGTACCACGTTGCCCACCGGACCCTTGTACGCCACCTGGCCTTCTACGCCTTCGGGCACCAGCTTCAGCGCATCGCTGACTTCAGCCTGGAAGTAACGGTCGGCACTTCCGCGCGCCATGGCGCCAACGCTGCCCATGCCGCGATAGCCCTTGTAGGAACGGCCCTGATAGAGGAACACCTCGCCCGGCGATTCTTCGGTGCCCGCCAGCAGCGATCCGACCATGGCCACGCTGGCGCCCGCCGCCAAAGCCTTGGCCAGGTCGCCGGAATATTTGATGCCGCCATCGCCGATCACCGGCACGCCCGCATCGCGCGCGATGCTGACCGCGTCCATGATCGCGGTGAGCTGGGGCACGCCCACGCCCGCCACGATGCGGGTGGTGCAGATCGAGCCGGGACCGATGCCGACCTTCACCGCATCGGCACCCGCGTCGATCAGCGCCTTGGCGGCGTCGGCGGTGGCGATGTTGCCGCCCGCGACCTGGATATGGTTGGACTGCTTCTTGATGCGGCGGATCGCTTCGATCACGCCCTTGGAATGGCCATGTGCGGTATCGACCACGATCACGTCGCATTCCGCCTCGATCAGCGCCATGGCGCGCGCATAACCGTCTTCGCCCACGCCGGTGGCTGCGGCGACGCGCAACCGGCCGCGCTCGTCCTTGCAGGAGTTGGGATACTTCTGCGCCTTCTCGATGTCCTTGACTGTGATCAGCCCGACGCAGCGATAGGCGTCGTCCACCACAATGATCTTTTCGATGCGATGCTGGTGCAGCAATCGCTTGGCTTCGTCCGGCTTCACGCCTTCGCGCACCGTGATCAGCTTGTCTTTCGTCATCAGCTCGGCGACGCGCTGGCGCGGATCGGCGGCGAAGCGCACGTCGCGGTTGGTGAGAATGCCCACCAGCTTGCCGGCGCCCTTGGCGTCGACGCTTTCGATCACCGGCACGCCCGAAATGCGATGACGCTCCATCAGCGCCAGCGCATCGGCCAGCGTTGCGTCGGGCGTGATGGTGACGGGATTGACCACCATGCCGCTTTCGAACCGCTTCACGCGGCGCACATGCTCGGCTTGTTCTTCGATGCCCAGGTTCTTGTGAATCACGCCCATGCCGCCGGCCTGGGCCATGGCAATCGCGAGGCCGGCTTCGGTGACGGTGTCCATCGCGGCGCTGACCAGCGGAATACCCAGCTCGACCGTCTTGGTCAGACGGGTGCGGGTATCGACCTGGCCGGGAAGCACTTCGGAGGCGCCGGGCACCAGCAGGACATCGTCGAAGGTGAGGGCTTCGCGGATGGTCGAGCTGGTCATATGAGAGGCGCTCCCTTTGGAGCGCCGAGCCTGTATCAGCGCTGTGCCGCCCGCGCAAGGGGCGCGGAACCTGAGCGCTTAAATCCCTGTAATATCAACATTTCCTTCCCACCCCGGCGGGGGGGGTGATGGAACCGGTGGCAGGTCAGAACGTTCTCGCATCAACGACCGGCAATTAAGCCGAGTCCGCCCCATTCCCCAGGAGATTATCATGAAGACTTTTCGTTTGATGCTCGGTGCCGCTGTTGCCGTGACCGGCCTGGCTATCGCCAACGCCGCCAATGCCGCCCCCGCCGGCATCAAGATCGGCACCCTGACCTGTGACGTCGCCGCCGGCGCCGGCTTTGTGTTCGGTTCGACCAAGGATCTGCGCTGCACCTATCAGCCCAGCAAGGCCAATGTGGAGCATTATTCCGGTTCGATCTCCAAGTGGGGCGTCGATATCGGCTACACCAACAAGGGCAAGCTGATCTGGGCGGTGTTCGCGCCGACCTCTGACGTGCGCCCAGGCGCCATCGAAGGCGAATATGTCGGTGCCAGCGCGCAGGCCACTGTTGCTGTCGGCCTGGGCGCCAACGCGCTGGTCGGCGGCCTGGACAAGTCCATCGCCCTGCAGCCGCTCAGCGTGTCGGGTTCGACCGGCCTGAACGTGGCAGCGGGCATCGGCTCTATCAGCCTGAAGCACACGCGTTAATCGACGACCTCTATCGTTACCAGAAAGCTCCGGCGTTTACGCGCCGGAGCTTTTGGCTGCCTTGAAGCCAAGCGCCACAACATAGAGCTCGACCGACTCCGCGCGTGAGGCAGGCGGCTTGACATGTTTCACCTCGCGGAAGCTTTTCTTCAGCCGCGCCAGCAGTTCGTTCGACGAGCCGCCCTGGAACACCTTGCCGACGAACGCGCCACCGGGTTTGAGCACATCCTCGGCAACCTCCAGCGCGATCTCCACCAGCGCGATGGTGCGGATATGATCGGTGGCGCGGTGGCCGGTGGTGGGCGCCGCCATATCGGTCAGCACCACGTCGGCGGGTCCGCCCAGCGCGTCTTTCAGCATCGCGGGCACATCGGCATCGGTCAGGTCGGCCTGGAAGAATGTGACGCCGGGAATTTCCTCGATCGCGAGCACGTCGGCGGCGACGACGGACGCGCCCTTGGCAATGGCCACCTGGCTCCAGCCGCCGGGCGCCGCGCCCAGGTCCAGCACCTTGGCGCCTTTTTTCAGGAAACGGAATTTCTCGTCCAGCTCGACCAGCTTGAAGGCCGCGCGGCTGCGATAACCCTTGGACTTGGCGGCGGCGACATAGGGATCGTTGAGCTGTCGCTCAAGCCATTTGCGCGAGGACGATGTGCGTCCGCGATCCTTCTTCACTTTCACCGGCACGCGCCCGCGCCCCGATGCATCACCCGTATTCATGACAATTCCTGGCTCAACTGTCGCAGCATGCCTTCGCGCAGGCCCCGGTCGGCGACGCGTAGCACCGGCGAGGGCCACAGGGAACAGATGGCGGAAAAAATCGCGCAGCCGGGCAGCATCAGGTCGGCGCGTTCAGTGCCGATGCTGCCGATGCCCGCCAGCGCGGTCACATCCATGTCGGCCAGCCGCTGCACCACATTCAGCATGTGTCGGGTTTCGTGCCAGCTTCCGTCCACCCGCGTGCGGTTGTAGCGCGGCAGTTTCAGCGCGATGGCGGCCAGGGTGGTGACCGTGCCGGACGTGCCCAGCAGGTGGTTCTTGCGGCTGTCGAAGCCCCCACCCATTTCCTTGGCATAGGGCGCAAAGCGCTGGATCAGGTCTTCGCGCATGCGCTCATACCCTTCGCGCGTGCTGGATGCCGGGCCATATTCTTCCGCCAGGCTCACCACGCCCACCGGCACCGATGCGGTCAGCCGCGCCTTGGGGCCTTCCGGCGACTTGGCCAGCCAGATGATTTCGGTGGAGCCGCCGCCGATATCGAACACCAGCGCGCCTTTATACTTGCGGCCGATCAAGGGGGCGCAGCCGCTGGCCGCCAGGCCCGCTTCCTCTTCCGCTGAAATCACCTTGAGATCGAGCCCCGCTTCGCTTTTGGCGCGCGACACCAGCACATCGGCATTCCTGGCCAGCCTTGCGGCCTGGGTGGCGATCACCCGCACATGGCGCACGTCATGCTTGGCGATGCGGTCAGCGCAGATTTTCAGGGCGGCAATGGTGCGGTCCAACGCGGCCTCGGACAGAAGGCCTGTCTGTCCCACCCCCTCGCCCAGCCGCACGATGCGCGAAAAGGAATCCGTGACCCGAAAGCCGCCCTTGGACGGGCTGGCGATCAGCAGCCGGCAATTGTTGGTTCCCAGGTCCAGCACCGCCAGCAAGGGCGCGGGCGCAGCGGTTCGGACGCCGGCATCCTCTGATTTCTGCCGGTTTCCGTGCAATTTTTGCCCCGTTTGCGGCCGCGAAGCAGCATCCATGCGCATAGGGTAGCACGGGTTTGGGATGTGGGTGCGCCCGTCTGCCGCGCCCCCGAAAAAAAGGGGTTGTGCCCCCTTCCCCGCCCCACCACTGTTGCGCCCAACACAAGAGCGTTTGGGGGAATAGCGTGCCAGCACCAAAGAATGTCCGGGAGCGCGTGCGCGCCATTACCACCGGTTCCATCGGCAATCTGGTCGAATGGTATGACTGGTATGCCTATTCGGCCGCCGCCCTCTATTTCGCGCCGGTCTTCTTTCCCAAGGGCGACCAGACTGCCCAGCTTCTGCAGACCGCCGGCGTGTTCGCGGTGGGCTTCTTCGCTCGCCCCGTTGGCGCATGGATGATGGGCCGCTATTCGGACCGCTATGGTCGCAAGAATGCGATGGTGATTTCCGTCGCGCTGATGTGCCTGGGCTCGCTGATCATCGCCTTCACGCCCGGCGCGGCGGTGATCGGCGTGTTCGCGCCCGCCATCCTGTTCATCGCGCGCATCCTGCAGGGCCTGGCGCTGGGCGGCGAATATGGCGCCAGCGCGACCTATATGAGCGAAATGGCGGGCAAGGCCTATCGCGGCTTCTGGTCCAGCTTCAACTATGTCACGCTGATCGCGGGGCAGTTGATCGCACTCTCGGTTCTGATCGGCCTGCGGTACACCATCGGCGAAGAAGCGATGATGGACTGGGGCTGGCGCGTGCCCTTCGTGATCGGCGCGGTGCTGGCGGTGGTGGCCTTCTGGCTGCGGCGCTGGATGGAAGAAACCGAATCCTTCGAAAAGGCCCAGGCGTCGGGCGAGGAACTGGGCAGCACCAAGATGCTGTTCAAGCGCTTCCCCCGCGAAACCCTGACCGTGCTGGGCCTCACCGCCGGCGGTTCGCTGACGTTCTATATCTACACGACCTATATGCAGAAATTCCTGGCCAACACGGCCGGATTCACCCGCGACCAGGCCACCGAACTTTCGGCGGCGACGCTGTTCTGCTTCATGCTGATCCAGCCCCTGATCGGCTGGATTTCGGACAAGGTGGGCCGCAAGCCCATGCTGCTGATGGCATTCGGCGGCGGCACGCTGATCACCTATCCGGTGATGACCACGGTGGCGCAGGGCGGGTCGATGCTGATGATCTTCTTCATCCTGATTGGCGCCATGATCGTGCAGGGCGGCTATACCGCCATCAATGCGGTGGTGAAGGCGGAGCTGTACCCCTCCTATGTCCGCACCCTGGGCGTGGCGCTTCCCTACGCGCTGGCCAACGCCACCTTCGGCGGCACGGCGGAATATGTGGCGCTGTGGTTCAAGTCGATCGGCCTGGAACACGGCTTCTATATCTATGCCTCGGCGATCATGGCCTTCGGGTTCCTGGTGGTGCTGACCATGCCCGACACCCGCAAGCACAGCCGGATTCAGGAGGATTAACAGCCCTTTGCCCCGGCCCCTTTGCGGCCCCTTTCGTCCTTGAAAGGGCGGGCGGGCTGGTCTAAACGGGCGGTCCCGAAGGGCCTCGCCCCGTTGGGGGATCGTCTAACGGTAGGACCCCAGACTCTGACTCTGGTTGTCTAGGTTCGAATCCTAGTCCCCCAGCCACCCAGTTTGCTCTCCAAGTGGCATTCTCCAGATCCCAGAAATAGCTGCGTATTTTCAAAGCCTTGTCGGCCACAAAACCTATTCTGCGTCAGTCTCTGGCAGCAAAACGGGTGGTTTTAGGCCGATCATGGAGGTTTTTCTCCGGAGGCCGTTTTTGGACTTACGGTCCCGATCTAAGAGCGATGCAATGATGTATTGAGGATTGGAAAACCCAGCGTTCGTAGAAGCCGGAGCATGTTCCGAGCAATCCCTCCGGCTCCGCCAGACCCCGATAACGGGCTGCGGCAATGTCCGCTTTGGGTCAGATGCGGACATTCATTGCGCCAGCTTCTGGCCCCCCTCATGGATGGCGCGCCTTGTCTTGCTGTGTGTTCCGCGACGACTGGCCCAAGCTCTAGAATCCGTCTATAGGTCCAGTTGATCTCGTCCGAGCCATTATGAAGCGCGTCGATGACGGAGCCCGATCTGGCCGGGCTAGGAGTGCCCATGCGAATTTTTAGCATCTCTCTCAGCGCCGTGGCCGGTCTCAGCACTCTTATCGCCCTGGCTTTCGCCGCGCCGCGCGAGGAGCACTTTCAGACGCGACTGTCGCCCATCGCCATGGACCTGCTGACGCGCGATTCCGTCGCGGGCGTTGGCCATGCCACGGCGGTGCTCACCAATGACACACTGACATTGAGCGGTGTGTTCGAGGGGCTGCCGTCGGCGGTGATGAGCGCGAATCTGCACCAGGGAATCGCAGTCGGCGCGCGCGGACAGCTAGCCTTCAAACTGGCAGTGTCAGGCAGTCGGCAGGGCGCGATCAATGGCTCGGTGCGGCTCAGCAAAAACCAGGCAGCAGCACTGCGCAGCGGCCGGATGTACGTCCAGTTGCAGAGCGAAGGCGCACCCGACGGGCATTTGTGGGGATGGCTGCTGCCGGTTTCCACTCCTGCTGATCGATAAAAAACAAAGTATCGGGGGGTGTTATGATACTGCGGGTAACGAAACGATCTCTCCTGGCCGGAGCTTGCATCGCCGTCAGCCTGCTGGCGATGGGGGCCATGGCCAACGACGTTGTTCACGGGCAATACACAGAGGCACAGGCCGCGGCCGGGGCCGAGATCTATCGACAGAACTGCTCGGGCTGTCATCAGCCCGACCTCGCTGGCCAGAACGAAGCCTTGCCGTTGGTCGGCAGCAGCTTCATGAGGACCTGGCGCGACCGCTCCATCGCCGACATCTACACCCTCACCCACGGCACCATGCCCCGAGGCGCGCCACGCAGCCTCAGCAACGAGGCTTATGCGCAGTTGGTGGCATACATACTTCAAGCCAATGGGGCGCCATCCGGCGCGCAGCCATTGGACCCGACCTCCGCCACCCGCATCGGAACGGTCACCACCGGACGCCGCCCGGTGACGCTCGCCCAGGCGCCGGCGACCCCCGTGGTGTCAGCCGCCGCTTCGCGGCCGCGTGATGGCATCAGTGGGTTTCTCTCCAATAGCACCCCGCCGCTGGCGACCAGTGGCCTCACCGTATCGGGGACCCTGAAAAGCTATCGTCCAGTCACGGACGAAATGCTGCGAAACCCGCCGCCGGGTGACTGGCTGATGGCACGGCGCAACTACGAGGGCTGGAGCTCCAGCCCTCTCAAGCAGATCACGCCCCAAAACGTGAAGGACCTGAAGCTGCAGTGGGTCTGGGCGATGAACGAGGGCGGCGCCAGTCAGGTCACTCCGATAGTCCATGACGGGATCATCTTCCTGTCCAACACGAGCAACACCATCCAGGCCCTGGACGGACGTACCGGAGATCTGATCTGGGAAAACCGTATCGGACCAGTGGCCACGTCGCTTTACTCGGGCACCCGCAGCCTTTCCCTTTACAAGGACAAGGTCTTTGTCGGCACCACCGACGCCCGCCTCTATGCACTGGACACCCGCACCGGCAAAATCGTCTGGGACGCCGATGTCGGCGAGCGGGGCAAAGGCTACGGCAACGCCGGCGCCATTATGGTAATGAACGGCAAGGTCGTCGCCGGACTGACGGGCTGCAGCCGTTTCGCGCCCACGGGCTGCTATATTAGCGGCTATGACGCCGCTAGCGGCAAGCAGCTCTGGAAGTTCTACACCACCGCTCGCGCCGGCACCCGGGGCGGTGACACCTGGAACAACATCCCCGACATGTTCCGCGCGGGGGGCGAGACCTGGATCGCCGGCACCTACGACCCGGCGCTGAACCTGACCTACTGGGGTATCGCCCAGGCAAAGCCCTGGCTGCGCGCCAGTCGCGGGACCGCTGACGGAGC
>JAURML010000066.1 GCA_030830695.1 Caenibius sp. | reverse complement strand
TTGTACCCGATGCGCCCTATGGTCGCTCAATTGGGCGTCAACACCGCGCCGCCGCAGGCCGAAATGCATTGCCCGGTTACATAGCGGGACAGGTCGGTCACCAGAAATTCCACCACCCCTGCGCAATCCTCCACCATGCCCAGCCGGCGCAGCGGGATCTGAGCGGCCTGGTCGTCAGTTCCGATGCCGCGCGCCTGCGCCTGCGCGGCGACCCGCGCGGTCATGATGATCCCCGGCGCGATGCAGTTCGCGCGGATGCCAAACGGTCCGAGTTCCGCCGCCAGACTGCGCGTGAATTGCAGCACTGCCGCCTTCGCCGCGCCATAGGCCGCCAGGTTCCCGCCGGGATAGGTGCTGACGGCGGTCTGCGAGGCCGTGTTCACGATGATGCCACTGCCCTGGTCCTTCATGATCGCGGCAGCGGCCTGGGAACAGAGCACCATGCTGGTGAAATTGGCGTCGAACAGCAGACGGACGTCATCCAGCGACGTCGCGCTGCCCAACCCGCTGCTGGCGTTCGCAATCGCCCCGCCAGCGTTGTTGACGAGTATGTCAAGGCGGCCGAAGCGGTGCTGAACCGCACTGAACAGCTGCTTCACTGCATCCGGACGGGTCAAATCGCATTCCAGTGCCAGCGCCGCCACGCCCAGCGCCTCGATCTCCCCCGCCACGCTGTCAGCGGTGAGCACTTCGCCGAAGTTCGCCGCGCCATCCAGGTCGATATCGCTGATGGCGACATTTGCCCCCAGGCTGGCGATCCGCAGCGCATAGGCACGGCCAAGCCCGCGTGCAGCCCCGGTCACCAGCGCGGTCTTGCCCTTCAGCGGTTGCAACCTGTCCATGATCCCTGCCTCTCGCTCTGTTTCCACCCCGTTGCCTCCACCTTCGGACGGTTGCGCCCGGGATGCAAGCACACACGACGATCCCCCCACGCATTCTGCAAACGCGTCGCAGTTTGGCGCTTGCACTGACGCGTGCTGCAATGCACAATGAATCATGCGGATTGCAATCGTCGATGAAAGCGCGGTGCGCGCCACGATTATCGAGGACGGTCTGGCCGAGCTTGACGGCTGCGAATTGTTCGTCCTGACCGAGCGCAAGGGGCTGCTCGCCAGGATCTAGGAAATCGGCCCGGACATTGTCCAGATCGACCTTGGGAAACCTTCGCGCGACGTGCTGGAGGAATATTTTGCCGTCAGCCGCGCGCTGGCCCGTCCGATCGCGATGTTCGTCGATGAATCCGACGATGACGCGATCGCCGCGTCAATCGATGCGGGCGTTTCGGCCTATGTCGTGGACGGGCTCGCCGCCAACCGCATCAGGCCTCTGCTGGATCTGGCGGTCAAGCGTTTCAACGCCTTTGCCCGCCTGCAATCCGAACTGGCCGAAGCGAAGGGCAAGCTGGCCGAACGGGAGATGATCGACAAGGCCAAGCGTATCCTGATGGACAGCCGCCGCCTGAGCGAACCGGAAGCCTATGGCGAAATGCGGCGCAGGCTCAGGCCAGCACGCCGCGCAACAGGGTTTCAGCCATCAGTGATCCAACCTCCTGCGCGCTCAACCGGCCATCGGGAGAAAGCCATTCCGGCGTCCAGTTCAGCGCGCCCAGAATGGTGAACACCGCGATGCGCTGATTGATCTCCGGCTTGAACAGGCCCTGCCCCACCCCTTCTTCCATCACCTTGATGAAGCAGCCTTCATAGACCTGGCGCCGCTCGATCGCGGCGGGCAGGCTGCTTTCCCCGAGGAAACGCCACTGGTGAAAGACCACCAGCGAGCGTTCCGGATTTTCGGCCACCACCTCGACATGCGCCACGATCATGGCGCGCAGCCGATCAACCGGCGAACCCGCGCCATGAGCATGCGGTTCGACAGCGGTGATGAAGCGATGAATCCCGTCTGCCACGATCTCCACCAGCAGCGCTTCCTTGCTCTGGATATGCGCGTAGAGGCTGCCGGGCAGCACCCCCACTTCGGTCGCAAGGTCGCGAATGGAAGTGCCGGTATAGCCCTGCTTGCCGAACAGCTGCATCGCCGCGTTAAGAATGGCGGCCCGCGGTCCGTTGCCGGTTTCCAGCCGCTGCACGTCCGCCATCATTTACAGCCCCATGGATTTGGCGATGATACTGCGCAGGATTTCGTTGGTTCCGCGGGCGATCATGCCGTGCTTGGCCTCGCGGAAATAGCGTTCCATGTCGTATTCCGGCAATTGCGCATAACCGCCCAGCGCCTGCATCCCGTTGAACGCGATGTCGAACAGGGTTTGCGACGAGATCAGCTTGGCCTGTGCCACCAGCGCCGATGCCTTTTCCCCGCGCGCCATGGCCGAAGCCGCAGCATAGACAAGGTAATAGGCCGCAGAGAGCCGCGCGCGATCTTCGGCCATGCGGTGCTTGAGCACCTGGAATTCAGCCAGCTTCTTGCCAAAGGCCGTCCGTTCGCTCAGATATCTTGCGGTGTCGTCCAGTGCGGTCTGCGCATTGCCGACCTGCGATGACGCGATCGAAAGGCGTTCAAAATCCAGATGCTCGCCAATATATTGCCAGCCCTTGTTGATCTCGCCCAGCAGCGCGGATTTGGGCAGGCGCACATCGTACATGAACAAGGAATTCGTGCCCAGCGAACGGCGCACCAGCGTGTCCATCTTCTGGATTTCCAGCCCCGGCGTGTCATTGGGAACCAGCAGGACGCTGAAATCATAACGCCCTTCGCCCGTGCGCAGCATCATCGCGATGCAGGTGTCTGGCAGATGCGCGCCCGAACACCAGACCTTGTTGCCATTGATCACCCATTCATCGCCATCCAGCCGCGCCGTCGAACTCGCGCCCGCCGCATCCGATCCGGATTGCGGTTCGCTGATGGAGATCGAGAATTTCGCCTCGCCGCGCAGAAACGGCTCAAGATAGCGCTCGCGCTGCTCAGCCGTGCCGTGGCGCGAAACATTGGTGGCGGTGAACATCGAGGTCATGATGCAGGCAGCCGTGTCCAGGCTGTCCTTGCCGATCGCTTCGCAGAACAGGGCGAACATCACCGGATCACTGTCCATGCCAAGGCCGCCAAACTCATCGGGAATCAGCAGGCCAAGTCAGCCCTGCTGCGCCATCTTGCGATAAAGTTCCTCTGGAAACTCGCGCGACTGGTCATGCTTGCGCAGCACATCGCGTGGAAATTCACGATCCATGAAATTATAGACGGTATCGCGCCACATGCGCTGTTCGTCCGTGAAACTGAAATCCATTGCGAAACTCCTGAAGGCAGGGCTTGACCCCGCGCCCGCCATTGCCAAGAAACAAACGTTTGTTAAAAGCATTGCCCTGAGAGGTCAATCGAGATGAAAACGGCCAGACTGAAACCTGTGGCACAACGGCGCGCGAGTCTGGAACAACGCTATCCGGCGTGGCGGACGCTGACGATCGCGCAATTGCAGGACCGCGCCACGCTGGAACATCCAGAACGGCCGCTGATCCACACTGGCGGGCGGTCCATGACCTATCGCGAGGTTCAGGAAGAAAGCCGGAAGATCGCATCCGGGCTGATCGCGGCGGGCGCGAAGGCGGGTGATCACATCGCCCTGCTGATGGCCAATTTCCCCGAATTCATCCTCGCCAAGCTCGCCATCGCGCGGGCCGCCTGCGCCTGTGTGCCGGTCAATTACCTGCTGCACGGCGAAGCGCTCGGCTATGTGCTCGCGCAATCGGACAGTCGCTTCGTCGTGACCATGGATGGCTGGAACGGACTGGACTATCTGGCTGATCTCGATGCGCTGGCCCCGTCGCTTCCCGGACTTGAAGCGCGCTTCGTGTTCCGGACCGGGCAGGGCGGCGCGCAGGCCTGCGAAACGCTGGCTGATCTTGCCGCGCGCGCGACGCCTGCAAGCGATGCGGAACTGGCCCGACGCGAAGCGGCGGCTGACGGGAACGCGATATCGGACATTATCTACACCTCGGGCACGACCGGTCGGCCCAAGGGCGCCATGCTGACCCATGACATGGTGCTGCGCGCGGCCTATTCATCCGTCCTTACCCGCGCCTTCGAGGATGGCCGGCGCATTCAATACGCGATGCCGATGTATCATGTGTTCGGCTATGTCGAATGCCTGATCGCCTGCATGTTCGTGAACGGGGCCGTGATCCCGCACCCCGCATTTGACGCGACCGAGATGCTCGAATGGGCGGAACGCTTCGGCGTGAATGACATCGTGTGCGTGCCCTTGATGACTCACCGGCTGATGGATGCCGCGCGCAGCCGCGGCTTCGATGCCACCGCGTTGCATACGTTCTTCAACAGCGGCGGCGTGAATGTCCCCACAGTCTGGGCCGAAATCAGGGAAACCTTCGGCGTCGATGAAATTCACACCGGCTATGGCATGACGGAAACCACCGCTTCGACCACCTGTTCGCGGGTTGAAGATGGCGAGGATGCGTTGTTGCACTCCAACGGGCGGATCAAGCTGGCGGGGGCTGCTGGCGATCCCGCAATCGGCAGCGTGGTGGCGGAATATCGCGTGGTCGATCCGGTTTCAGGCGCAGTGCTGCCGCCCGGTGAGGCTGGCGAACTGCAGGCGCGCGGCCCGATCGTTACGCGCGGATATTACAACAAGCCCGATGAAACGCGCGACGTCTTCACCGCGGACGGCTGGCTGCACACCGGCGATGTCGGTACGCTGAGTGCCCAAGGGTGGCTGAGCCTGACCGGACGGATCAAGGAATCCTATCGCTGCGGCGGCGAAATGGTCATGCCGCGCGAAATAGAAGCCATCTTCGACAATTATCCAGGGCTAGCCCAGACGCTGGTGGTTGGCATTCCTGATCGCAAAATGGGCGAGGTTGGCTGCCTGTGCATCGTCGAATCCGGCAATCCGGCGGCGCCGACCGACGAGCAACTTCTCTCGCTGTGCCGCGAGAAACTGGCACGTTTCAAGGTACCAAAACATGTCTTGCGGTTGCACGCGAGTGATATTCCATTAACCGCCACAGGAAGACCGCAGAAATTCCTCCTCGCCGATCTGGCGGCGAGAATGGTCAGGGAGAAAGCATGATGTTTATCGAACGGGTCGAAATTCCGGTAGCCGAAGGCCAGGAAGAAGCTTTCGCAAAGGCGATGGCCGACCGGGGGCTGGCGGTACTGGCCAGCGCGACCGGCTGCTTTTCCGCACGGCTCGGGCGCGGGGTGGAAGCGCCCTCCAAATTCCTGCTGCTGCTGGAATGGGACGCGGTGGAATCCCACACCGCCTTCACTCAGACCGAAGCGTTCGGGGAATTCGTGGCCATTGCCCGGCCCTTCTTCGCGGGAGCACCGGCGATGGAACATTTCGATATGTTGTGACGGGGTCTGCGCGCTGGCGCCATTCAGGCCGGGCGGGCGCCTACTCCTGCTTCATGCGCCCCAGCAGGTCAATCGCCGCCAGCGCTTCAAGCCCCAGGCCAAGGCTCAGCCCCTCGGCCATCAGGCGCTTGAAACGCTGCGTCAGGACCACCCGCGAATAGCGCAAGGCAAGATCAGGCTTGTCGGCAAAGACGCGGGCGATTTCCATCGCGCGGTCAAGCACCCTGTCGGGCGGCAAGACTTCGCCGACCACCCCGGCCGCGAATGCGTCCGCCGCGCACAGTTCCTGATTCATCAGCAGGAAATAGCGGCCACGATTCTGGCCCAGCAGATGAGTCCAGACGATATGCGCGCCGTCCCCCGGCACGATCCCTGCAACGAAATGCGGGCCATCCTGGAACAGCGCGGTATCCGCCGCCAGCACGATGTCGGACATCACCGGGATTTCCGGGTGCATGCGTGCCGGACCGTTGATTGCGCTGATCACCGGCACTTCGATGTCGAGCAGGTTCATGAGCAGCTTGCGCCCGTCGTAGAATGTGTGATCCCATTCTTCAGGCGTGTTCAGGCTGAAACTGGCAAAATCGATCTCAGCGCACCATTGGTCGCCAGTGCCGGTCAGGACGATCACGCGATTGGCGCGATCGGCGCCGATCTGGCCGAAGCAATGGCCCAGTTCGGCATGGACCGGCTCGCTCCAGATCAGTGGCCCGCCATCGGTGTGGAAGCGCAGCAGAATGATCGTGACTGGAACAACTTCCGCGCGGTCGCCTCGGAAGACACACGCATCATCAACAGCTGGGGCCAGGTTTCGCATTCGCTGGGCCAGCGCGATTATCTGTTCAACCGGGCGGAAGGTCGCCTGACCGCCTTTCATGCCGAAATTGAGCGGCGCACCCGGCCTGGTGGTGTCACCGCATCATAAGTGATTGGCGCCGCCCCGGCGGGGCGGTTCGCGCCTGAAGCGCCAGCTTCCGTCCGCCGCGCTGCGCGCCACGACCCCGGCCAGGGTTCCATCTTTGCCCGCCTGCAAGCGGTTGATCAGCCTGGCTACATCGCCGCCGCGCGGTATCCCGCCCAGCATGGCGATAGCCCGACCGACGATGCGCAGGCGGATCGCGCGCGGGGCGCCAGGCCGGTAGAGGATCGAATCCTCGCTGACCGTCACCGCTTCGTTCCATTCGCGCTGCGCCGCCCACACCATCACCCCTTCGGCATCCGCCAGATGGCTCGCGCTCACCGCCATTGCCCGGACATCCAGCCAGTTGCAGCCTTTCAGTGCCTCGCGAATCCGGACCCGGTCGAACCGCATGTCGCGATTGCCCGGATCGTCGGCGGGAAGCAGCCCCGCAGCCTTGACGATTTCTGCCAGTTCGGCGCGACGCCAGCCCAGCAACGGGCGCAGCAGCGGCAGATCGGTACCGGGAACATTGCCGCGCGCGCGCACCCCTGCCAGCCCGGCCACCCCGCTCGCCCGGTTCAGCCGCATGATCAGCGTTTCGGCCTGATCGTCCGCGTGATGCGCAGTGGCGATGGCGCCCAGTTCACGCCGCCGGGCCCAGTCGCCCAGCGCGCGATAGCGAGCCATCCGCGCCATGTCCTGGACATTGCCCTGCGGCACTTTCACGGAAAGAATTTCATGCGGAATCTTGCGCCCGGCGCACAGTTCAGCCACCATGGCCGCTTCCGACGCGCTTTCCGCGCGCAGGCGATGATCGACCGTGGCGACTTCCACCCGGCCCGGCATGACCGCTTCGGCCAGCAGCAACAGGGCGAGGCTGTCCGGCCCGCCCGAAACCGCGAGGCCCAGCTTCTGCCCTTCCGGCCACAACCGCGCGAGATCGCCCGCGAAGCGCGCGATCAGCGGATGCGGGGCGTGTTCAGCCTGGCTGTCAATTGCAGGTCACCTGCTTGCGGTCGCCCTCATACTGGTCCTGCAACCGCCCTGCCGCCAGCGCCGGATAAGTCTCGGCGAATTCGGCCAGGGCAATGCAGGCGCGCTTGGTGTCCTTGGTGGCGATCATCGCTTCGGCCAGGAACAGCAGGCTGTCTCCGGCCCGCGCGCCCTGCTTGTCATCCTGATAATTCTTGAGGAACCAGGTGGCCGCATCTCGCGGTTTGCCATCGTCCAGATAGGCGCGGCCCAGCAGGTTGCGGCCATAGCTGATGCGCGCGTGGCTGGGGTGTTTCTCGACATAGAGGCGCAGCTGCTGCTGGGCTTCGGGATAGAGCTTGGCGTCCCACAGGCGGAAGCCATAGCTGTATTCATCCTCCCCTGCGTCACCTGTCTGGGGCTTGGCGATGGCCTGGACCCGGGCCAGCCGCTCCGCACTGGGGCCAGCGGGCTTTTCCGCCGGCTTCTCTGCTGGCTTGGTGACGGCCGCGGGTGCCGGGGCTGACGGCGGGGCAGCAACCACTGATGGCGGCGGGGTGACCGGTTGCAGCGTGCCTGCGGGAGGTGAGGCGGCGGGCGCCGCAGCAACCGGCGCGGTTCCCGGCGCGGGCACGGGTTCCAGCGCAGTGACCCGCCCCGTCAGCAGCGCCAGCGCATTGGTGTTCACTTCAACCTGCGAGGTGATCCGCGCCAGCTGCGCCTCGATCGCGTCCAGTCGCGCCAGAACGTCCGTCATCGCGGTGGTGGATGGGGGAAGGCCGGTCCCCCCCTCGCCGCCGCTGGCTTCAAAGAAGCGCCCTTCGCCACCGGGAAACACCTTGCGTTGCAGGGCGCGCACTTCCGTTTCAACCTTGCGCAGCCGCGCGTCGCTGTCTTGCGCATGCGCCGCAGAGGGAAGACCAGCCACACTGAAACAGGCCACCGCCGTCAGCAAAATGGCCCGAAAACGCGCCTGTCCCGTCATCATCCGATCCGCTCCTGTTACCAGTCCAACATGCATGGCCGGGCGAGGCAGAACGCCGGATTAACGGCCCGCCCCAGTGCCGCGAAGGCTATGTGCAACATGGCCGCCCACCCTGTCGAGCGGGCGGGGCGACTAAGCTGTGGGAGAAGCAGGTAAAGCGGGGGCCGGGGGCGTCGCGCGGGCGTTCAGCGCCTCTGCCGTGACCGGCACATCCTTGATGACGGTCTGGTTTTCGGCCAGCCGCGGCACCTTGCGTCCGCCGATCGTGATGTCCAGCGCATCGGGGCGGCCCGTCCAGATTTGCGGCCCCTGGGCTTCGCCGGGCACGACATAGCGTTCGCCGGCCATCATCTGCTTTTGCATCAGCTGGCGTCCGTCCTTGTCATAGAACTTGACCCAGATCCCGTCCTCCAGCGCGGTAAATACGACTTCGCCCCCTGCGGTGGATGCGCCGGGCGCAGGCGCTGCCGTGGCCGGGCGCTGCGCCACGACCGGGGCCTGCCGTTCGGCGGTCAGCGGGGCGGGCGTGATGCCGGGCGAAAACATGTCGCCCGCAAACAGGAACAGCCCGATCAGCAGCGCGCCAATCGCACCCGCCGCAATCCAGCACAACCCGCGCGAGGGCAGCCGGGCCGGATCGCCCGGTTCAAGCGAATTGCCCATGCGCCAGGGATAGCTCCCCTGCACTTGCTCCAGCGCCGTGCGCACATCGTCCAGCACCGCCGCCTCATCAAGGCCGACCGCGCGGGCATAGGTGCGCGAAACCCGATCGCATAAGTGCGCGCCGGCAGTTCGGCAAACTTGCCCTGTTCGATCAGTCCAAGATGGCGCAGGCTGATGCGGGTGTCCGCCGCCAGCTGCTCAAGCGTGCGGCCTGACGCCTCCCGCGCAGCGCGCAGACGATCGCCAACGCCACCGGACCGCGCTTCCCCCGCGCTCTCGTTCTGTACTTCTTCCATGCAATTCCTGTTTGCGAGAGCTGCGACCCGTGCGACCTTCGGGCTGCACAGAATAAGCGCAGCCCTGCCAAGTCAAGGTTGCATCACCATGACGGGCGCAACAATCGGCCAAGTGCGCCATATCTGCGATCAAGCCAGACCGGCGCGTGTAAAACAATCTGTCCTGATCGTGAAACCAAATCAGTCGACGTCCAGCTCATGCTCCTGCGCCCATTGGCGCAGCGTGGCGCGCATGTCCGCTGGCGGGCTGGCCAGCCAGCCTTCCATCGCGGCCCGGATTTCCGAAGCGTCAAGCTTGCATACCAGTTCCTTGATCGGTCCGACCGCCGCCGGGGTGATGGACAGGCGATTATAACCCAGCCCGATCAGCGCCAGCGCTTCCAGCCGCCGCCCGCCCATTTCACCGCAGATGCCAAGGCTTACCCCATGATCCTGATTGCTGACGACAATCCGGCGCAGGAAACGCAGGATCGCCGGGCTGACCCAGTCATAGCGTTCGGCCAGCGTGGGGTTCGACCGGTCAGCGGCAAACAGGAACTGGGTCAGGTCATTGGTGCCGATCGAGAGGAACGCCAGCTTGGGCAGCAGCACGTCGAGCATCTCGGCCAGCGAGGGCACTTCCAGCATCGCCCCGTAATTGATCGTTTCGGGCAGCATTTTCTTGTTGTTCTTCAGCAGCAGGCGCTGTTCTTCGAACACGGCTCTGGCCTCGTCGAATTCCCACGGCTCCGACACCATCGGGAACATGACGTTGAGCGTGCGCCCGGCGGCGGCTTCCAGCAGCGCACGGGCCTGCACCTTCATCAGCCCGTCACGTTCAAGCGCCAGCCGCAGCGCGCGCCAACCCATGGCGGGGTTTTCTTCCTGATCCGCCGCATCGACCCGCAGATAGGGGAGCGCCTTGTCCCCCCCCACATCGACCGTGCGGAACACCACCGGGCGATCGCCCGCCGCATCCAGCACATCGCGATACAGCCGGGTCTGGCGTTCCCGCTGCGGCAGGGCGGCCGCGACGAGGAACTGGAATTCGGTGCGGAACAGCCCGATGCCGTCAGCGCCGGTCAGGTTGAGCATGGCCGTGTCATCGCGCAGGCCCGCATTGATCATCACATGCACCCGCACCCCGTCGCGGGTGACCGGGCGCACATCCTTGAGCTTGGCATAGCCGGCCTGGCGTTCCTTGCTCTTGGCAAAGCGCGCCTCGAACGCATCCTGCATCGACTGGCTGGGACGGACCGTGGCCGTGCCCGCATCGCCATCGACCAGCAGCTGATCGCCATCGCGCACCAGGGCGCGCAGGCTGCGGATCCGCCCGATCACCGGCACGCCCATGGCGCGCGCCACGATCACCACATGCGCTGTGAGCGAGCCTTCCTCAAGGATCACGCCCTTGAGGCGGCGCTTGTCATATTCGAGCAGTTCGGCCGGGCCAAGATTGCGCGCCAGCAGGATCGTGTCAGAGCGCAGGCCGAGCGTGGCCGCCGTGCCGAGCTGGCCCGAAACGATCCGCAACAGGCGGTTGGCCAGATCTTCCAGGTCGTGCATCCGGTCCGCCAGCAGCGGATCGTCAATCTGGCGCATGCGCATGCGGGTGCGCTGCTGCACCCGTTCGATCGCGGCCTCGGCCGTCAGCCCGCTGTCAATCGCTTCATTGATGCGCCGGGTCCAGCCTTCGTCATAAGCGAACATCTTGTAGGTCTGGAGCACTTCCTCATGCTCCCCGCCCTTGCCGAATTCGGCCTGCCCGGCCATCCGGTCGATCTGCTCGCGCATCTTGTCAAAGGCGGTCAGCACCCGCTGGCGTTCGGCTTCCGTATCCTCGGCCACCATATGTTCGACATGAATACGCGGCTGGTGAAACACTGCCGTGCCCATCGCCAGCCCCTTGACCAGCGTCAGTCCCTTCAGGATTTCGGGGCCGGTCTGATCCGCATTGGCGCCCAGCACATCCTCATCATCCACCAGTTCGGCGTTGGAGATGAGCTCGGACAGGACCATGGCCACGGTCTGCAGCGCCTCGATCTCCACTTCCTCGTAGCGGCGCGGGTCGACATGCTGGACGCACAGCACCCCCACCGCGCGTTCGCGCCGCACGATCGGCACGCCGGCAAAGGAGTGGAATTTTTCCTCGCCCGTTTCGGGGCGATACTGGAAGTCCGGGTGAGCCGCCGCTTCAGCCAGGTTGAGCGTTTCGACCCGTTCGGCAATGGTTCCGGTCAAACCTTCGCCAATCGCCATGCGGGTGACGTGAACCGCGCTCTGGTTGAGGCCGCGGGTCGCGAAAAGCTCGAGCATGCCTTCGCGCAGCAGATAGATCGAGCAAACCTCGCTATCCAGAGATTCGCCGATGATCTCGACCACCTGGTTGAGCTTGGCCTGCGCGTGCAGGCGCGATGCCATCACATCGTGAAGACGCGTGAGGATCGAACGGGCGGCTGATGCTGCGGTCATGACATACCGCGCCTATAGCACGGAAAGATTATTGCAAAGTGCCCAGTGGATAGGAATGGCCGGGCGGCGAGTGCCGCGCCCGCCAGCGGGGCGCGGGGCCGCTCGCTTTTGCTAGTCCGAGAACTCAGACAGCTCCTCCTTTATTCGCAACTTGCGCTTCTTGAGATCCTGCAGGGTCGACTCATCCGGCGAGGGGCGGCTCATCTCTTCGCGGATCATCTGTTCCAGACCCTCGTGTTTGAGCCGCAGTGCGCTGAGATGGGACGATTGCATTGGCTACCTCCTCTAAGGTTGCAGGGTGTCGGCCCGGGATCGCTCCCCGGCAGGCGACTCACACCAGCAACGGCGAAGCCGCGCGATTGCCATCCAATCACATTATTCCTAATTTGCGAAGCCATTCCATCGTGGCATTCGGCAGGGCATGGCTCTGCCGCGCCGAATCACCGGGCAGACATGCGAAGCGGGGGCAAGACGTGACCGAAGAAGAAATGCGCAAGAAGCTGGAATTGCTGCGCATGGAACATCGCGATCTCGACACCGCGATTGACGCGCTGATCGCCGCCGAAAGCCAGGACCAGCTGCAGATCGCCCGGCTGAAGAAGCGCAAATTGCGCCTGAAGGACCAGATCGCGATGATCGAGGATCATTTGTTGCCCGATATCATTGCCTGATTGCGCCGCGCCGGGGGTGTGCGGACCGGGGGCAGGCGGCGCGCGCATCCTTAACCGTGCGCCAGAACAGTTCCGCTTAGGGACAGTTGAAAATTGACCCGGCTTTTCCACCCCCGCCCGGTGGCGCATCACGCGCGGCGCCTATAGGCGGTTTGGCTGAGCCATGAACAAGACCACTGACATCAACCCGCATATCATCGAAGGCCTCTATACCGAGGCCCTGCTGCTCGCCGACGAGGTGCGCTCAGCCTTTGACATGTCCGGGCGGCTGGACGAGCTGGCCGGAGACGAGGATCTGGCCCGCATCGCCCTGTCGTGCGAAGCGCTGCGCACCACCACCCGGATGATGCATGCGATTGCCTGGCTGCTGAACCAGAAAGCCTATCTCAATGGCGAATTGAGCGATTTCCAGCTGCGTCGCAGCGGGCGGCTACCCCGTGCCAGCGCGGAGAGCGATCCGCAGCAAATTGCGCTCATCCACCCCGAAATTCGTGATCTGATCGAAAATACCGAACGCTTCTATGCCCGCATTTCGCGTCTTGATGCGGCCTGGCGCGAGAATTTCGCGGTCATGCCGGGGGCGCTGCAGCGCCTGCGCGACCGGCTGGGGGCAAGTGTGGAATCGCATGCCAGCAGGCACTGACCGCGTGGACAGGGTCGCTCGCGGACGGGGCCGCAATGAATCCCAGGAAAATCATTGAAAAACAAACACTTGGAGCGGGTAGCGGGAATCGAACCCGCATAACTAGCTTGGAAGGCTAGGGCTTTACCACTAAGCTATACCCGCTCGTGCGAGAGGCCGATTGCCACCTGACATGCGGCCTCGTCAACCGAAAGATCAGTTCGCTCGCGCGTCAAACGCTCTCACCGCCGGTCAATACCGCCCCGCACCGGGCCGGGTTTTCGATGTACCGGCATGGCTGCAGCTGGGCATGGGTAAAGCCCCGGCGTGGAATCTCACAGGGCGCAACAGGGATTGGCCGCGACAGTCCACCGGTCGACGCTGCCTAGGCGGCCGCCAGCGCCGCGTGCCAGCGTCGCAACCGCTCCTCCCGGACCGCCGGATCAAGCGCTGGCGAAAAGGCGTAAAGCGAGCCGCGCATTGCGCCCGCCGCATCCGCAAGCGTTGAATATATCCCCGCCCCATGCGCCGCCAGCATGGCCGCCCCCAGCGCCGTGGTTTCGATGAAATCGGGCCGCTCCACGACCAGGTCAAGCATATCGGCCAAGTCCTGCGCCATCCAGTCATTCGCGGCCATGCCGCCATCGATCCGCAGCCGGGTCCACCCCGCCCCGTCCGCAGCAAAGGCGGTGGCCAGATCATGCGTCTGATGGGCCATCGCCTCCAGCGCGGCGCGCACGATCTGCGCCCTGCCGCTGGCAAAGCTGAGCCCGCTGATCAGCCCGCGCGCCTGCGGCCGCCAGTGTGGCGCGCCCAGCCCGGTATGCGCGGGAACGACGATCACCCCGCCGCTGTCGGGAACGGACGCGGCCAGCGCGGCGGTTTCGCCCGATTGCGCGATCAGCCCGAGCGAATCGCGCAGCCATTTGATCAGGCTGCCCGCGACAAAGGCCGAACCTTCCAGCGCATATTGGCGTTGCCCGCCAATCTGGCACAGCACCGTGCCCAGCAGGCGATGCGCCGACTGCGGAACCATGTGGCCCATATTGGCCAGCACGAAGGCGCCGGTGCCATAAGTTGCCTTGGTTTCGCCGGGCGCAAGGCAGGCCTGGCCGATGGTCGCCGCCTGCTGATCACCGGCGATACCGCAGATCGGGATGGCCCGCCCGAAGATATCGGCAGAGCTGCGCGCGACTTCGCCGGCGCTGTCCACCACTTCGCCCAGCGCCGCGCGCGGCACGCCGAACAGGTCGCACAGCCCTTCGTCCCAGTCAGCGCCAGTCAGGCCGAGCAGCAGCGTGCGGCTGGCGTTGCTGGCCTCCGCCAGATGCGCCCCGCCCGTCAGCCGCGCCAGCAGCCAGCTGTCAATCGTGCCCAGCGCCAGCCTGCCGCTGGCGGCCGCATCGGCCACGGCCGGTTCATTGGCGAGCAGCCAGCGCATCTTGGTGGCTGAGAAATAGGGGTCGAGCAGCAGGCCGGTCTGCGCCTGCACCGCGGATTCATGACCGTCATCGCGCAATTGTTCGCACAACGGGGCGGTGCGCCGGTCCTGCCACACCAGCGCGAGGGCAAGCGGGGCCAGTGTGTGGCGGTCCCAGGCCACCACCGTTTCGCGCTGGTTGGTAATGCCGATTGCGGCAATCCGCCCCGGCCCGCCCGCCTGGCCGACCACAGCCTGCGCGCAGGCCAGCGTGCGGTCCCAGATTTCCGCCGGATCATGTTCCACCCAGCCCGGACGCGGATAATGCTGCGTCAGTTCGCGCTGAGCCACCGCGCACAGCGCGCCGGCGGGCGTGAACGCCATCGCCCGGGTGGAGGTGGTCCCTTCATCCAGCACCAGGATCAGCTGTTCATCCATCACGCACTCCCCGGCCACGGCCCGTTCGACTCTCGACTCAGCCCGGACTAGCCCCCATATGCCAACAAATGAAAGGACCACCCAAACCCTGGCCTACCGGACTTGCGGAACAGCTGGAACCGCTGGTGCGGCGCGTGCTGGCCCCCAACCCCTCACCCTTCACGTATACCGGCACGCAAACCTATCTGGTCGGCGGGCATGATGCGCTGGCGGTAATCGATCCGGGACCGGACAATCCGGAGCATCTGGAGGCACTCTACGCCGCGATCGGTGATGCCAGGGTCGCCGCGATCTGCTGCACGCATACGCATCGCGATCACTCGCCCGCCGCCGCGCCGCTGCGCGAACGCACGGGCGCGCCCGTTATCGGCTGTGCGGAGCTGGCGCTGGATGTCAGCGGGCCGCGTCTGGATGCTGCATTCGACACCACTTACGCCCCTGACCGCGTGCTGAGTGACGACGAAGCGATTGCCGGGGCGGGCTGGACGCTTCGTGCCATCGCCACACCCGGCCATACGTCCAATCACCTGTGTTTTGCGCTGGAGGAATCGGGCGCACTGTTCACCGGCGATCATGTGATGGCCTGGTCCACCAGCGTGGTGATCCCGCCCGATGGCGACATGGCCACATATATGCAGTCGCTGCAGCTGCTGCACGAACGCGAGGACCGCGTCTATTACCCGGCGCACGGCCCGGCGGTGGAAAAGCCGCGCCAGCTGGTGCGCGGCATGATCGGCCATCGCCGCCAGCGCGAACGGCAGATCTTGCGTCAGCTCGAACGCGGTGCGCAGGAAATCGTGGCCATGGTGCCCGACATGTACAAGGGCACGGACCCGGTTCTGCATCCGGCGGCGGGGATGTCCGTGCTCGCGCATCTGATCGATCTTGAACGGCGCGGGCTGGTCAGCCGCGAGAATGAACGCTGGAGCCTTGTGCAATAGGCGTACCGGCGGCAAAGACAGACCAATTGAAAACGGATAATACTGATGAACATTGAGACGAAACTGCCCGCCGGAACGGACCTGATCGAAGAAATCAAACGCCTGCGCACGGAACGCAAGGCGGTGATCCTGGCGCATTATTACCAGACGCCCGATATTCAGGACATCGCTGATTTCGTGGGGGATTCGCTTGAATTGTCGAAAAAGGCAGCGGCCACTGACGCCGAAGTGATCGCCTTTTGCGGGGTCAAGTTCATGGCCGATACCGCCAAGATCCTGTCCCCCGAAAAGATCGTGGTGCTGCCCGACATGGAGGCCGGGTGCAGCCTGGAGGATTCCTGCCCGCCCGAAAAGTTCAAGGCTTTCCGCGAGGCACACCCCGATCATATCGCGCTGACTTACATCAACTGCTCGACCGAGGTGAAAGCGCTCAGCGACGTGATCGTCACCTCCTCCAGCGCGGAAACGATCCTTCAGCAGATCCCGCTGGACCAGAAGATCATCTTCGGGCCGGACCGGCATCTGGGCGGTTACCTCGCCCGCAAGTTCAACCGCGATATGCTGCTCTGGCCGGGCGTGTGCATCGTGCACGAGGCGTTCAGCGAAACCGAACTGATGAAACTCAAGGCGCAGCACCCCGGCGCGCCCGTGGCCGCCCATCCGGAATGCCCGCCCGCGATCATCGATCATGCAGACTATGTCGGATCGACCAGCGGCATCCTCAATTTCGCCAAGACCTTCCCCGGCGACACGCTGATCGTGGCGACCGAACCGCACATCATCCACCAGATGGAAAAGGCGCTGCCGGGCAAGCAGTTCATCGGCGCGCCGGGCGCGGATGGCAACTGCAACTGCAACATCTGCCCCTATATGGCGCTCAACACGATGGAGAAGCTCTATGTCGCGCTGCGCGATCTGGAACCGCGCATCGAGATCGAGGAAGGGCTGAGGCTGGCGGCGAAGAAATCGCTGGACCGGATGCTGGAAATGGCGAGCGGGGCTGTGGGCCAGGGGGATCTGGGGGGGGCGGTGATGACCGGTGCCTGATATCGACTGGTCCGCGTTTGATTGGTCGGCTTTTGCCACGTCGGTCACCGGCGTTCTGGTGTTCAAGAAACGGAAATTCCAGTAACCCTATTTGTCACCCTGAACCCGTTTCAGGGTCCATGTCTGCCCACGGACGGCACTATCCGAAGGCGCGATGGATGCTGAAACAAGTTCAGCATGACGGTGACGGGGTCATGCTCGCCGACGTTGGACTCACCCCGCCATCACCCGCCGCACCATGTCCGGTTCCGCCTCGATCACCTTGAGGTTGGCGCGCACGGCGAAGGGGGGCGGCATTCTTGAACCCCTCACTCCCCGCCGGTGACCGCATCCCCGATCGAGTCAGTCGGGGCGGTGGCGGCTTCCCCGGGAGCCGCATTGGCTTGCGCATCGGCGGTGCCATCGACAGCAGCGCCTGCCCCCGCTTCCGTCGGCTTGGCTTCCGGCTTCGCCAGCGGCGCCTGCGACTTCACCTGATCGAGCGGGATCATCGCGTCGCTGATCGATCCTTCCAGCACCTCGCCCGTCGCGGTGCGCCCGTCTCCGCCATCACCTTGCGGCTCGTCACCGCCACCACCGCAGGCGGCAAGCAGAAGGCAGGGCAGGATCGTCAGTGGCAGGCATTTCATCGGCAGGCGTCCTTCAGGCACAGGATGGTTGCAGCGCGGTCAGGAAAGCACCGCTGCGCGCAATCATTGCCCGATCCCATTGCTCTGCCGCAACCGAAATGCCAAGCCGTTCCAGGCTGGTGACGCCGAATTCCTCGATCCCGCAGGGCACGATGCCGCTGAAATGCGCAAGATCGGGCGACAGATTGACGGACAGCCCATGCATTGTCACCCAGCGGCGCACGCGCACCCCGATCGCGCCGATCTTGGCCTCGCGCCCGTCAATATCGCGGGTCCAGATGCCCACGCGCCCGTCCGCACGCCAGCCTTCCACCCCGAAATCTGCCAGGGTTGCGATCACCCAGCCTTCCAGCGCATGGACAAAGCAGCGCACATCGCGCGCACGGCGGGAAAGGTCCAGCAGGACATAGGTGATCCGCTGTCCAGGCCCGTGATAGGTGTAGCGCCCGCCGCGCCCGGCGCTGACCACTTCGAAGCGCGGGTCGAGCAGTTCGGCAGCCGCAGCGCTGGTTCCGGCGGTATAGACTGGCGGATGTTCCAGCATCCACACCAGTTCGCGCGCGCTGCCCGCAGCAATGGCGGCGTTGCGCGCGCTCATGTCATCCAGGGCCGCACGATAGGGCACCGGCTGCGCTTCGCACCGCCATTCGATCGAATTATCGTCCCGCACGACCATCGCCGATTGCGTGGCCGCATCGCCTTCGCTTATCAAGTGGTCTTGTCATCCCTTCGCCATCAGGAAAGCCCGAACCATGAAATTCGACATGAATGCCGCCTGGCGCGAGGCGACCGGAATGATCGCTGCCAATCGCGAGGTACTGATGATCGTCGCCGGGGTATTTTTCCTTCTGCCCAGCCTGGCCATGGTGTTTTTCGGCCCGCCGCCACCCGCTGCAAACGTGGCTTCGCCGGAAGCGGCGATGACGCTGATAACCAGCTATTATTCAGATCTCGCTCCGTTGCTGATTATTGGTGGCATCGCGCAGGCGGTGGGCATGCTCTCGCTGCTCGCGCTGCTGACTGACCGCACCCGCCCGACCGTTGCCCAGGCGCTCAGGACCGGGGCGATCTGCCTGCTGCCTTATATCGCCGTGCAATTGCTGACCGGCGTGGCGGCGGGGCTGGTGTTCCTGCTGGCGATCGGCATCGGCGCGGCCAGCGGCACCATGGCGATCGCGGCCCTGCTCGTCCCGCTGGCGCTGCTGGCGGTGATCTATCTGCTGATAAAGACTTCGCTGGCATCGCCCATCATTGTAATCGAGGGCGTGCGCAACCCGGTCAATGCGCTGTTCCGGTCATGGCAATTGACGAAGGGCAATTCCTTGCGCCTGTTCGGCTTTTTCATGCTGGTCGGCGTTGCCTTCCTCGTCGTGATGCTGGTCGTCACCATGGTCATCGGGACGATCGCCGCGCTGCTGTTCAGCGAAGGCAAACTCGCAGAAATCGCCAGCGGCGCTGTTTCCGGGGTGATCGGTTCGGTGATGGTGGTGGTGTTCGTGGCCATCATGGCAGCCGTGCATCGTCAGCTGGCCGGCCCTTCTGCCGAAGCGATCAGCCGCACTTTTGAATAAGCGGCTGACGCAGGCGGGCCTCAGTCGTCCGCGTCCTTCCAGCCCCAGTAAAGCTGGCAGGGCAGGATGTTCAGCCATTCGAAGCCATTGTCGATCCGGGTAAAATGGCGGGCCATGAAGTCCCGCGCCCGGGCCGAAAACTGATAGACCAGAAACGCCCCGCCCGGGCGCAGGACGCGATGCGTGGCCGCAGCGATGGCCGGGCCGATGCCGTCCGGCAGGGTGGAAAAGGGCAGGCCCGACAGGACGTAATCGGCATGATCGTGGCCATGCGCGCGCACGATATCCTCCACATCCGCAGCGGAACCCAGCACCGCCGAAAACCGGCTGTCGCGGATCGTGCGCTTGAGATAGTCGATATAGAGCGGGTTCGTGTCGATCACGATCAACTGGGCATCGCGCCGCAGCCGTTCCAGCACCGGACGGCAGAAAGTGCCGACGCCCGGCCCATATTCCACGAACAGCTTGCATTCGCCCCAGTTTACCGGGGCCAGCATCTTGGCGATGGTGAAGCGCGAGGATGGAATGATCGAGCCGACCATCACCGGGTGCTTCACGAAACCTTCGAAAAACACGCCCCACGGGCCGAGCTTGCGGTGCAGGCGGCGCGCCATGCGGACAAGCCCGCGCTCGCGCGTCAATTCAGAACCAGTCATCGTCGGGAAGGACCCTTCCAATCAGCTCCCCGCGCCGGGCGGGCCATTACATGCCTGCCCGGTTTGCAAATTCGCCGCCCCAATGCAAGCCAAACGCCTGATCCACGCCCGCAATTCATGCCATTGCGTGCCGCGGGCGTGCGAAGAAACGCGTCACAATATCTCCTGCACAAGCTCGGGCGGACGGCACAGGCGCACACCCTTGGCCGTCTCCACCAGCGGGCGTTCGATCAGCCCCGGTTCGGCAGCCATGGCGGCGGTGACGGTGGCGTCATCCGCCCCGGTCAGGCCGCGTTCCTGGGCATCCGTGCCAGACAGGCGCAGCCCGTCGCGCGCCGGCATGCCCGCATCGTGATAGAGCTGGGCCAGTTTTTGCGCGCTGGGCGGGTGCTTGAGATATTCGACCACCTCCACCTCCACGCCGGGCGCAGCGTCCAGCAGGGCAAGCGTCTGGCTCGACTTGCTGCATTTGGGGTTATGCCAGATCGTGGCTTTCATGACGATGTTCCCTCTGCTGCCTATTCATCATCGCCCGCGCGCGGCGGGATTTCCATGGCGGGTACGGCCCGGGCCGCATCTTCCCGGGTGATGCCCGGCGCAGGCGCCGCGCTGATAGTTTCGGTGCGGCGCATCACCCGCCCGGCGCGCTGGATCGCTTCCACCAGCCGGGGATAGACCCCGCAGCGGCACAGATTGGTGATGTCGGCCTTGATGTCGGCTGCACCAGGATCGCTGTTGCGGGCCAGCAGTGCCGCCGCGCTCATCACGATGCCGGGGGTGCAGAAACCGCACTGGATCGCCTGTTCGGCCACCAGCGCCTGCTGCACCGGGTGCGACCGGTCGCGCGACAGCCCTTCGATCGTGGTAATGAAGCGGCCTTCCGCCTCGGCAATGGTGATAAGGCAGGAACGCAGCGCCTCCCCATCCACGATCACCATGCAGGAACCGCAATCGCCCGTGCCGCAACCATATTTTGTCCCGGTGAGATTGGCCGCATCGCGCAGCGCCCACAGCAGCGGCGTGTCAGGCGCCATGGCAAAGCGCACCGGGCGACCGTTGACGGTCATTGCGGTCATGAATGCCCCCCTTGCGCGGTCAGCGCGCTCAACAGGCCGCGTGCGCCCATGCTGACCTCCTGCCAGGCCACGGCAAAGCCCGCCTCGTCCCCGTAATAGGGATCGGCCACTCCGTGCCCTTCGCGCCCCGGCGCCCAGTCCAGCAGCAGCGAGAGGCGCGCCGTCGCCCCGGCAGGCGCGATCCGCGCCAGATCGCCAAGGTTGTTCCGGTCGAGCGCCACGATATGGCCGAAGCGATGGAAATCCTCAGCACGCACCTGACGCGCACGATAGTGTGAAATATCAATGCCCGAGCCGGCCGCCACCGCAATGGCGCGCGGATCGGGCGGATGGCCGACATGCCAGTCCCCGGTGCCAGCCGAATCCGCCTGTGCCGCCAACCCTGCCCCGGCCAGCGCATGGCGGTAAGCGGCTTCGGCCAGCGGCGACCGGCAGATATTGCCAAGGCAGACAAACAGGACGGGGGGCAGGCTGAGCCGATTCATTGCCGGTCGAATAGCCTGTGCGCGCGGCGATTGCCATTGCTGGAAATGATCGGTCCTGTTAATCGGCGGGTGTCCGTCGTCAGAACATTCGGCACAACTCGCGGCTTAAATTAGCGGAGTGCGGGCCTCGTCTGGGGGTTGATATTAGGCGGCGAGCTTGCGGTGCTGCAAGCGCCGATATTCGATGGTCTGTCGCTTGATCCTTTCGCGCTGTTTGATGATGGCTGAAGCCCTGCCGAAGTAGGCATCAGCGGGCGTCACATTGTTCAGGCTCTCGTGATACCGCTGGTGGTTGTAGTGCTCGACGAAGGCCTCGATCTGGGCCTCGAGGTCGCCAGGCAGGAAGTAGTTCTCCAGCAGGATGCGGTTTTTGAGGGTCTGGTGCCAGCGCTCGATCTTGCCCTGGGTTTGCGGATGCATCGGGGCACCGCGCACATGGCTCATCTTCCGGGCCTCGATGTATTCCGCCAGTTCCCCGGCGATGTAGCTGGGGCCATTATCGCTGAGTAGCCGGGGTTTGTGCAGCACCGTGGCGCTGTCACAGCCCGAGGCAGCCAGCGCCATGTCCAGCGTATCAGTGACATCCTCGGCCCGCATGGTGGTGCACAGCTTCCAGGCGATGATGTAGCGCGAGAAGTCGTCGAGCACGGTCGACAGATACATCCAGCCCCAGCCAATGATCTTGAAGTAGGTGAAGTCGGTTTGCCACATCTCGTTCGGCCGGGTGGTCTTGGTGTGGAACTGATCGGCGGCCTTGATCACGACATAGGCCGGGCTGGTGATCAGGTCGTGGGCCTTCAAAAGGCGGTAAACCGTGGCCTCGGACACGAAGTAGCGCTTTTCATCAGTGAAGCGCACCGCCAGTTCGCGGGGGCTGAGCTCGCTGTAATCCAGCGCCATCTCGATGATCTGCTGCTGGATATCATCGCCGATCCGGTTCCACACCCGGCTCGGCGTAGATGGCCGATCCTCCAGGGCTTCAGGCCCGCCATCAAGGTAGCGATCGTACCAGCGGTAGAACGTCCGGCGGGCCACGCCGAGTTGGTCCAGCGTCCGCTTGGCGGGCAAGTGCGACTGTTCGACGAGCCTGATGATCTCAAGCTTCTCGGATGCGGGATACCTCATTCGTCGTCGCCCCCATCCGCGATCATGCTTTTTTTCAGCAGACGGTTCTCCAGCGTCAGGTCGGCAACGCATTCCTTCAGGGCGCGGGCTTCGCGGCGTAGATCCTGCACTTCGACGGTCGTTGCGGCACGGGTGGTGTCACCAGCCAGCCGGCGCTTGCCGGCCTCCATGAACTCCTTCGACCAGGTGTAAAACAGGCTCTGCGCGATGCCTTCCTTGCGGCACAGCTCGGCGATGCTGTCTTCGCCGCGCAGGCCTTCCAGCACAATGCGGATCTTGTCCTCGGCCGAGAAGTGGCGCCTGGTCTGCCGCCGGATGTCCTTTACCACCCGTTCCGCGGGGGCCTTGGTCGGCGATTTTGCATTGGAGGATTTGGGCTTCATCTTCGTTCCTTCGTCACTGCGACGAAGCCCAAATCCTCCTTAAATCACAACCTCAAATCTGTGCCATTGGTGCTGACGGGGGACAACATCTATCCATACAAAATTGCCTTATGTTCGTTAGGCATTTGTGTAAGCACTGGTCAATAGCGTGCAGATGGCCAAATGTCCGGGTTAGTATGGCGTCACTGCCAGACCGCAGCGCCGAACCTCAAGCCAGCTCAAGGCCCCTCCGCCCCTGCCGTTCCCGCACGCCTCCGTGCGCCTGCCCCGGCAATGTGTGGCAACGTCATGTCCCCAGCGGGTCCCTCCGGAGGGGTGCGATGGAACCGCGCGGATCAGCAGAAATGCATTTCGAAACTGGCGGTTTCGCTCGACGCGATATTTCTGAACTCGGACCCTGCCGTCACTCTCGGTTTCTCCGAGAAATCTCGTGTCTACTGTGGGCGGCCGTGGGACAGTTTCTATGAGTCCTCATTGCCAGCATCTTGCCGAAAGCAGACTGTCCGGACACGACAACATAGCGGTCA
>JAURML010000065.1 GCA_030830695.1 Caenibius sp. | reverse complement strand
GCCGGTGCCGGGCACCAGCGGAACGCCCGCCGATTGCGCCATGGCGCGCGCCCGCAACTTGTCGCCGAGCGCGTCGATCACTTCCGGCCGGGGGCCGACGAAGGCAATGCCATGTTCCTCGCACAGGCGGGCAAGTTCCGCCCGCTCGGATAGGAAGCCATAGCCGGGGTGGAGCAGGTCGCACCCCGTGGAAAGGGCGGCCTGAACAATCAGTCTGGCATCAAGATAGCTTTTCGCGGCAGGCCCCGGCCCGAGCACTACCGCACGGTCTGCCTCGCTCGCGGCAAGGCTGCCGCGATCGGCGTCCGACACGCCGATCGCCGCTTCCATGCCGAGCGCATGAGCCGCACGCACAATGCGCAGGCCAATCTCGCCCCGGTTGGCGACAAATACGCGATGGCTCGCCATGATCAGGCCGGGATCACGATGAACAGAGGCTGGTCAGCCGCCACCATCTCGCCATCGCTGGCCAGGATTGCGTGGACCGTACCGGCACAGTCCGCACGGACCGCCGTGAAAAGCTTCATCACCTCGACCAGACACAGCTCGCTGTCGGGGGTGACCTGCTGGCCGACTTCGACATAGGCAGGCGCGCCGGGCTTGGGTGCCCGGTAGAAAGTGCCCAGATAAGGTGCGCGAACAACCGTCGCACCATCGGGAATATCCGCCTCCACCGCTGGCGCTTTGACCGCTTGCTCAGCCACGGGCGCTCGCGCGGCAGGCGCTTTCGCAGCTGCTGGCGAGATTGGGGCAACGGATGCGGAAACGGCCGCACCGCCAACCACCCCCGGATCATCTGGATCGCTGGAAAGATATATCTCGAAATCACCCTTGCGGGCGTGAAGCTCGCGCAGGCCCGAAGCTTCAAACTCGGCAATCAGCTGTTCGATATCGGAAAACTTATCCTTGCCGGACATTCAGCGCCTCCTGCCTTCGACTTCTTCGCGCGAAAGCCGCACGGGTGCATCTTGCAGCGCCGGGCTGTGCTTTCTTTCGTCAGCATAAAGCCTCGCCACCGCCTCATCGCTGCCAGACGCATATTTGATGCTGGTATCACATAGATTGCGCAGGCCGGGCTCCATCTGGACCGGACAATTGGCGGCCGCGCGGCGATTATATTCCTCAAGCGCCAGCATGCCCTCGCTCGTGCGATAACCACCTGACTTCTCTGGCAAATGGGAAACGCCCGCGCCGATTGGCGAGAGGGATTCGCCCGAACCTGTCCTGTCGAGCACGTTATAGGGTATGTGCGAAATGTATCTGACCGGCCGATCATTATGCTGCATCATCGCATATTCGCTGAGCTGCTGGCTGGGCAGGCTCACCAGCCCCACCATTTCACCCAGAAAATCCCGCCCGAACTGATCGTTCAGAAGCGGACGGAAGCGGTCGGCCCGGGCATCGATCTTCATCCAGTCTTCCGGGTCGTAAACTCCCGCGATGTGTGCAAAGTCCTTGATGAAGGAGAAATATACCAGCGCGCCACCGTCCATCATCTGGTCGCGGCTCCAGCCTGCCATGCGTTTCCACAGGGCCACCGTCGCCTGCCTGATCGTTTCTGTCAGGCTTTCGAATGTTGCCGCAAGTTCTTCGGTTGATCCCATGCCGACAGGCACATAACCGTCACTGAGACAGTCCGAGGTGTATAATCCGATCCCTGACAGCGCATCGGCAGTAAACTCGGGCCGGGATTCGAAGCTTCCCCAGTCGTCCATCAAGTAGAAATGGCAGCCGGTGGCCTCCATGGTGACCGTAAGATTGTTGTAGGGGACAGAATCGCCGATCCCGTCAAGCCAGGGGTAATCCCCCTGCGACAGATCCGTGAATTCCCGAACAATCATCTCGCGATCATCGGCCAGCTTGTAAGGCCCTGAATTATTGAGCGTGCAGCGGCTCTCGCAAGAAACCAGGAAGCCATATTGCGATACGGTGGCAAGGAACGCCTGCGCTGCAGTGTGTAGCCTGTCCCCCGTTGCGCAGCGATGCAGATCGGCATGGAAGCGCTGAATACGGCGCTCCGGCAGAGGCTGACAGCGCTGGCCGAATTCGCGCGCGTTGAGATGCCCATCCTCACGCTGGTAGGAAAGCTTGAACCTGCGCCAGAAGTCCAGAACATAGGCAACGTCCTCGGCCCCATCTTCCGGAGACAGCATACCGAAATTGATCAGCATCTCACGGCCGAGCAGGAAGAATGTCGGCATCGCCCATGTGCTGACGCTGCCGAATTTGCCGCCCATGGCCCTCGCCCTGTCGCCGATTTCCTCGGCCCGCATCCTGCCTTCAATTTTCCGCAATAGCTCAGGATAGCGATAATAGCAGCAGAGATAGGACAGCAGCATGTAGGACGGGACAGGAAACAGCTTCGACTCCTGCACCGTGCGCGTCACGCACAGCCAGTAAGTATCATCGCCGATTGTCTGAATCGCGTTATTCGCCTCAAGCAGACGGACGTAATCCAGCATGACAGGCACCGCCTCCTATATCCCGGCCTCTGCCGACCAGCCTTGAAGCCGTGCTAGCAGATGAAGATCAAAACACAATAACGTTTAACAAAATCGTCAAACGACAATCAGAAGGCGGCCTGGGCCCTCTTCTGCAACAGATCAAGATAAGCCGGAAGCAGATTAGCGAAGCCCTCGAAGCGCGGATCATTGATCCGCCCGGTCCGGAACAAATGCGCGCCAACGGAAATAATCGCGGCAACTTTCGCCTGACCGAGCACCGCATAGAGTGATGCATCAACGGCGGTTCGTCCGGTCCGCGCTTCCCATTCCGCTATCATCCGGTCTGCCGACCACCAGCCAGGCAATTCGTAACCGGCGTCACCCAGAGACGCGGGCCCTTGACCGTGGAACATCAGGATATAGCCAAGATCCAGCATCGGTTCGCTGATGCGCGCCATTTCCCAGTCAAGCAGGGCCGTGAGCTTGCCTTCATGCCACAGACAATTGCCATGTTTGGTGTCGCCATGAACGGGCGTCGGCGCCCCTGTCGTGCGCGGCGGACTGGCCGAAAGATGCTCCAGAATCCGGACCAGTTCCGCATCCGCTTCACATTCGCGTGCTACAGCAAGCCAGTAATCGACTTCCTCCTGAACGGTCCGCTCCCCCGGCGGCATATGTTCAACGGGCATGTTCTGTAGCGCGGTGAACGCATCAAACCACTGGTTGCAAACGGAGCTTGCACCATCAACCGGGTCTGCTGCCAGCCAGGCAGGGATTGAATATTCGAACGCCTCGCCCGGCAATGCCCCCATCAGGAAAAAAGCATCCCCCAGCACCTCCGGATCCGTGCAAAGTTCCAGCATAGGCGGCATCGGTATGGCCGGCGCATGCGTGGCCACCGCTGACATGACAGTGTGCTGGCGCACCATGTCATAGGGAGGCAGCAACCCTTCTTCCGACGGCGGCATGCGCAGGATCTCGTTCAGCCCTTCGACAAGATAGGTTTCGTTCGAATGACCTGCAGAGAGCGTCTTTACGCCTGTAACCCCCTCACCACGGGGCAGCCACCTGCGCAGGCCTTCAGCCAGCCGCTGTGTATCGCGCGCCATATGCGCCCTCAGACCAGCGAGTTTTCTTTGGTCAGCCCCAGCTCGGGGTCGGCACCGTGAATAATGGTCTCCATGATTCCGTAGCCAACGGCGTCGCCTTCAGTCACCTTGATCGGGCAGTCACGCAGCTGGCGAATGCGCTTCAGCGTTTCGCGATCCAGGGTGTTCTCGAATTTCTCGCCCTCAATGGTCAAGGGTCCGTGCCAGGAGCCATGCTTCCGGCCATCGAAGCCAAGGTAGAGACCCGGGCCAAGATGGACACCGGATGTACCCATGACTTCGACTTCGACCGTGTGCGTGGCACCCTGCAGCATGTCGAAATGCACCTTGCCACCCAGCAGGCGGCGGGTTGCATCGTCAAATTTCAGTTCAGGCCGGACGCGTGCCACCTTCTCCTGCGCGCCGTCCGGCCGATTGAGATAGCCGGATGAATAGAAGATCTTGCCCAGGCTCGACATGAAGTAGAAATGGTAAGCGTAACGCTCTCCGTTCGGTTTCTCGAGCATGAAAGGCGTCCAGATCAGGACGAATTCATCTTCGCCAAAACGCGCATCACCAAAGGCTGTCGTCGGGCGGATATCGGCATTGTGCGCCCCCACGTCGAGGCGGATGCCCCAGCTGTGATCACGATATTCAGTCCATTCTTCCGGAATGATCTCGATCCGCTCCCCCTCTATCTCGACCCAGCCGGAAGGAACGCCGATCTGGTGATAACGAATGACATCGGAACCTACCCTGAAACCATCCTTTTCGCGCTGACGGTGCCGATCTTCGAAGAATGGCGGCATTTCGGCAGTGAAGGTGATGTCATAGGAAATCGGCTGCGCGTCGTTCTTTTCCAGAACATAGCGGACCTTGCGCAGGGGCTCGATGATTTCATAGCGGATCGGGCCAACCTCGGTGATCGTGGGGTCATCACGCAATTCGCGATTGGCGCGTACGGTCCATTGCTGGCTGCCGCGCGACACCGCCGCCCAGCCATCCATGACCCCACGGTTGTGATAGCGCCCTAGCCCGAAATCGATCGCCAACGATCCGTCCTTGCGCACGATCGCGCTCCAGATCTTTTCGGTCCAGCTGTGTTCGGAAGTCGTCACCGTCGCGAATGTATCCACGATCTGATGATTCAGCATCTCATCCATCGCCGTGAGCATGCCGATGTCTTCCATCGCGTTGCGAACGAAATTCAGAGGAGAATTGGCGATATAATTCATTGTTGCCTCCCGACTTTCCACTTTTCACCCGCCGCCACCCCATTAGAGCCGCAGCCATGCTTAATCTTACGGCGTTGCCGACCGACTGATCCGATGATCGCGATCCTAAATGCGTCGAACGATTTCGTCTAGCCAAATTGCGACTGCACACCGCAGGAGGAGCATTTTCACGATCTTCGTAGAAGTGCCCAAGCGGCGCCTGCTCAACAAAAGCAAGCGGAATGCCGGCCCGAAAAGTCAGACTGGCAGGAACGCTTCTCAAGGTCGCGGCGACGGAAACACATCTGCAGGTAATTCTCGCATCGTCTGGCGCGTTCCCGCGAAATGCTCGGCCACGGCACGGTCGGCAGCTGCGGTATCTTGCTTGGCGATCGCTTCCGCAATCTTGCTGTAACCCTCTGCGTGGCGCCTGCGCTGCTTTTCAGTCTGCCGGTTATCTACCTGAGCGCGAAATAGATCTGTGCGCGACAAGGGCATCACACGGGCCAGCTCCGAATTGCCACCGAGCTCGACCATGAGGTCGTAGAAGCGGCGACGCTCATTCAGATAATCCCCTCGATTACCCGAGACATGAAGCTCACCAAGGTGTACCGCGGAATCCAGAAGGGCTATGCAAGCGTGCTCGCTTCCGCAATTCTGCGCCGCAAGCCGCGCTGCAAGCCGCGCTAGAGGCTCCAGCGTGTCCAGCAGGTCAAGTACTGACTTGCGATCCAGCGTTGCGATATAGGCACCGCGAAACCGATTGAGCGTAACAATTCCCGCAGCTGCAAGATGCTTGAGCGCCTCGCGCAGGGATCCTCGGCTAATGCCCAAGCGCGCAGTGAGTTCCGGTTCGAGCAGGTGCTGGCCAGGAACAACGCGACCACTGCGAATATCCTGCAGGATCGAGTCGGCCACCCGGTCACTTGCGCTTATCTTTTCACTATCAATAGGCAAAGGCGATGAACCCGCCCCCTCTTTCGATATCTCCACATG
>JAURML010000064.1 GCA_030830695.1 Caenibius sp. | reverse complement strand
CGTCGTGCGCACGAACCGGTCGAGCAGGCGAACGCCATATCCGGTCGCGCCCTTGTCCCAGGTTGCGCCGGGCTTGTCCGCCCAGACCATGCCCGCAATGTCGAGATGCGCCCAGGGCGTGCCGTTTTCAATGAAACGCTGCAGGAACTGCGCGGCGGTTATGGAACCGCCGTAACGCGGCCCGGTGTTCTTCATATCCGCAATCGGGCTGTTGATCAGCTTGTCATATTCCGCACTGAGCGGGAACCGCCACAGCTTTTCGCCAATGGCCTTGCCCGCCGCGTCGAGATCGCCCGCCAATGTATCGTCAGCGGAAAACATGCCCGCATGTTCATGGCCAAGCGAGATGATGATTGCGCCGGTCAGCGTGGCCAGATCGACAATGCGCGCCGGATCGAAGGTCCGCTGCGTCCAGGTCAGCACATCGCACAGCACCAGCCGCCCCTCGGCATCGGTGTTGATGACTTCAACGGTCTGGCCGGACATGGTCGTGACCACATCACCGGGGCGCTGCGCATTGCCGTCAGGCATGTTTTCAACCAGGCCGCAGATACCCACCACATTGGCCCTTGCCTTGCGCCTGGCCAGCGCCAGCATCGCGCCCGCCACCGCCCCGGCGCCGCCCATATCCCATTTCATGTCTTCCATTCCGGCGGCAGGCTTGATCGAAATGCCGCCCGTATCGAAGGTCACGCCCTTGCCGACCAGGGCGAGTGGCTTGTCCGCCGGGTTGCCGCCCATCCACTTGATTGCCAGCAGGCGCGGCGCGCGCGCGGAGCCTTGCGAAACGCCCAGCAGCGCGCCCATGCCCAGATCGCTCATCTGCGCCTCGTCCAGCACGACCAGTTCGGCCCCGCTGCCTTCGAAGCGTCTGGCGCATCGTTCAACGAAGCTTTCAGGGTATATGACATTGGCTGGTTCGGCGACGAGTTCGCGCGTGAATTCAACGCCTTCGGCCACCGCCTGTTCCGCCTGCCAGGCGGCCTCAGCGCCATCGGGCGCGTTCAGCACCAGCGCTTCGTCAAGGCTGCGCTTCTGTTCTTCCTTCAGGCGCGTACGATAGACATCATGCCGCCAGGCGCGCAGCCGCAGGCCCATCAGCAAGCGCACGCATTCCTCAGCCTTCAGCCCCGCACCGTCGAGATCGAGCAGCAGGCTCTTTTCCCCCGAAGTCAGGAATTTGGCGGCGATGGCCGCGCCCGCCCGTTCCAGCGCGTCACCGCGCCCCTCCGCCTTGCTGTCACCGATCCCGGCGAGCACCAGCCGGACCAGTGCGCCATCGCGTTCGACGAAGCTTTCGAACAGCTGGGCCGTCTTGCCGGTAAAGCGCGCGGCGGCAGCCCCCTGTGCCACCAGATCGCTGACGCCCGAAGGAAGCGCCCCCTGCGCGGCAAGGCGGACCTGCAACCGGGGAGGGCTGGCGGGCATGGCGGCGGCGAAAGTGATCTTCATGAATGCTCCGGGTCGGTAAGGGGCCTCGTTTCAATTTAGTCGGCCGAGAGGTGGTGGATAGCGTTGCAGTTAAGGGCGGGCGGTGCGATAGGCAAGCCATGCTCCCCGTCCCGTTGCATCCCTTGCAAGCCATTCGATCCTGCTTGCTTCGGCCCTTTGCGGCAAGCGCAGCCGGGCTCCTCATCGCACTATGCGTGCCATCGCCGCTGCATGCGCAGGAGACGACGCCGCCAGAGGCGGAACGCAAGCTGATCGCCTTTGAAGCCGATGCGGTGGATTACGATTCGGAAGGCGACGTGCTGACCGCCAGTGGCAATGTGGTGCTGCATCATCAGGGGCAGACCCTGCAGGCCGATAGCGTCCGCTGGAACCGCACGACCGGGCAGATCACCGCTGACGGGCACATCCGCCTGACTGACGCCGATGGCACCCAGTTGTTCACTGACACTCTGGAACTGACGGACGAGCTCAAGGCCGGGGCGATGACCAACATGTTGCTGGTCCTCACCGAAGGTGGACGGATGGCCGCGCGATCCGGCGAATTGCGCGAAGACGGCAAGGTGGAATTGCGCGACGCCGTATACAGCGGCTGCGCGGTGGTGGATCGCGACGGCTGCGAGCGCAAGCCAAGCTGGCGAATCATCGCCAATCGCGTGACCTATGATCAGGACAATGATCGTGCCGTGTTTCACGGGGCCAGGCTGGAGGTGTTCGGGGTTCCGCTGGTTGCCCTCCCCGGTCTGACGGTTAATACCGATGGCCAACCGCGATCGGGAATGCTGATCCCCGCTATTACCTATTCGCGCAACAACGGCCTAGAACTGTCGTCCACCTATTATGCGCGGCTCTCACGCAATCGCGATCTGGAAGTGACCGGCTATGCCTTCAGCGAAGTGCCGCCGATGCTCCGTTCGCGCTACAGCGCGCTGACCCAGGACGGCGCCTATCAGATCACGGGTTACCTGACGCACAGCCGGCGCGTAACAATCGGCGGCGATACGGAAGACCGCCGCAAGGACTGGCGTGGCTATCTTTCGGCCAACGGCCGCTTCCAGCTAGACCCGAACTGGAGCGTGACGGCATCGGGCCGACTGGCGTCAGACCGCACCTTCCTGCGCCGTTACGATATCAGCCGGGATGACCGGCTGCGTTCCATGATCGATGTGGAGCGGATCGACGACACATCGTACCTCTCCATCTCGGGCTGGGCCACGCAAACGCTGCGGGTGGGCGATTCCCAGGGGCAGGTGCCGATCGCTCTGCCAATCATCGATTACCGGCGCAGGCTGGCCAGCCCGGTGCTGGGCGGGCGTGTGGAACTGCAAGGCAACAGCATGGCCATAACCCGCACCAGCGGACAGGAAACGCAGCGCGCCTTTGCCAGCGCGCGCTGGGATTTGCGCCGACTGACCGGCATGGGCCAGGAAGTGACGCTGACCGCACTGCTGCGCGGCGACGTCTATCATTCGGATCAGAACGAACTGACCCAGACCGCGATCTATCGCGGCAATCCGGGCTGGGAAACCCGCGGTGTGGCGCTGGGCGCGATCGACGTGAAATGGCCCTTCATCGGCAAGGCGCTGGGCGGGACGCAGGTATTCACGCCCCGGCTGCAACTGGTGGCGACGCCGCGCCTGCGCAATCTGTCCGTGCCGAACGAGGATGCGCGCGCGATTGACCTTGAAGACAGCAACCTGTTCGCACTTAACCGCTTCCCCGGATACGACCGGGTGGAGGAAGGGGTTCGCCTGACCTACGGGTTTGACTGGCAGCTGGACCGGCCCGGCTGGCGGATCAAATCCACCATTGGCCAGTCCTATCGCCTGACGCGCGAGCCGGACATCCTGCCTGACGGCACCGGGCTGGCCGACAGGTTTTCCGATTACGTCGGGCGCACCGAAATCCGGTTCCGCGACTTCGTGAGCTTCACGCATCGCTTCCGCCTAGACAAGGATGACTTCACGATCCGCCGCAACGAAGTCAACGCCGCAGTCGGGTCCAGAAAGACCTATGCCGAAGTCAGCTATCTGAAGCTCAATCGCGACATTGCCGAACTGGAAGATTTGCGTGATCGCGAAGAACTGCGCGTAGCCGGGCGCATCGCAATCGCCGATTACTGGTCGATCTTCGGCTCGTCAGTCATCAACCTGACTGATCGCAAGGAAGATGCAACCGCCGTCTCCGACGGGTGGGAACCGCTGCGCACCCGCGTGGGCATCGCCTATCAGGACGATTGCCTCGAATTCGGCGTTACCTGGCGCCATGACTACCAGAGCACGGGCGACGCGCGAGCCGGAGACCGGGTGATGATCTATTTCTCGCTCCGCAATCTCGGGGTTCCCTGATCGCATCTCGCATTGTCGCTGGCAGGGGCGTTGGCAGCGAAGGGGAAACGCGCTATCCGCGCATCGGCTCAGCTTTGGTTAAGGCGATAATCGTCAGGGGCGACAACACGGATATGTGCCCCTTCCGGCACAACAGACAGGAATGCTCGAGTGATAAAGACAGCCAAGCGAATTTTCCCGATCGGTCGCGGCATGGTCGCCCTTGGGCTGGCAGCGATGCTCGCCGGCACCATATATGCGCAGGACGCGGCAGGCCCGGATGACGGATTGACCATCCCCAGCGATCTGGCCGTCTTGCAGGACGGGGATTACACGGTGCGCCGCGCTGCGGTCATCGTGAATGGCGAAGTCATCACCCGCACGGATATCAAGCAGCGGCTGGCGCTGATCCTGGCCGCCAACAAGGGTGCCGTTTCCCCTGAAGAAGAAAAGCGGCTGCGCATGCAGGTGCTGCGCAACCTGATCGACGAAACCCTGCAGATCCAGGAAGCCAGGGCCGAGGAAATCCAGGTCGAACCGGAGGCGATCGAACAGACTTATCTGCGCGTGGCGAGCGAGAATTTCGGCCAGAATGTGAAGGCCATGGACGATTATCTGACGGGGATCGGTTCGTCCCCGCGTTCGCTCAAACGGCAGATCGAAGGGGAAATGGCGTGGCAGCGCCTGCTTGGCCGCAATATCCAGCCCTTCGTCAACGTGTCGAATGAAGAAGTACAGGAAGTGATAGACCGGATGCAGGCCTCCAGGGGCACTGCCGAATACCGGCTGGGTGAAATATACCTCTCCGCCAGCCCCGAAAACCGGCCGGCCGTGCACCAGAACGCCGTGCGGATCGTCGAACAGCTCAAACAGGGCGGCAGCTTCATCGCTTATGCGCGCCAGTTTTCCGAAGCATCGACAGCGGCCGTGGGCGGTGACCTTGGCTGGATCCGCCTAGCCCAGCTGCCAGTCGAACTGTCAACCGTTGCCAGTTCGATGGAGCGCGGCCAGCTGGTCGGCCCGGTGGAGGTGCCCGGCGGTTTTTCGATCCTCTACCTGATTGACAAACGCCAGGTGCTGACGGCCGACCCGCGCGATGCCGTGCTCAGCCTCAAGCAGATTTCCATCGATTTCCCCAAGGGCACGAGCCAGGACATCGTCAAACAGCGCGTGGCCGCACTCAGCACCGCTGTCAGCCAGGCACAGAGCTGCGATGCGATTGACGGCGTGGCTGACCAGATCGGCGCAACGGTGATCGCCAACAATGGCATCAAGGTCCGCGAGCTTCCGCCACAGTTGCAGGAGTTGCTGCTGTCATTGCAGATCGGCCAGGCAACGCCCCCCTTCGGCGCACCGGATGACGGGGTGCGCATGCTGATGGTCTGCGGCCGGGACGAAACGGCAATGGCCAACGGCCCCAGCTTCGACCAGCTGATGTCCCAGATCGAGGATGACCGGGTTGGCAAACGTGCGCAGCGCTATCTGCGCGACCTGCGCCGCGATGCGGTGATCGACTTCAACTGAGACGGCGATGGCGCAGCCCGCTACCGCTGCGCCGTCCGCATTGCCCCCGCTTGCCATCTCGCTGGGCGATCCGGCCGGGGTCGGGCCTGAACTGATCGCGGCGGCATGGGCGCTGCGCGAATCTGCTGATCTGCCGCCCTTCTTCGTGGCGCAGGGGGCCGGGTTGCTGGCCGACGCCGCCGAACAGCGCGGGCTGGAAATCGCGATCGCACCGATCACTGACCCGGCAGACGCGCAGGCGGCCTTCGCCGACGCCCTGCCCGTCCTGGGT
>JAURML010000063.1 GCA_030830695.1 Caenibius sp. | reverse complement strand
TGCATCTTTCTCTCTCGTCGTCGGACAGGCAGGTGAGAATTCTCCGCCCGATTATTATCCCGCAACCGTCCCGGCTTGTGACGATGCTGGCAACCGAGAACCTTCATCGCCGCAGGATAGGAGCGCAGCCCGTCAGTGACGATGGCTTCCGGCATGAAGCCCTGTCGCTTCAGTAGTTTCCTGAGCAATTTCAGTGCAGCCGCCTTGTTGCGGCGCTTCTGGACCAGAACGTCGAGGACTTCGCCTTCCTTGTCGACGGCCCGCCACATGAACATCCTTTGGCCGTTGATCCGCACCACCATCTCATCGAGATGCCACACGCTATCGGCACGTCCGCGCTTGCGGCGAATGTTGGCAGCGATCGCCGGGCCAAACTTGTTGGCCCAGCAGCGGACGGTTTCATAGGTCACGTCGATCCCACGCTCGGCGAGCAGATCTTCGACATCGCGCAGGCTCAAAGTGAAACGATAATAGAGCCAGACACTGAGCCGGATGACGTCCGGCGGGAAGCGATGGCGCTTGAAGGAAATGGGTTTCATCTGGGTTTCTCTATCCGACTCAATGGCCGTTGACAGAGACAAGTTAGCGTTAGACTGACAGCACCCTTATAGATTGTAATGATGTGATGCTCGCATATACGTTGATAGTATTAACTCACGGTGGCGCCCAGATTTACGTCCATCATCTGCGGTTTAGTTGCGGCAAAAGATGGTCGAAGCTCGAGGCGTGAGACGGCTTCGTCCAGTGTGGGATAACTTTCACGCCAATGCAGTACGGGCGCCTCGGGGGCGAGGCCGCTTTCCAGCCCAAACTCTAGTCCCAATAGAGTCGTGCCCACGGCAAGATCGCCAAGATCGACACCGATCTCGGTCTGGACCGTATATTCACCGTACAATTTCTCCAGTTCGTCGAGTCCGCCGCGCACTTTGCGGGTCTGTCGGTCCACCCACGCAGTGCTCGGCTGTGGCCTGAACAGCTCGAACATCAGCGATTGGGCGATTTCCATCAGCCGCTCGCCCAGAAGGCGCCTCGTCTGAACGGCGATGCGCGCATCGCGATCCTCGGGCAGCAAGGCGGGCGAGGGGTGATAGGTTTCCAGCCAATTGATAATATGCCCGGAATCGTAAACATTCTCACCCTTCTCGGTGATGAGAATGGGAAGTTGCTCCAATGGGCTGTACTGCGGTGTGCAGGTATTCTCACCCCAGGGTACATCGTATTGAACCTCATATTCGATGCTCTTCTCGCGCATCGAAATTTCCACCTTTCGGCCGAACGGGCTCGGGCGCGCGTTGATCAACTTGTAGGCCACCCTCATTCTCCCAAAATATCCGCCGCGCTCAAAGAGAAGGACGGCGGCTTGACGATCTTGCGCTCTGCCTAGAACCGGTAGCGAGCCTCTACCATCCAGGTACGCGGCGCGCCCGGCACAACCGTGTTGAACTGAAACAGTTCGCCGGTCGCTATGCCGCCGACATAGAAACGCTTGTCGAATGCGTTTTTCAGATAACCCGCCAGTGACCATCCGGCGTCCAAGTCTTCCACACCTGCGCGCAGGTTGACGAGCGCATAGCCATCGATGTTCGCGCCGGAATTCCGATTGCCAGTGGAAGTGAACCAAAAATCGCTTTGGGCATAAAGATCGCCCCGGAAATTGACGAGCAGCGATTGGCCGACCGGGACCGACACGTCGCCGAACACCGAGCCGGACCATTCGGGCGTGTCGGGATAGGTTTCGAATGCCACGGGAGCGCCACCGGCAATCGAGACGAGATTGCTCGTAAACCGAGCATCGGTGTAGTTGAGCGATCCACCTATGGAGAGCCAAGAGGTCGGTTTGATCTGGCCATCGATTTCAAGCCCGGTGATTTTTGATCGCGGGACATTCACGGTCAGCGCCGCAGGGTTCGGCCCAATCAATGTGTATGCGACTCGCTGACCCTCTTTTACCCAGCTCTGATAAGCCGCGAGATTCAGCCGCGCGGGAACACTACCGACACTGCCTGAAAATTTCAGGCCGACCTCCGCGTCGGTCAGTGCCTCGCGGGCATATTCGTTTCCACCCTGGCTGCCGGGACCCGGGATGGGGGGCTGGATTCCGTTATAGCCGCCGTTCTTGTAACTTCGGCGCGAAACGACATAAAGCAGTAAATTGGGGTTGACCTGATAGTCGAGACCCACCGTCCAGCTGACATTGCTATAGGATTTCGTCTGGTTGAAATCATAGGTGGCCTGCACTGCGGGAGGCGCATTGAACGCCGTATCCCCGGCCAGAGTTTCGAATCGTAGGTCCTCTTGAGTAAAGCGAGCGCCCAAGGTGATGCCGAGGCCTTCCACCCCCACCGCGTCGCTCAGATCATAGGTCCCCTGCGCGTAGGCGGCATATTGCTTGCGCGTTCCGAGCTTGTTGTAGATCACAGTTTGGTTGAGTGGGGGAAATTGGAACAGCCGGCTAGTGGTCTCGTTCTCATTCTTCTCGTGCGCGTAATAGGCGCCCACGACATATTCCAGCTTATCCGACATTGCCTCACCCAAGAGCTGTAACTCGAACGAATATTGCTCAGTCGTGTCGTTCTTTCCGCCGTTGCCATTGTCGTCGATAGGATAGGGAGTCCCGTCGATATCGCCCGCGATCTCGTTCTTTAAATACGTGTAGCCGGCAATTCCGCGCAACCGTGTGGTGTCGTTCAGTTCAAGCTCCGAAATATTTGAGACGACGACGTTGCGGCCCTTGAAATAGGACGGCCCGTCGATTTCGACCCTGAATGGACCGCGCTGATCTTGTGCATTGAGATAGGAAGCGATGCCGCCGGGGTCGAGAGCGGGATTCGCTGCTGCAAACTGCGCGGCACAATTATTGGTAGTTTGATTGCACCCCGCCAGTCCTCCGGTAAAGGCGTTGATGATACCGTTATACTGTGTCTCGTTGCCGAAATTGGTGAGCGCGATCAATGGAACGAGTCCGCTGGGCTCAAGAGAACTGATAAGATTTGCAAGACTGCTGCCGTCCGAATGCAGATAGTCCACCACCAGTTCATTGGTGAATGTAGACGAGGGCTTGAAAGTAATACTGCCGCGCAGACCGAACCGATCGACATCTCCGATCCGATTTCCCGACCCATCAACTTTTCCGAACCGCTGCCCCTGGAAAAGATTACGCTGATAGCCATCACGCTGTTCGAAAAAGCCGGCTAAGCGCGCCAGGAGCTTGTCCTCTACAATCGGTACGTTTAGCGCGGCGTCGAATTGCTTCAGGTCATAGTTGCCCAGGCTCCCTTTAACATAACCACCCAACTCCTCCTTTGGCTTGGTTGAAGTGAACAGAACCGCGCCACCCGTCGCATTGCGACCGAACAAGGTCCCTTGCGGTCCCTTCAGCACCTGGATCGACTGGATATCGTAAAATGCCGTAGAGCCGCCGCCCACGCCGCCGGTCTGAACCTCGTTGAAATAGGGTACCACGCCTGGCCTTGTATCACTGAATGCATCGAGCGACTGGCCTCGCAGCGCGTAATTAAGCTGGTTGGACGAAAAACCGGCCCGGACGGTAAGCCCGGGGGTCGCGAACTGAAGGTCGGCTTCGGAGGCGATTGCAGTTTTTCTTATCGTGTCTTCGTCGAGCACGTCGATCGCAACGGGCGTGCGCTGAAGGCTTTCAGCGCGACGCTGCGCGGTGACGATGATTTCCCTGATCGCCGACCGATCGTCGGTTGCTCCCGACGATTCCTGCGCCATGGCTGGAGTAATAAAAGCGGGTGCAAGCAGCGGCGCGGCCAGCAAGAGTTTCAAGCTTCCCATTATAGTTTCTCTCCTTCGAGGGCTGAACCGCAAGGAACTGCCCAGTTTTTATGCCCCGCCTAGATCGCCTTGTCTCGCAACTCCGGTTCATAATCGAAGATCGTTCAACCCCGGCGACGGTCACACTTCGTATCGGTTTATAAATTAAGAAAAATAATGATCAAGTGGCCGTGCGTTATGAAATTATCAGTAAAATATCTAACTATATGATTTTAAACAGATATAAAATATCATTTTGTCGATCAAATGTTTTTACAAGGACAAGTGACCTGCCCCATTAGGGTGGTCCACCGGATAAGTTAGAGTTCCGGCGGTTTTGGTCGCCCTTCTGGACAGCCTGAAGCGTAGCGTAAGGCAGGCCGGCAGGGCGAGGCAAGATCTTTTGTGGTGCTGGCGGCTGGTACCCGAGCGAGCTGTGCGGGCGAACTGTGTTGTAATGCTCGCGCCAGCGCTCGATCAGGATGCTCGCTTCGCGCAGGGTATAGAAGATCTCCCCGTTCAGCAGCTCGTCCCTGAGCTTGCCGTTGAAGCTCTCATTGTAGCCATTCTCCCACGGGCTTCCCGGTTCGATGTAGAGTGTTTTCACGCCGATCCTGCCAAGCCAGTTGCGTACGGCATGGGCGGTGAACTCGGCGCCATTGTCGGAGCGGATATGATCGGGTGGGCCGTGCCGCTGGAACAGTTCGGTCAGAACCGCCAGGACATCGTCGCTTTTGAGCGAGCGCTGGACATGGATCGCCAGACACTGCCTGGAGTACTCGTCGATGACCGTGAGCATGCGGAATGCTCTCCCGTCATGCGTACGATCCATGACGAAGTCGTAGCTCCAGACATGACCACTGTATTGCGGCCGTAGCCGTACACATGATCCGTCGTTCAGCCACAGTCGGCCGCGCCTGGGCTGCTTCTGTGGAACCTTGAGCCCCTCACGGCGCCAGATGCGTTCGACCCGCTTGGCATTCACGACCCAACCGTCATTGCGCAGCAAGGCGGTGATCCGACGATAGCCGTATCGGCCATATTGCTCAGCCAAGCGGATGATCGCCGCTGTCAGCGGCTTCTCATCGGAACGTATTCTTGCCGGCTTCCTTTGGGTCGAGCGGTGCTGGCCAACAACCCGGCAGGCCCGACGCTCGGACACGCCGATCGCTTCCTGCACGTGATTGATGGCCAGCCGGCGCCGTGAAGGGCTTAGTACTTTCCCTCGACGACCTCCTTCAGGATCAGCGCGTCCAGCGTCAGGTCCGACACTGCCTTGCGCAGACGCTGGTTCTCCTTCTCCAGGTCCTTGAGCCGCTTCGCCTGGCTGACCCTCAGCCCGCCATACTCGCGCCGCCAGCGATAGTAGCTCTGCTCCGAAATCCACAGCGATCGGCAAATCGCACCGATCTTGTCCCCCTGCGACAGTCGGACCTCGGCTTCACGCAACATCCCGATGATCTGCTCTGGCGTATATCTCTTCCGTGCCATTCATAGCTCCTTTCAAGCCGTAAATAGCCGGTTCTCTAACTCTCAAAATGGTCCACTTTTCGGGGGGCAGGCCAATACACCGGCTGCGCGTCGATTTTGCGTTCTGAATTCTACTAATGGTAATTATTCGGTGGCGGTACGAGCGGTCGGAAATATCAGACGCGCTGCATCTGCAATTCGGGACACGTCCCGGTGTGCAGTTATAACGTCGTTCTGACGAAGCATGGCCTCCGCCTTTACCCAGACGCCGAACGCTGCCGCATGATCGCGACCGATACGGTAGCCAGCCTCTTTCAGATGACTACTGACTCGAAAGGTGCCCCAACCTTCCAGCGCCCTAAGATGCCCAACCAACTCCGTAATCTGAGGCTGAAACCGTGCGAGAAGACATGCCTCGCCGCTAATCCGGGAAAAGCCGGTATAAAATCCCGCGGGCACTTCACCCGCTTCGGAGCGAACATGCTCGTCAATCATGGTGAACCATTCGTCTAGTGATGAGGGCATGCTGCCATTCTTGTTGTCGGGGTCAAGATCGACAGGTATGCCCTTCATCAGAGCACGCCAGATGGCTTCATTAACGAACGCCTTCATGTTGCCGAAATGATAAGCCACCATCGATGCAGAAACACCGGCCTTACGGGCTAATTCGCGCTGTGTGGCGGCGCTGGTTCCTGACTTTACGATTGTCAGGACCGCTTGTTCCAGCAACTGTTCGCGAACCGCGTTATCGTTCGCATCGGACTTCGCCTTACCGTGGAATGACAGAGGCTGGGTGTCCAGTCTCTCGCTCAGCGATCTTTTTCTCAATTTGCCTATGTCCTGGCCGAATGCGACGGCCGTAAGTGCTCTGACGGTTTCTCCTAGCAGAAGACGATACCGTGGCCGATCGATGAGTGTCTGAGCATAAACTTCCTCCATGATGGTATAGGAGGAAACGATCGACGCCAGATCGGGACCGACATTCAGACGATCCAAAATGCTCGTCCAGAACAAGGTGCGCATCGCATGCCACTCACGCATGTGATCACCGCACATTTCAATCTGGTTGGCTTTGAAGAAGACCTCGGACAAGAAGCGTGCAACTTCCTGCCCCGCCCGCGTCCCGATATACCAAGTCAACAAGTCCGAAAAAGCGGCGTGCCCGCTCAAGTAACCGGACATGTCTTTTTCTAAATCGCCATGAAACCGCTTATCGTGTTCGCGAGCGCGGGCCAGAGCTTTACCTAAAAGTCCCGACTTTGAGCCGAAGCTCTGGAATATGGCGCCTGTCGAACATCCTGACCGGGAAGCGATCGCCCTGAGCGAGAGCTTTTCCAGTCCACACTCCGCTGTCAGAGCGATGGTCTCGTCCAAAAGCTTGGAATGCACAGGATTGTTCTTGGTCATAGTAGCACTTTATCTGATGTGACCCCCAGCTTTAGCCAACCCGCGGGTGCTGTCAAAAGGATGGCGAGGCAGGGGCTGGGCCCCTAGCCGAGGTCGAGGCGCTGTCAGACTAAATGCACCTGATTGAAAAGTGATGCGGTTGGGGTAGGGCGGGCGCCTGCCTCGTCCTCGCAAACCAGCCGGCTTTGTCATGTTTGGACGGCGCCCTGCGATCAAGGGTGAAGGAGTTGTCAGCTTAACTTTCGGCTGACGAGCGAAGGCGCGAACCTGAAAATTCATGCTGCAGCGGCGGACGCAGCGAGCCACTCTTCCATGGCGGAAGATCGGAAGCGTCGCATGGTGTTTCGTGAGATGAGATGTCGTTCGATGTTGAAGGTATTGTAGATTGCAC
>JAURML010000062.1 GCA_030830695.1 Caenibius sp. | reverse complement strand
TGCGGAAAGAGCGCGTAGTTCTGGAAGACCGTGTTGATCGGGCGACGGAAGGGCGGCATGTCGGCGATGTTCTGGCCATTCAGCAAGATCGCTCCGTCGGTCGGAAACTCGAACCCCGCGATCATCCGCAAAAGCGTGGTCTTGCCGCAGCCGGATGGCCCCAGAAGCGTGAAGAACTCGTTTTCGCGAATGCTGATGCTGACCTTGGCAACGGCGGTGAAGGCGGTTGCGCCCTGACCGAACACCTTGCTGACATCGCGGATGCCGATTGCTTCGTTCATGTGGTCAGGCCCTCCCCTTGGCCCTTTGCTTGTCCTGCCGACGGGTCATGCACGCACGCGTTCGCTTTTCGGATCGTAGAAGGGAGCGATCGACAGCGTTGCCTTGACGCGCCGGTCGTTCACCTCGACCTCGAACGATTTTGACTTCAGGTAGTCGGCAGTCACGCCATCCGCATGTTCGACAATGGCAAGCCCGACCGAGGCGCCCAGTGTGTGACCAAAGGTTCCAGCCCGGACATAGCCCGCCGGTGCACCGTCAGCGAAAAGCGGCTCTGACCCCAGCAGCAGCGGTTCCGGATCGTCGAGCCTTAGCGCGACAAGTCGCTTTGGCAGGGGGCCGGCAGCCTTCTGCGCGGCCAGACGGTCGCGGCCGATGAAGTCCTTGCCCATGTCGATGACGAAGCCGAGGCCCATTTCCAGCGGCGTGTCGGTGTTGTCGATATCGACACCGAAATCGCGATAGCCCTTTTCCAGCCGCAGACTTTCCAGTGCCATCAGCCCGCAATGTGTGCAGGACACACCTTGCGCCTCGATCCCCGCGACCAGCGCGTCATAGACATTCAGGCTCTGCTCGGACGGGATGTAAAGCTCGTACCCCAGCTCGCCCATATAGGTGACGCGGACGATGCGGATGCGGGCGTAACCGATTTCGACGAAGGCCGAGCCGCGGAAGGGCAGCGCCTTGGTCGAGAGGTCCGCCCCGGTGATCGTGGCCAGCAGATCGCGCGAGCGGGGGCCTTGCAGCGACAGGATCGTATAGGCCGAGGTCACGTCGGTGACGGCGCAGAATTCGTCCGGCCCGGTGTGACGTTTCAGCCAGGACGGCGTGATCCGTTGCAGCACGTCGCCGGTGATCAGCAGAAACTCGTCCGCGCCCGTGCGGGTGATCGTCAGGTCCGAGAGGATGCCACCCTGCGCATTCAGCCACTGGGTATAGATGTTCGTGCCGATGGGCACCGAGACGGAATTGGCGCTGACCCGGTTCAGCACCGTTTCGGCGTCGCGCCCCTGGACGATGAACTTGCCCATGAAGGTCTTGTCGAACAGCCCGACGCTATCGCGCGTCGCCTTGTGCTCGGCGGCGGAAAGGTGGAACCAGTCCTGCCGGCCGAATGCGTATATCACTGCGGGTTTCGGCCCCTTGGGCGCGAACCAATAGGGCACTTCCCAGCCCGAGAGCGCGACGAAATAGGCGCCCTTTTCGGCGTAGCGGTCATGCAGGGGCAGGCGCCGCGCGCCGCGCGCCTTTTTGTGCTTGAAGTTCGGCAGGGAGGCGTTGGTGAAGCTGTAGGCCAGCGCATCGGGCAGCCGGTCGAGCAGGTAGTGGCGCACCGCCTCATACGCGCCCATGCGCGCCGGGGTCAGGCCGGTCATGTCCTGGCTGGCATTGCCCTGCACGATCTCTTCGGCCAGCAGCGCGCCGACACCGCCACCCGAAAGAATGCCGAGCGAGTTGAGCCCGGTGCCGAGGAATAGCCCCTGCACCTCGGGGCATTCGCCAACAAGGAACTTGCCGTCGGGCGTGAAGCTTTCGGGGCCGCAGAAGAATGTTTTCAACCCCGCCGACTGCATCGCCGGGAAGCGGCGGAAGGCGTGTTCCAGATGCGGCGTCATCCGGTCCCAGTCAGGCGGCAGGGTGGAAAAGCTGGCGTCAGTGGGAATGCTGGTGGGGTGCCACGGCGCGCCATCGGGCTCAAAAAGGCCAAAGAGCAGCCCGCCGCCTTCCTCGCGGACATAGGCGTAGCTTTCGGGGTCTTCGACCACGGGCAGGTCGCGGTGGACGCCCTCCATCGGTTCGGTCAGAAGGTAGTAATGCTCCATCGCCTGCAGGGGCACCGGAACACCGATCTTGGCCCCGATCTGACGCGACCACATGCCAGCCGCCAGAACCACGGTATCGGCCCGGATCGCGCCCTGCGGCGTGACCACGCCACTGACCCGTCCGCGTTCGACAAGGATGTCATCGACCGGGCAACCCTCGACGATCCGCACGCCGCGCTTGCGCGCCCCGGCAGCCATCGCCATGGTCACGTCGACCGGATTGGCGCGGCCATCCTCGGGCGACCAGATCGCCGACAGCATCCCCTCGGTCTCGATCAGCGGGAACATCGCCTTGACCTCGGCGGGCGTGACCTCGTGCTTCACGTGGCCCATCAGGCGCATGAAGTTCATCTCGCGCCGCTGCGCCTCGCGCCGGGCCTGCGTTGTGGCGATGTGCAGATGGCCGCATTGATGGAAGCCGGTCGAAACGCCGGTTTCCGCCTCAAGCCGCCGATAGAGGTCGCGCGAGTGGCGGAAGATCCAGCTGAGCGTTTCGGTGGACATGCCCGCCGAGGCGATCAGCCCCGCCGCATGCCATGTGGTGCCGGAGGTCAGCTTGTCCCGTTCGAGGATGACGATATCGGTCCAACCTTGTTCGGCAAGGTGGTAGGCTGTGGATGTACCAATGACACCACCGCCGATAACAACGGCCCTGGCGTGAGAGGGAAGGGTCTGCTGCATCATCTGCCCGCGAATCATGGTTTGATCAAAAGCATTGATTGACTTGATGCCAAAAGCAAGAAATGATTGAATGTCCATTCAATGGAAGAGAAATAATGGATAATTTAGAGAGCGTTAGGAGAAAGAGGACTGCTCCTCCGGAAGAGCGGAAAAGACAGTTGATCGAGGCGACGATCACCTCGATCAGCCGGCACGGGATTTCGGGTACGACGCTAACGACCGTGACGGGGATCGCGGAATTGTCGCTTGGCCTGGTGAATTTCCACTTCAAGTCCAAGGACGCGCTTCTGGTCGAAACCCTGACCTACCTTGCCGCAGAACTGCGCGACCGCTGGCAGGAAATGGCGCGGCGGCCCGATCTTGCGCCGCATGAGAAACTTGCCGCGATCGTCGAGGCGCATTTCGAGGGCGGCATCAGCAATCGCCGCAAGCTTGCCGTCTGGTTCGCCTTTTTCGGCGAGTCCAAGCAGCGGAAATCTTATCGCGAATGTACGGCCGCGCTTGACATGGAGCGCCTCGACACCTCGACCGGGTTGTGCCGCGCCCTCATCAGCCAGGGTGGATATGATGATGTGAATCCCGAAGGCATTGGCGAAGCACTGGAAGCGCTCTTCGATGGCTTCTGGCTGAACATCCTGATGTATCCGGCGCGGTTCACCAATGACGATGCCAAGGCGCAGATCTACGCCTATCTTGCAGGCCAGTTCCCGTGCCATTTCACCGAGGCCGGGCCAAGACAGAAAGACTGAGCGATGGCGCGCGATCCCCGTTTCAATGTCCTGTTCGAGCCTCTGAAGATCGGCCCCGTCACCGCGCCGAACCGGTTCTGGGGGGTAATCCTCCCCAAGGTTAAGGGGATGCAAGGGTAGAATTTTCTCGGCAAGATGGACGAGGGGATTCAGATGAAGAAGAGCCGTTTCACCGAAGCCCAGATCATGGGCGTGCTTCGCCAAGCGGAGGGCGGGATACCTGTGCCCGAGCTGTGTCGCGAGCATGGGATCAGCAGCGCGACGTTCTAC
>JAURML010000061.1 GCA_030830695.1 Caenibius sp. | reverse complement strand
TGGCCGCAACCTTCGCGCGCGAACTGGGCGCGGCCGATCTGACGGTGCTGTGCGACCCGGTCTATTTCGGCGGCACGGTGGACCGCAGCGAAGGGAGCGAGCGGATCGTCCGCCTGATCGAGCAAGCAGGCGGAACCGCGCAATACATCCCCTCGCGCGAGGCCTGCGGCGAATATATCGCCTCTATCGCGCAGCCCGGTGACCGGATCGTGGTGATGGGCGCACGCGACGATACACTGACGGCGTTCGCGCGAGGGATTTTGGCCAAACTCGGCTGATTCCCCCCTCAAACCAGCTGTATCCCGTCGTTCCCGTCCGTAGTCACCGAAAGCGCGCGCCATTTTAGGATTTCTTCAACGGATGCGCGGGCCTTCTCCTCCGCCCAGGTCGTCGAATCCGTGCCGGCTGCAATCCGCACCGGAGGCTCGTCCATCTCCACCAGCCTGACCATCAGTTGCCCCAGTCGGTCCGGATCGCCCACCTGCTGGTGATTCATGCCCTGGCGGAATTCGCGCCCTTCGCGCGCGGCGTCAGCATAATCGGCCACATCCAGCTGATCATAGACGGCAGAGCTTTCGTCGAAGAAGTCCGTGCGGAAATAGCCGGGTTCGATCAGGATCGCATGAATGCCCAGCGGCAGCAGTTCCTGCTGCAAACCCTCCATCCAGCCTTCCACCGCGAATTTGCTGGAGCAATAGACTGATCCGCCGCCGCTGGAACGCAGGCCCCCGATCGAACTGATCGAAAAGACATGGCCACTGCGCTGCTGGCGCATGTGCGGCAGGATTGCGCGCGTCACCGCCATCGCGCCGAACACATTCACTTCAAACTGATGGCGGATCTGCTGATCGGTCATGTTCTCGAAAAAGCCGAGCAGGCCATAGCCCGCATTGTTGACCAGCACGTCAATCCGCCCGAAGGCGGCCAGCGCCCCGGCCACCGCGCCTTCGATCTGGTCCTGCTTCGTCACATCCAGCGCGACCGGCTTCAGCGCACTGCCCGCCCCAGCAAAGGCGGCCTCCACTTCGGCCAGCCTGCGCCCGCAGGCCACCACATTGTCCCCTGCCGCCAGCGCGGCACGCGCCATCGCCGCGCCCAGCCCGCGATTGGCGCCGGTGATGAACCATGTCCGGGGTGTACTGCCAGCCATCTCGAATCCCTTCCCAAATGTTTTTCGGATAATGGATGGCATCAGCGGGCGGTGCAAGCCAGCCGGGAAATGGGCCTGATCCCGGGAATTCGCCTTGCAATCCCGCGCGAAACCGGTAAGAGCGCCGCTTCCCAGCCTGTGGCCGGGAACTGAAGAAAGCCGGAGGGGCCCCTGCATGGTGCGGGATCAGCCAGCGATCGGCATGAAAATGAAAGGAAAGCGCACATGGCTCTTTACGAGCACGTGTTTCTCGCGCGCCAGGACCTGAGCCAGGCTCAGGTCGATGCACTGGCTGCCGCCGCCACTGAAATCGTGGAACAGAATCAGGGCAAGGTCACCAAGACGGAGACCTGGGGCCTCAAGAGCCTGGCCTACAAGATCCAGCGCAACCGCAAGGCGCATTTTGTTTTGCTCAACATCGAAGGCCCGGCCGGCGTTGTTGCCGAACTGGAACGTCAGACCCGCATTAACGAAGACGTGATCCGCTACCTGACCATCCGCGTGGATGAACATGAAGGCGGCCCTTCGGCCATGATGCGCAAACAGGATCGTGAGCGCCGTCCGCGCCGCGACCGCGACTGAGCCAGGGAGGAAGCATAATGTCTCGACCGTTTTTCCGTCGCCGCAAGAGCTGCCCCTTTGCCGCCAAGAATGCGCCAAAGATCGATTACAAGGACGTGCGTCTGCTGCAGGGCTTCATGTCCGAACGTGGCAAGATCGTTCCCAGCCGGATCACCGCCGTTTCCGCCAAGAAGCAGCGTGAAATTTCGCAGGCGATCAAGCGCGCGCGCCATCTGGGCCTGCTGCCCTACCTCGTGAAGTAAGGAGCGGACTCATGGATATCATTCTGCTCGAACGTATCGAGAAACTGGGCACCATCGGCGATGTCGTGACCGTCAAGGACGGCTACGCCCGCAACTTCCTGCTGCCCCAGAAGAAGGCGCTGCGCGCCAACGACGCCAACCGGAAGGTCTTCGAAGCCAATCGTGACCGTCTGGAAAAGGAAAACGCGGATCGCCGCAGCGACGCCGAAAAGGCCGGTGAAAAGGTTGCCGGCACGGAAATCGTGCTGATCCGCGCCTCTTCCAACTCCGGCCAGCTCTATGGCTCTGTCAACGTCCGTGACATCGTCGCCGGGCTTGAAGAAAAAGGCCATCAGATTGACAAGCGCCAGGTCATCATGGGCAGCCCGATCAAGACGCTGGGCGTGTTCGACGTGACCGTAGCGCTGCACCCCGAAGTGCGCGTCACCGTGAAAGCCAATGTCGCCCGTTCGGACGACGAGGCCGAACTGCAGAGCAAGGGCGTGGACGTCATGGCCCAGATGTTCGAAGAAGAGCGCGCCGAAAGCGAAGGCTTCACCGAAGCCGTCGACCCCAATGCGGAACCGGGCGAAATCCCCGAGGAACTGCTTCAGGGTGCGGAGGAAGACAGCGAAGCCTGAGCCGTTCGGCCAGTTTCGCCATTCCGGCATTACGAAGACCCCCGGCCCCACCGCCGGGGGTTTTCTTTGGCGTGGCCTATCCGCTCAGGAAATCGGCCAGCGCTTCGCCCAGCGCCGTTTCGGTGACGCTACTCATATGCGTTTCTGGAACGAAGCGCAGGCGCGCATCGGGCAGAAGATCGGCCAGCGCCTGCGGGTCGCCATTGTCGCGGTCCAGATCGCCGCACAGGACCAGCGTGGGAATGTCGATCCTGGCCAGCGCGGCGCAATCGATATCCTCTACCGCTTTCAGCAGTAGCCGCGCCGCCACGCGGTCCACCTTCATCGTCTTCATGAACTGCACCGCCATGAAGGCGGGGTCGGTGCGGCTGACCGTTTCAAACCGGTCAATCGCATCAATGAAGAAGGCCGCACGCTGCGGCCAGCCCGACAGCCCCTCCAGCCCCATCCCGGCGAGGATCAGCCGCCGGGGCCGCAATCCGCCGATCACCGCGCTGGCGGCCGTGCGCGCGCCCAGCGAGAAGCCGCCAAGGTCGAAGCCGGTCAGGCCCAGCGCGTCCGCGATCGCGGCAACGTCGTGCCGCAGCACCCCCGGGGGATATGCTGCCGGGTCATGCGGGGCAGCGCTGACGCCATGGGCACGCAGATCGGGCATAATCACCTCGCAGCCATGATCCGCCAGAATGCGGGCGTGCCCAAACCGGATCCAGTTCATCTGCGCGGAAGAAAACAGGCCATGCAGCAGCAGCACCGGCCGCCCCTGCCCCATGCGATGCACCGCCAGTTCCTGCCCGTCGAAGGAGCGCACCAAATGGGTCTGGACAGCATCGGCATTCATGGATCGATCATCGCCGCTGGCACCGGATAAGTCCAGATCGGTCAATATACGCGCATTAAAGGGATTGCCATCATGCTCCGGCTAGCCTTAAGCGCTTGATGGCGCAGCAATCGAAACGGCTACAGGACGGAATTTGACAGGGATGGCCGAAGCGGACCCGCAAATGGCAGACCGGATGGACGCCGCTCCGGCTTACGCCAGCGGTGCGCGCGACAAGCGCAAGCGCCTCTTGCTGATCGTTTCCGTCCCGCTGCTTCTGATCGTGGCGGCGCTCGGTTACTGGCTGCTCAATCTTGGCAAGGTCAGCACTGACAATGCCTATGTGCGTCAGGACAATGTGGGTGTGGCAAGCGAAGTCGGCGGCCATATCATCGATGTACGGGTCAAGGAAAACCAGCTGGTGGCCAAAGGTGCACTGCTGTTCACGATCGATCCCGAACCATTTGAGGTGAAGCTGCGGCAATCGGACGCAAGCCTTGCCGAAGCGCAAAGTTCGGTCACCGCCTTGCAGAACGATGAGGCACTGTCAGGCGCGGATGCCGCCGCTGCCCGGTCGGATATCGCCTTTGCCGAGGCGCAATTGCGCCGCCAGGAAGCGCTGTGGACGCGCGGCTTCACCACCAAGGCCGATCTGGACGCGGCGCGCCATGCCGTCGAACAGGCACGCGCTGACCTGCTGGCGGCGAAGGCGCGGGCCACTGAAGCCAGCGCGAAACTGGCCCGCGGCGCAGCCGTTCCTGGCGAAAATGCCCAGATCGCGGCCGCACGGGCGCAGCGCGAACAGGCCGAACTGGACCTGCGGCGCACACAGGTGCGCGCGCCCATCGCAGGCCGCATCGCCCAGTCGGAACGGTTGCAGAAAGGCCAGAGCGCGATCACTGGCCTGCCCATGGTCACCATCATCGATGAAGACAGCAGCTATATCGAAGCCAATTTCAAGGAAACCCAACTAACAGACATGCGGGTCGGCCAGCCGGCGGAAATTGAAATTGATGCCTATCCCGGGGTGACGCTGAAAGGGCATGTCCTGTCAATCGGGGCAGGCACCGGTTCCGAATTTTCGGTGCTGCCGGCACAAAACGCCACTGGCAACTGGGTGAAAGTGACGCAGCGCGTTCCGGTGCGCATCGCCATTGATGAAAAGAGCCCGCGACAGCTCATCGCCGGGCTGTCCGTGCAAGTCACCGTGTTCACGAACAGGGCGCCGGTCAAACAAGGAAACTGAGCGTTGGCATCGCCCCCTGACAGCGACAAGCCAACCGTTCAGGTCGGCAGTGTGCCGCTGGTTTACATCGGCATTCTGCTGGCAGCCACCTTACAGGTTCTGGATACGACCATCGCCAATGTGGCGGTGCCGCACATGCAAAGCTCGCTCAATGCCACGCGCGAAAGCGTGCTGTGGGTGCTGACCTCCTACATCGTCGCCTCGGCCATCGCCCTGCCCTCGGCCGGCTGGCTGTCCAGCCGGTTCGGGTCGCGCCGCCTGCTGATAACCTCCACCGTGCTGTTCATCCTGTCATCGATGCTGTGCGGCATGGCCGCCAATCTGGAGCAGATGGTGTTGTTCCGTTTCATCCAGGGTTTTGCAGGTGCTTATCTGATGCCGCTCAGCCAGACCATCATGCTCGATGTTACGCGCCCGTCGCGCCACGGGCAGGCCATGGCGCTGTTCGGGGCCGGGGTGATCATGGGCCCGATCATGGGGCCGGTGTTCGGCGGCTGGCTGACGGAGAACATGAACTGGCGGTGGGTCTTCTACGTCAATCTTCCGTTCGGCGCGATCGCACTGCTCCTGATGATCACGCAGCTTCCGCCCTGGCCAACGCGCAAGCAGCGGTTTGATATTACCGGCTATGCTCTGGTCGCACTTTGCGTCGGCAGCCTGCAATTGCTGATGGACCGCGGCGAACATATCGACTGGTTCGACGCCGCCGAGGCATGGGTCTATGCGCTGCTGTTCTGCTGCACTGCCTGGATTGGTGTGATTCACCTCGCCACCAGCCGTAATCCCATTTTCAATCGTGCATTGTGGCATGACATGAATTTCACCATTTCCCTGGCGATCATGGCGGTGACGGGTCTCACCGCCTATGCCACGCTGGCGCTGATGCCGCCGATGCTGCAGCAGCTGTTCGGCTATTCGGTGTTGACCACCGGCCTGGTCATCGCACCGCGCGGAATCGGTGTCATGCTGTGCGCACTGGTGGCGGGGCGGCTGGTGCGCAAGGGTTTTGACCTGCGGATCATGGTCGCGCTGGGCTTCACTACCATTGCAATCTCGATGTTCGACATGGCCAGCTGGTCACTGACCATCGAGCGACATCATATCGTCACAGCCGGGATCATTCAGGGCGTCGGGTTGGGCCTGCTGTTTATTCCGCTCAACACGCTTGCCTTCAGCACGCTACCCGCGCCGCTCAGGGCCGATGGCTCAAGCCTGGTAAATCTGTTCCGCTCAATCGGCGCGTCGGTCGGCATTTCGGTTTCATCCGTCCTGCTGGCCCGCTCGATCCAGACCAATCATGCCGAACTGGCCCCTTATATTTCGACTGAAACCATTGGCATAACCGACCCGGAACGGGCGGGCATGTACGGGAAGTTCGGCGAAAGCATTCTGGCCATGGCCGACGCGGAGATTAACCGCCAGGCGGCGATGATCGGTTATATCAACGATTTCTGGTTCATGGGCTGGCTGTGCCTGGCCGCGGTTCCAATGGTGCTGCTTATCCGCAGGCCAGATCAGAGGATGGCCCCGGTCACTGCCGAGGCCATTCACTGAACAGCAGCCGTCAGCCCTTCCTGAGATGGCGGCGGCCAAGCAGTTCGGCGATCTGCACGGCGTTGAGCGCGGCGCCCTTGCGCAGATTGTCCGATACGCACCACAGGGCAAGACCTGATTCAACTGTCGGGTCTTCACGCACGCGGCTGATATAGGTTGCGCTATCGCCCGCGCATTCCACGGGGGTGACGTATCCGCCGTCCTCGCGCTTGTCGACCAGCATGATGCCGGGCGCCTCGCGCAGGATATCCTGCGCCTGGCTGGCTGAAATTTCCTTTTCGAATTCGATATTGATCGATTCCGAATGGCCCACGAACACCGGCACGCGCACGCAGGTGGCGTTGACCTTGATCTTCGGGTCCAGGATTTTCTTGGTTTCGGCCACCATCTTCCATTCTTCCTTGGTCGATCCATCGTCCAGGAAGACATCGATATGCGGGATCACGTTGAAGGCGATCTGCTTGGTGAATTTGCGCGGTTCGACCGAATCGCCGACGAAGATCGCCCGGCTCTGTTCGAACAGCTCGTCCATTCCCGCCTTGCCCGCACCCGAAACCGACTGATAGGTCGACACGACCACGCGCCTGATCGTCGCCGCATCGTGCAGCGGCTTCAACGCAACCACCATCTGCGCGGTGGAACAGTTGGGATTGGCGATGATGTTGCGCTTGGTATAGCCGTCAATGGCATCCGGGTTCACTTCGGGCACGATCAGCGGCACGTCCGGGTCCATGCGATAGAGCGAGCTGTTGTCAATCACCACGCAGCCCTGCGACGCCGCTTTGGGCGCAAAGATCTTAGTCGGTTCCGAACCGGCGGCGAACAGGGCGATATCCCAGCCGGTGAAATCGAAATGTTCGATATTCTTCACCTTGAGCATCTTGCCCGTATCGCCGAATTCCACCTCGGTCCCGGTCGAACGGGAACTGGCGACCGCGGCGATCTCGTCGCAGGGGAATTCCCGCTCTGCCAGAATAGCCAGCATTTCCCGTCCGACATTCCCGGTCGCACCGACAACAGCTACGCGATAACCCATCGAAATACCCTTTCATTCAACGCATGGTGCGCCGCGAAGGCCGCGCGTTAGACGCCCTTTCGCAGCAGCACAAGTTCAGACGATACCCAGCAAATGGTGAACCAGTATGGCCGCCGCCGTAAGGCTGCCAGCTAGGCCAAATCCCGCCACCAGGCGCGAGCCGGCGCGGCGGATGATAGCCAGCGCGTTGACCAGCGCAAACACCAGCAAAAAGACGAAACTTCCCCCCTCGACCAAGCTTTCTATACCGCCCACCAGCACGAGCACGATGGCCAGCCCGGAAATCAGCAGCGTTCCGACCCACGTAACGTCGCGCGCGCGGCGGCGAGCGAACACTGCCGGCAGTTCGCCGTCGCGCGCAGCCTTTTCGGCCAGCCGTGCGGTGGAAAAAACTGTGGCATTGATGGCGGAAGAGGCGGAAAACACCGCCGCCAGCGAAACGAGATAAAAACCCGGTTCGCCCAGCGCCGCCCGCCCGGCCAGCGCCAGCGCCACTTCCTTTTCGTGGACGATGGCAGGCGCGCCCGCCAGCATCCCGGCGCTAAGCGAAACGAGAATATAGGCGATGGCCGTGACCACAATTGCCAGTGGCATTGCCACCGTGATCGTGCGCGCGGGATGGCGCATCTCGTCATAATCATAGCTCAGCAGCTGAAACCCCTCGTAAGCCATGAACACCACGCCCGTGCCCAGCAAGGCGCCATGCCAGCTGGTCGAATGGCCGGTATCCAGCAACAGCCGATCGGGTGCCCAGTGCCAAAGGCCGATCAGCGCCAGCCCGAACAGGATCGCCAGCTTGCCCCATACCGCGACCTGTTCCAGCACCGAACTTTCTAAAGCCCCCAGAAGGTTGACCCCGGCAAGAAGCATGATCGCGGCAATCCCGCACAGACTGGCCGTGGCGCCGTCGTAGCCCAGCGCATGCGCCGCATAAGCGCCAAAAGTCACCGCATAGACTGCAACCGTCAACGTATAGCCAAGAATCAGCAGCCAGGCGACCGCGCGCGCCGTGCGGTTCCAGTTCAGCGCCCGCAAATAGGTATAGCTTCCTCCTGGCTCGCCAATCTGGCGGGTCAGCGCGGAATAGGACTGGCCTGACGCCAGCGCGATGACACCGCCCACAAGGAAGCTGAGCCAGGCCCATTGCCCGGCCACCGAAATTACCACGCCAAGCGTAGAAAATATCCCGCCCCCGATCATGCCGCCAACCGCCATGGCCCAGGCCCCGCCAATGCCCAGCGCGGGCGTGTTGTGCGGTGATACCGGATTGTCATCCATGGGAGAATTGCACTCTTTCAGGTGGCGAATGGCAAGGCTTGCAAGCCTCAAAGCAAAAAGGCGCCCCGGCTTGTATGCCAGGACGCCCCTTTCGCTTGTTCGCTTGGGGTGGCGCTGGGGGCTTAGCCCTCCTGGCTCACATTGTCGCGGCGCTCCGCAATACGCGCCCGTTTACCCGTGCGGCCGCGCAGGTAATAGAGCTTCGCCCGGCGCACGACACCGCGGCGCACCACGGTAATGCTGTCGATGTTGGGTGAATAGAGCGGGAACACGCGTTCCACGCCTTCGCCAAAGCTCATCTTGCGCACGGTGAAATTGGAACCCATGCCGCGGTTCGAACGGGCGATGCACACGCCTTCATAATTCTGCACACGTTCACGCGTGCCTTCGATAACCTTGACGCCGACACGCAAGGTGTCGCCCGCGCGGAAATTCGGAATGTCCTTGGCGGCCTTGGCGATTTCCTCGGCCTCGATCTGCTGAATCAGGTTCATTGACCCTGTTCCTCATTGTCATGCCGCGCGCCAGAGGCAGGCTGGCCCCGAACGCCCCTGTGGCGTTCCCAAAGGTCCGGCCTGCGTAACCGTGTGTCATCTTCCGCCCTTTGTTTCCGCCAGGCGGCGATTTTCGCATGATCCCCCGATCGCAGCACTTCAGGGATCGTGCGCCCTTCCCATTCGACAGGTCGGGTGAAATGCGGATATTCGAGCAGACCTTCCTCGAAGCTCTCCTCGCACCCGCTTGAAGCCGCGCCCATTACGCCGGGAAGCAGGCGAATGCAAGCATCAAGCAGCATGATCGCTGCCGGTTCCCCGCCCGACAGGACGATGTCGCTGACGGAGACTTCTTCAATGGCGCGCCCGGCGAAAATTCGCTCGTCAAATCCTTCGAACCGCCCGCACAGCACGATGACGCCCGGCCCAGCCGCCAGCTCGCGAATCCGGGCCTGTGTGATCGGGCGCCCGCGCGGCGTCATGGCCAGGACGGGTACGCCGGGATGAAGCGCACGGGCGTGATCCACCGCCGCCGCCAGCACATCCGCCTTGAGCACCATCCCCGCCCCGCCGCCTGCGGGCGTATCGTCCACGGTGCGGTGCTTGTCCGTGGCGAAATCGCGTATCTGAATGGCCTCGCAGCCCCACTTGCGCTCTTCAAGCGCGCGCCCGGCCAGCGACACGCCAAGCGGGCCAGGAAACATCTCGGGATAGAGGGTGAGGATGGTGGCGTGGAAGGTCATGCTTCGACAAAGGCCGCATCGACAACAACCCGCTCCTCATTCCATTCGGGAACGGCACCTGTGGTCATCGGAACCATGAAGCGTCTGCCGCTTTCCCGCTCGATTTCCAGCACGTCGCCCGCGCCGAAATTCTCGACCGCGACGACGGTGCCGAGCGGTTCGCCGGTGGTGGAAATCGCGGGGAGGCCGATCAGGTCCGCATGGTAATATTCGCCCTCGCCCAGCGGCGGCAGGGCAGAGCGCGGCACGGTCAGCGCGGTGCCGCGCAGGGCTTCGGCGGCATTGCGGTCCGCCACTTCGGCAAAGCGGGCAATCGCCCCGCCCTTGCCGTCATCCTTCAGCTTTTCCAGCGACAGGCTGGAATCGTTGAAGGCGCGGTAGCGCCTGAGCGCCGCCACGCCTTCACCGAACAGTTTGAGGCGAACCTCGCCCGTCACCCCGTGCGCGCCCGTGATGGCGGCGAGTGTGACGGGCCGGTCCTGCGCCAAAGGTCAGCCTTCGCTCTGCTCTTCAGCCGGGGCTTCTTCAGCGGGAGCTTCCTCGGCGGCGGGCGCTTCTTCGGCAGCAGGCGCTTCTTCGGCAGCAGGCGCTTCTTCGGCTACAACCTCTTCAGCCGGCGCATTGGCAGCTTCTTCAGCGGCCTTGGCGGCTTCTTCAGCCTCGGCCAGCTTGGCAGCCTTTTCTTCAGCGCGTTCCCTGGCGGCTTCGCCCGGTTCACCCTTCTTCGGGTTGTTGCGCGGGGCGCGTTCCACGACACCCGCCGCATCGAGGAAGCGTAGCACGCGATCGCTCGGCTTCGCGCCAACGCCCAGCCAGTAGCGGGCGCGGTCTTCATTCAGGCTGACCCGGGCCGGATCGTCCTTGGCCAGCATCGGATTGTAAGTGCCGATCTGTTCCAGATACTTGCCGTCACGCGGGCTGCGCACGTCGGACACGACGATGCGATAGTAGGGACGCTTTTTCGCGCCACCGCGCGAGAGCCGGATTGCAACTGCCATTGAAAATTACCTTTCTTGTGTAAATGCCTGAAATTACTTTTTGTTCAACAAATTCTGAAGGTCCGGGGGCAGTTGTCCGCTGCCCAGGCCCGGCAGGCCGGCACCGCCGCCCATGCCGCCACTCATACCGCCACCTAGCCCCGGCATGGCAGCGCCCAGCCCACCCTTGCCGAACAGGGCGCCCAGGCCCTTGAGTCCGCCCATCTTCTTGATCTGCTTCATCGCCTTGCCCATTTCCTGGTGCATCTTGATGAGCTTGTTCACATCCTGCACCTGCGTGCCGGAACCATTGGCGATGCGGATTTTCCGTTTCGCGTTGAGCAGCGCGGGATTGACGCGCTCCTTCGGGGTCATCGACGAGATGATCGCATCCATGCGCACCAGCACCCGGTCATCCATGCCGCTGGCCGCCATCGCCTGCTTGGCCTTCTTCATGCCCGGCATCATCCCGGCCAGCATGCCAAGCCCGCCCATATTCTGCATCTGGCGAAGCTGGGTGCGAAGGTCGTTCATGTCGAACAGCCCCTTCATCATCCGCTCGGCCATGCGTTCGGCATCTTCCTGTTCGACCGCCGCCGCCGCTTTTTCGACCAGCGAGACGACGTCACCCATGCCCAGGATGCGCCCGGCCACGCGCACGGGCTGGAATGCCTCGATCGCGTCGATCTTTTCGCCGGTCCCGGCGAATTTGATGGGCTTGCCGGTGACCGCGCGCATCGACAACGCCGCACCGCCGCGCGCATCGCCATCCATCCGGGTAATCACGACGCCGGTCAGATCGACCTGCCCGGCAAAGCTCTGCGCCACGTTGACCGCATCCTGACCGGTCAGCGAATCGACCACCAGCAGCGTTTCGCGCGGGCTGGTTGCGGCGGCGACCGCCCGCATTTCCGCCATCAGCGCATCGTCAACATGCAGCCGGCCCGCGGTATCCAGCATGACCACGTCAATGGCCTGCAGCTTAGCCGCCTGCAGCGCGCGATTGGCGATATCGACCGGCGCCTGCCCGGCGATGATCGGCAGGGTCGCAACCCCCGTCTGTTCGCCCAGCACGGCCAGCTGTTCCTGCGCAGCGGGGCGATTGACGTCAAGCGACGCCATCAGCACCTTCTTGCCCTGCTTTTCCTTGAGGAATTTCGCGATCTTGGCGGTGCTGGTGGTCTTGCCCGAACCTTGCAGGCCGACCATCATGATGACGACGGGCGGCGCGGCAGCAAGGTCCAGATCGGCGGGCATTTCCCCGCCCAGCATCTCCACCAGTTCGTCATGAACGATCTTGACGACCTGCTGGCCCGGCGTGACCGAACGCAGCACCTCGTGCCCCACCGCCTTTTCCGTAACGGCATCGATGAAACGGCGGACCACCGGCAGCGCGACATCGGCTTCGAGCAGCGCGATGCGCACTTCGCGCATGGCGGCGCGGACGTCGTCTTCCTTCAGCGCGCCACGGCCGCGCAGCTTGTCGAATACGCCGCCGAGACGATCAGAGAGGCTGTCGAACATGCGCTCCGTCACTCCTTCACCCGCAGTGCTGCGGCCTAAACGCGAAAAAGGCCGGCGGACGAAAACTCGTCAGCCAGCGTGGGTTTGAAACCACTGTCTTCGGTTGAATGGTGGAGCCTAGCGGGATCGAACCGCTGACCTCTACAATGCCATTGTAGCGCTCTCCCAGCTGAGCTAAGGCCCCGCGCCATTCAAATCTGCTGTTCCCGAAGGAACCTCCCACCCCGTTACCGGCCTGGGACGCCGCCCTCTAGTGGCGAGTTCCACGCTTGGCAAGAGCTTAGTTTTCGTCGTCGTCGTCAGACGTCTTGGCAACGCCCAGATCGTCATCCCCGCCCAGATCGACATCATTGTCCGGCGAATCGGCGTCATCGTCGATATCTTCCAGATCGTCGTCAGCCAGATCCGAATCCGGTTCCGCGGCCGTCTTGGTCTTCTCTTCCTCGAACGGCGTCGGCTGCTTGGATTTCAGCACCGGTTCGGGATACCACTGATTGCCGCATTCGACGCAGGCAACCGGGTCTTCCTTGCCCAGATCGTAGAAGCGGATGCCGCATTTCGGACAGCTGCGCTTTGTGCCCCATTCAGGCTTTACCATGGATAATCCTCAAATGACCGGCCAGCGATGGCGCGGCGGAAAGCTTCAGAAAATGCAATGATCGCATTGCCCCGCAAAGGAGCGCGGCGCGCGCCTTGCCATAGCGCGCAGGCGCTGTCAAAAGCCGCGCGCAATCCGGCCCCCTGGCCCGGCCTCCAGGCCCGGCCCCCAAGCAAGGTGCACTGCTTTGACTGCTGCCGATCCACACACGATGCGCCCGCGCCGATTCGAGGCTGCCCGGCCGCTGCGCGGGACCATTCGTGTCCCGGGCGACAAGTCGATCAGCCACCGCGCGCTGATGCTCTCTGCCCTGGCCGTGGGGGAAAGCCGCATTTCGGGCTTGCTCGAAGGGGAAGACGTGCTGGCCACCGCCGCCGCCCTGCACGCCATGGGCGTGCAGATCGAACGGCACGGCGCGGAATGGCGCGTGCATGGCGTCGGCGTGGGCGGCCTGCTGCAGCCTGCAAACGCGCTAGACATGGGTAACAGCGGCACTTCCACCCGCCTGCTGATGGGGCTGGTCGCCAGCCACCCGGTCACCGCGACGTTCACCGGCGATGCCAGCCTGTCGAAGCGCCCGATGGGCCGGGTGATCGAACCGCTCGGCCGGATGGGCGCGGACATCACCGCCAGCCCCGGCGGCACGCTGCCGTTGATGCTGCGCGGATTGTGCCCCGCTGTGCCGATCAGCTACCGGCTGCCGGTGGCGAGCGCGCAGGTGAAAAGCGCGATCCTGCTGGCCGGGCTGAACACGCCGGGAATCACCACCGTAATCGAACCGGTGCCGACCCGCGATCATTCCGAACGCATGCTGGCCGGATTCGGCGCGCGGCTGGAACTGGGCGACGAAGATGGCGCGCGAATCATCCGCATTCACGGCCAGGCGGAATTCTCGCCCCAGCAGATCGCGGTGCCGGGCGATCCATCTTCCGCCGCCTTCTTTGCGGTTGCCGCGCTGATCGTGCCGGGCAGCGAAGTGGTGATCGAGAATGTCGGCCTCAACCCCACCCGCGCCGCGCTGTTCACTGTGCTGCGCCAGATGGGCGGCCGGATCGAGGAATTGAACCCGCGCGAAGTGGGCGGGGAACCGGTGGCCGACCTGCTGGTCCGCCATTCCGCGCTGACCGGGGTGGAGGTCGATCCCGCCCTCGCCCCCAGCATGATCGATGAATTCCCGGTGCTGTTCGTGGCCGCAGCCATGGCGCAGGGCCGCACGACCACCAGCGGGCTGGAAGAATTGCGGGTCAAGGAATCCGACCGGCTGGCAGTGATGGCCGCCGCGCTGGGCGCTGCGGGCGCGCAGGTGGCCGAACGGGAAGACGGGCTGGTGATTGACGGAACCGGTGGCGATCCGCTGCCCGGCACCACCGGTGGGCCGATCGCCACGCAGCTCGATCACCGCATCGCGATGAGCATGGCGGTGGCCGGCCTTGTTTCGCACGCCGGGGTGGAGGTGGACGACACCCGCCCGATCGCCACCAGCTTTCCTAATTTCGAAGCACTGCTGGACGGGCTGGCGGGATGAGCGACTGGCTGGCCAACGCCATCGGCCTTGCCGGAAGCGCGCTGTTCATCGCCGCTTTCGCTTATACCAATATCACCGGGCGTCTGAACAAGCTGTGGTTCAACCTCGTCAATCTGGCGGGCGCGATCCTGCTGCTCATCTCGTTGAGCGTGAATTTCAACCTCGCTGCATTCGTCCTCGAACTGGCCTGGGGATCGATTGCGGCTTACGGGCTCTTGCGCGCATTGCGTGAACGGATGACGGGGACGCTACCATGATCATCGCCGTCGATGGCCCCACCGCATCGGGCAAGGGCACCATTGCCAAGGCACTGGCGGCGCATTTCGGCGTGCCGCATCTCGACACCGGCCTGCTCTATCGCGCGGTCGGCTATCACTGCGCACGGACCGGCGGCGATGTGAACGACCCCGCCGCTGCAACGGCGGCCTGCGCCTTTCCCGCAAGCCTGCTGGCCGAACCGGAACTGCGCAGCGAGGCGACCGGCGGCCTCGCCAGCCGCGTCTCCGTTCACCCAGGGGTGCGCGCCGCCCTGCTGGAGCGACAGCGAGCCTTTGCCCGCCAGCCCGGCGGCGCGGTGCTGGACGGGCGCGACATCGGCACGGTGATCGCGCCGGAAGCGGAGGTGAAGCTGTTCGTCACCGCCAGCGTCGCGGCGCGGGCCATGCGCCGCTGGAACGAAATGCGCGAACGCGGCGAAGATCATACGCTGGCCGAGATCGAGGCGGATCTGCACCGGCGCGACAAACGCGACCGGACGCGGGCCGAAGCGCCGCTGGTGGCGGCGCCGGAGGCGATCCTGCTCGACACGTCCGCACTGGGCCGTGAAGCAGCTATTGCCCGCGCCATCGCCCTTGCCGAACAGGCCATGCGCGCGCATTGATCACGCCACAGTTCCCTGGCACGCTAGTCAACAACAGACGCTGCCTGAACGCAACGATGCCACTGACGGGAGAGCAAGCGACATGGCCAGCACATTGATCCAGAACCTGACCAGGGCCTGGGCCGGCGACGAAGCGTTGCTGATCGATCAGTATGTTGAAGACTGCACCTTTGAAGACAAGGCCTTCGGGATCGTTCATCACGGCCATGCTGGCCTGCGCGAAGTGTTCGCATTCAGTTTCAGCATGATGCCGGATTTCCGCGTCGAATATGGCAATGAAGTGCTCGGCCCTGATTGCGGCGCGGTCGAATGGACCTTCACCGGGTCATTCCAGGGCGAATATGACGGTGTGCAGCATGCGGGCACCCCTGTGCGCATTCAGGGCGTCTCGTTCATGACCTTCCGCGACGGCAAGATCGTGACCAATACCGATTACTGGAACGTCAGGACGATCGAACAGCAGCTGACAGGCGCTGCGGCCTGAACCGAAAAAGAAGTAATCCCGCCGCATTCCGCTTTCCTGCAACCCGCCTGAACGGGCAGGATTGCCCGATGACCGGCACCATCGCACGAGCGCTCCCGCACCCCTTGCGCAAACGCTTCAGGCACTGGCCCGGATTATTTCCTATTGATGTGTCCGATGTGTCCGATTTGACGTCGCCATGCGGGCAGAAAAGCTTGCATTTCGCCCTGATTTCGCCTAGTCGCGCGCCCGTTCGACGGGTCATGGCCCGGTCGGCGGCTCATCCAGGACTAGGCTGGCCAGCAGGCGGCGCATTGCCGCAAGCCCCCACCCCCGTTCCGGCGGCAATCGCCCGATCATGCCCCCGAGAATGCCTGTGGCGGCATTCGGCCCCATTGGCAGTTCGGCCAGAAAGACCAGCGGAACCAACCGCTTGGCCGGAAAATAGTTAGTCAGGATACCTCGATTTATGGCCACTTCGGCAAATCCCACCCGCGATGATTTCGCGAAACTCCTCGAAGAACAGCTCGGCGGCGCTGACGATCTCGGCTTTGAAGGCCGCGTCGTAAAGGGCACCATTACCGCCATCGAAAATGACAAGGCCGTGATTGACGTCGGCCTGAAGAGCGAAGGCCGCGTCTCGCTGCGCGAATTCTCTCACGGCGATCAGGATGGCAACATCAAGGTTGGCGACGAGGTTGAAGTCTTCGTTGACCGCGTCGAAAACGCCGATGGCGAAGCCATGCTCAGCCGCGACCGCGCCCGCCGCGAAGCCGCCTGGGACAAGATGGAAAACGAATTTGGCGAAGGCAAGCGCGTGGAAGGCCGGATCTTCGGCCGCGTCAAAGGCGGCTTTACCGTCGATCTCGACGGCGCCGTGGCCTTCCTGCCCGGCAGCCAGGTCGACATCCGCCCGGTGCGCGATGTCGGCCCGCTGATGGACATTCCGCAGCCGTTCCAGATCCTCAAGATGGATCGCCGCCGTGGCAATATCGTCGTTTCTCGCCGCGCGGTGCTGGAAGAAACCCGCGCCGAACAGCGCAGCGAATTGATCGACAAGCTGGCTGAAGGCCAGGTGATCGATGGCGTGGTCAAGAACATCACCGATTACGGCGCCTTTGTGGACCTCGGCGGTATTGACGGCCTGCTGCATGTCACCGACATGAGCTACAAGCGCGTCAATCACCCCAGCGAAGTCATCAATATCGGCGATACGGTGACCGTGCAGATCGTGCGCATCAATCAGGATACGCAGCGCATCAGCCTGGGCATGAAGCAGCTGGAAAGCGATCCGTGGGATGGCGTTGCCGGCAAGTACCCGGTCGGCGCGAAGCTGTCAGGCACCGTCACCAACATTACCGAATATGGCGCTTTCGTGGAACTGGAAGCGGGCATCGAAGGCCTGGTCCATGTTTCGGAAATGAGCTGGACCAAGAAGAACGTCCACCCCGGCAAGATCGTTTCGACCAGCCAGGAAGTCGATGTCATCGTTCTGGAAGTCGATTCCGACAAGCGCCGGATCAGCCTGGGCCTCAAGCAGGCCCAGCAGAACCCATGGGAAGCGTTCGCGGAAAAGCACCCGGTGGGCAGCGAAGTGGAAGGCGAAGTCAAGAACGCCACCGAATTCGGCCTGTTCATCGGCCTGGATGGCGATGTGGACGGCATGGTCCACATGTCGGACATCGCCTGGGGCATTTCGGGCGAAGACGCGCTGGCCCTGCATCGCAAGGGCGAACAAGTCAAAGCCATCGTGCTTGACGTCGATGTCGAAAAGGAACGCATCTCGCTCGGCATGAAGCAGTTGGAAAAGGGCGCACCTGCGGCCGGTGCAAGCAGCGCCGGCAGCGGCAAGCGTGGCCAGGTAGTCACCGTGACCGTGCTCGAAGTGCGCGACGGCGGGCTGGAAGTGCAGGCGGGCGAAGATGGGGCCACCGGCTTCATCAAGCGGTCGGACCTCGGCCGTGACCGCGACGAACAGCGTCCTGACCGGTTCCAGGTCGGCCAGAAGGTCGACGCCATGATTACCGGCTTCGACCGTTCCAAGAAGCCCAACTTCTCGATCAAGGCCCGCCAGCTGGCCGAAGAAAAGGAAGCGGTGGAACAGTACGGTTCGTCCGATGCCGGTGCCTCGCTCGGCGACATTCTCGGTGCGGCCCTCAAGGCCAAGGACTGATCCCGACCGCTATCCCGGCCCTTTCCTAACGGCGGGGCCCTGCGCTACACAAAGCCCGTCCGGAGCAATCCGGGCGGGCTTTTGCTTGCAAGGCTTTTAAAATCAGGGAGATTGTTCAATGGGCCGCATGCCGCACGATGTGATGATGAGCGAATTGAACCTGTTCTGGCAGGAGATATTCACATGGGGCAGCTGGACGATCGTGCTGATCATGGCCCTGATCGCCATCCGCATGGGGATACGGCAGAAAACCCCGTTCTACATCCTCGCCTGCCTAGCCGCGGGCCTGGGTGCCTTTGCCGAACCGCTCTACGATGTGGCGTTCGATCTGTGGTTCTATGACGTCCATGACGGCAAACCCGGGGCGATGTATTCCCACTTCACCGCATTCGGCGTGGTCCAGCCCAACTGGTCACACAGCGGCTATATCATCCTTTACGCCACCGCCTGCCTGTACGCCGGCAGGGCGATCTATGAAGGCCGGATGACCCCGCGCCTGCTTGGCCTGATCTGGCTGGCGGAAATTGCAGCCTCCTGCGTGTTCGAAGTGATCGGCACAGGGGTGGGTGTGTATACCTATTACGGCCCCTATGTGATGCGGATCTGGAATTACCCGCTCGTCATCGGGGTGCTAGAAGGCACGCAGGTCATCCTGTTCACCATACTGGCCGTACAATACTGGCGCCGCGTGACGAGCGCGTTTGCCTTGTGCGGCCTGCTGCTGATCTTTCCGATCACCATGATGGGGGCGAATATGGGGCTTGGAGCGCCGGTGATCATCGCGATGCACCTTTCCCCGGCTGAATTCAGCTGGGCAATCGTGTGGATCACAAGCGGGTTGACCATCGCCATGTGTGCGCTGGTCGTTGCGGGAGCACGCCGGTTTCTGCCCGGCCCCCTGCCCGCACCGGCGCAGGCCTGAACCGGACAATGCGCTTTGGTAACAACGTGTGTAAGCCCCATACCGCGCCGGAAAAGCGCGTTATCACGGCGCCACCGCAATAACACCCCCCCCCCGCGATCAGCGGTGGGCCCTATGTCAGCGGCATGAAAAGGATCAGATGCCCGCGATCGCCTCGTCGACCAGCTTGCCGTCCGCGGCGGCATCATGCTTTTCAGCGATCAGAGCGCTGGCCGCAGCGGTTGCGGCGCTGGCGGCGCGCTGGCGCAATTCGTCCACCGCCGCGCGTTCCTCCGCGCCGATCTTGTCTTCAGCCATCTTCTTGCGCCGTTCGATCATCACCTTGGAGTCGGCTTCCGCCTTGGCGACGATAGCGTCCGCTTCCTGCCGGGCGTGGTCGATCATCGACGCCGCGTCTTTCTCGGCATTGGCGATCTTGTCAGCATATTCCTTGCGCAACGCCTCGGCTTCGGCGCGCAGCGCCTTGGCTTCATCGAGCTGCTGCCTGATCGCGGCGATCTTGCCGTCGAGACCACCCGCAATCGCGCCCGGAACCTTCGTCCAAAGAAGGATCACGATGAAGACCAGCATCGAAATGCCGACCCATGCGCTCGGCCCCAGACCCAGTGCTTCGGGTCCGGCATGATGCCCGGCGTCGACCCCGTGCTCGACGCTCGCATGAGTTTCTGCGCTATGTTCCGCAACGGCGGCTTCGCCAGCCGGAGCCATGTGTGCGCTGTGATCGACCGCTTCGGCAGCGGCGTCTGAGGGATTAGCCATGGCTCAAAGCTTTCTTGACGGCTGCTGCTGCGGCGGTTTTTGCGACCGTCACCCCGGCAAGACGCTGCACGATATCCTGCGCCGCTTCGCTTGCGACATTTTCAATCTCGTTCAGTGCTTCGCCTCGGGCTGCGGAAATCCGCTCCGCCGCTTCGGCCAGCTTCTTGTCCAGCCGCTTCTGTGCTGCGGCCAGCTTCTTTTCACTCGCGGCGGCGGCTTCGGCCTTGGCCTGCGCAATGATCGCCTGGGCCTGCGCGCGGTTTTCGTTCTCGCGCAGCCGCCAGGCTTCTTCTTCCGCATCCGCCTGCTGGCGTGCGGCGCCCGCAGCAGCAAGATCGTCCGCAATCTGCCTGTCGCGCAGGGCGACCGTGTCCATCACGCGGGGGACCATGCCCCGGCCAATGACAAAGAAGACAAACCCGAAGAAAACCAGCAACCAGAAGACCTGGCTGGAATAGGTTTCGGCAAGTTGGGCTATCTGAGGCATCGGGCGTATCCGGAAAAATGCGGAAGAACGGAAGAGCGGGCCGGCCGGGCAAGCCCGACCGATCCAGTCACATCACTTTTCGTCAGGCAACGAAGATCAGGATCATCGCCACGACGAAGGAGAGCAGGCCGAGAAGTTCGGCGGCAGCAAAGCCGATGAACAGGCGGCCCTGCTGGCCGTCGGCAGCACCGGGGTTGCGCAGCGCGCTTTCGAGGAACGAGCCGAACACGTTACCCACACCGATGGCGGCCAGACCGGCACCAATGGCAGCAAGACCGGCACCGATCAGCTTGGCAGCTTGAGGATCCATTAGATTAACTCCTTTTCCTTGAATTCCGTAAGGTTCGACAATTCGCTTAGTGAAGATTCTCGGCGTCGTTGATGTACAGCGAGGTCAACAGCGCAAAGACATAGGCCTGGATACCGGCAACCAGAATTTCGAGCGCGCAGATACCGATCATCAACAGGAAGCTGGGCAGGCTGACGATCAGACCAAAAGTGGCGCCTGCGTTCAGCCCGTCAATCACGAAGCTGGAGAGCACTTCCAGCAGGACGTGACCGGCCATCATCGCCACGAACAGACGCAGGCCAAGGCTGAAGGGGCGGATCATGAAGCTGACCAGCTCGATCATGAAGATCAGCGGAATCATCACCAGCGGCGTACCGTGCGGCACGAACAGCGAGAAGAAATGCAGCTTGTGCTTCCAGAAGCCGACCACCAGCACGATTGCGAAGGACAGGATCGCCAGCACGCCGGTGACGGTGAAATGGCTGGTGAAAGTAAAGGGATGCACCCCGGCCAGCGCCAGCGGCAGCGGGATCAGGCCCAGCAGATTGGCGAAGAGGATGAACATGAACAGTGAGAAGATGTATGGCACATATTTGCGCCCGGCCTTGCCCACATTCGCTTCCAGCAGATCGTCAATGAAGCCGGTGAAGCTTTCCACCGCCATCTGCCAGCGGCCGGGCACGAGCTCGCGCTTCATGCCGCCGGCCACGAAAATCCACAGCGCGACGGTGGCGATCGCCATCCACAACGCACTGTTGGTGAAAGCAATGTTGTAGCCTGCGATTTCCCAGTGTGCCGAACCGAACAGCGGTTCGATCGCGAACTGGTGCATCGGGTCGACTTTGCCCTGTTCGGCTGCCACGCTCTTTACCGTCCCTCTATCATGCCAACAGCACCCCTCTGCCACCCCGCGTCGGGAGGATCAGTCAGGGCGCGTGTTCGCCATCCGGATAATATTCCTGAAGGAAACGCCTATTCCAAGGAACAGCATTACCAACAGACCCCATGGTGTGGTCCCGGCAAAGTGATCGATCACCCAGCCAATTACCGCACCACCAAGAATCCCACCGAGCAGATCGGCAAGGACCCGGTTGCCGCTGCGATAATTCGCATCGACCGCCTGGGCCTGCAGCCGGTTGCGTTCCTCTTCACGCTCGCGCGCGGCCTGAAGCCGCTTTTCGAGCGCGTCGATCCGCGCATCTTCGGCAATGGGTTCCCGTGCGGACGGTTCTTCATTCATGCCATGCCTCCTACTGGAAATGCGCGGCACACGCAAAGACTGCCCGCCAAGGGCGCCGCCCCCTTAGGCGCGGGTCATAGGCGAGTCAACCGGGGGATGGCATTGACAGGGAGGCTATGCGCCGCCGCCTTCAGGGGCAGCGCGGATCGCGGATCGGCGGCGCACTGGTTCGGGTCTGCCAGCTGCCGTCAGGCGCCTGGTATTTTTCACCCGGCGCGGTGCGCGCAATGGCCAGGCAGCCCGAGGTAAAGGCATATTCTTCCAGCGTTGCACTGGCGGCCTGGGCCTTCTCCGCATAAACCGCGCGGCGTTTGATGTTGAGATCCTTCACCATCCGATCAATATCGGGCGAGGCGCTGCCAACCGTCCCCAGATAGCCGTCCATCTTTTCGCC
>JAURML010000060.1 GCA_030830695.1 Caenibius sp. | reverse complement strand
CCGGCGGCAATTCTTCCGTCCGGATCGGATCAGGCGTGAGCGCAAGCTGCACTGCCTGTGCCTCCCCCTCTTCCTCCTCCAGCGAACAGACCGCATAGATCAGCCGCCCGCCCGGCTTGAGCCATCCACCCGCGCGGGTAAGCAGCGCCGCTTGCAGCGCTGCCATGTCCGCGATCTGGCGCGGCCCGATCCGGTGCAGCACATCGGGATGGCGGCGGCAGGTGCCGGTGGCGGTGCAGGGCGCATCGATCAGGATGGCATCAAACGCCTCCCCCGGTTCCCATGCCAGCGCATCGGCCACCAGAACCTGCGCTTCCAGCCCGGTGCGGGCAAGATTGGCGTGCAGCCGCTCCATCCGTTTCGCGCTCTGGTCAAGCGCAGTCACTTGCCAGCCATGCGCGGCAAGCTGCAGGGTCTTGCCGCCCGGTGCGGCGCAAAGATCGAGCGCGCGCCGCCCTTCGCCGGGGCCGAGCAATCGGGCGGGCAGGCTGGCCGCGAAGTCCTGCACCCACCACTTTCCTTCGCCATAGCCCGGCAGCGCGTCCACCGCCGCGCCGCGCGGCAGGCGCAGATGCCCGGGGGCGAGTGACTGGCCGCCGAGTGTCTCCAGCCATTGCCCTGTCGCCCCGCCATCCTTGAGCGTCAGGTCCAGCGGTGGCGGCACGGCCAGCGCGGCGGCAATGCCAGCTGCCCGTTTCCCCCAGCGCGCCTGAACAGGGGCGGGCAGGGTGGGGGCGGGCGGGAGCGGCGCTGACTTGCGCACCAGGGTCGAGAACACGCCATGCGCCAAACGGCGGAGCCCGCCCGCCAGCAGCGGCAGGCCAGTTGCGATCACCGCATGCGGCGGCGTTTCGAGCCGCAGCCAGCCGGCCAGCATCAGCCGCAGCACCGCGCGCGGCTTTGCATCATCGGGCAGCAACTGGCGGGTAGCGCTGTCAATCATTGCATCGAGATCGGCCAGCCAGCGCAGCACCTCTGCCGCCAGCGCGCGGGCCAGCGCGCGATCGGCGGGCGCGTGCAGATGCTGCATCGCCCCGCCCGCAGCCTGATCCAGCGTTTCGCCGCGGCGCAGAACCGCATCGCACATCTTCAGCGCGGCACGGCGCGCGGCAAGTCCGGGAATATCTTTCACCGCCGTCCCCTATCGCGGCTTGCCTTTATGCGCCAGCAATCCCATCATCGCCGCATGATGAAACGCGCTACCCAACGACCCGGCGGCTTCGAAAAGCCTGCGCATTGGCACAATGAGCCCGCGCCCCGCTCGGCCCGAGTGCCGGATGATCAGGGCGATCCGGCCGGCCTTTCCCCAACCCGCTATGGCGATTGGGTGAAAGATGGCATCGCGGTGGACTTCTGAGGCGGTAATGCGCGTGACGGGCAAGGGTGCGATGATGGCGAGAATTCAGGGCTTGGTCCTGCTGGCGCTGGGGCTGGCGGCTTGCCAGGCGGATGGCCCGGCGGTGCAATCCGCCCCGGCTGCGCCCGCGGCGGCTGCGGCACCTACACCCCCTTCTGCGGACGAGGCGGGCAGGCTTCACGCATTTACTCAGGCGGCCTGCGGCGGTTGCCATGCGATCGAGCGGTCGGAACTGTCCCCCAACCCCAAATCCCCGCCGTTCGAGGATATCGCCAACCGGCGCGAGTTGACGGCAGACACGCTGGCCAGCTGGCTGCGCAGCGCGCATAATTATCCTGAAGAGATGGATTTCGATCTGAATCCCGCCCAGGCGGACGATCTGGCCGCATATATCGTCACGCTGCAGCATGACGGGTACAAGCCCGCGATTTAGCTTACCGTCCACCCCGCCAGTTCGCGCCGGGTCAGGCTTTCGAGCATCTCCATCCCGGTCGGACCGGCGTTGAGGCAGTGCAGATAGGCAAAGCCCTGCCCGCCTGCTTCCAGGAACTGTTCCTTCCCGCGAATCGCCAGCTCTTCCAGCGTTTCAAGGCAGTCTGCGGCAAAGCCGGGGGCGGCGATCACTAGGCGTTTCACTCCTTCGCCCGCCAGCTGCCCGATCATCGCGTCCGTTGCCGGTTCCAACCATTTTGCGCGCCCGAAGCGGGACTGGAAAGCGGTTTGGACGCGCAGGTCCGGTCGGGCCAGCGCATCGGCCAGCAGCCGCGCGGTCTTGCGGCAATGGCAGTGATACGGATCGCCCAGCCGGAGCGTGCGTTCGGGCATGCCGTGAAAGCTCAGCAGAAGCGCATCGGGCGTGAAATCCAGCGCATCCAGTTGCGCGCCGAGATCGCTGGCCAGCGCGGCGATATAGGCCGGATCGTCATGATAGGGGGGCAGGGTGCGCAGCGCCGGCTGCCAGCGCATGGCGCGCAGCGCATCGGCCGCCGCATCGACCACCGTGGCTGTCGTCGCCCCGCAATATTGCGGGTAAAGCGGGGCCAGCAGGATTCGTTCGCAGCCCTCGTCTTTCAAGGCTTCAAGCTGGCTGGCGATGGACGGATTGCCATAGCGCATCGCCCAGCTGACCCGCGCCGTCTCGCCCAGCCGGGCCTGCAGCGCCGTTGCCTGATCCGCCGTGATCGCAGCCAGCGGCGATCCCTTGTCCGTCCACACCTGCTGATAGGCATGAGCTGATTTCCGGGGTCTGGTGTTGAGGATGATGGCGCGCAGGATCGGCTGCCAGAGCAGTGCGGGAATTTCCACCACGCGCGGATCGGACAGGAATTCCCGCAGATAGCGTTTGACCGCCGCCGGGGTCGGGGCATCGGGTGTGCCGAGATTGACCAGCAGCACGCCGATCTTGCCCGTCGCAACGGGAGGGTGTCCCTGGGGAATTGTCATAAACCGTCCGATAGCAGCGGCAGGCGGCGCAAGCGCAACCCGGTGGCCGAAAAAAGCGCGTTGGCGATTGCCGGGGCCACCGCCACCATGCCCAGCTCGCCCGGATCGAAGGGCTCACCGTCGCTGTCAATGAAGGCGATCTCGATCTCCGGGCAATCAGCCAGCAGCGGCAGGCCCATCTGGCCCAGGCGCGAGGCGGTGGGCAGGCCGTTTTCGTAACTCAGCGCCGCGCCCAGCGCGAGGCCCATGCCGAAAACCAGACCGCCTTCGATCTGCTGGCGCGCGATATCGAGATTGACGATCCGCCCGATGTCGACCGCCGCGCTCAGCCGTTGCACCCGCGCGCCACCTTCGCCCCGGTTCGCGGTTGCGATCACCGCAATGCGCCCGCCCTGTTCAATCGAGCCCATGCGATGGCAGGCCAGCCCTTGCCCGCTCTGGTCAGCGCCGCCGTCCCATTGCGCCAGTTGCGCCGCGCGTTGCAGGCAGGCGACCAGCCGCGGGTCATTGCCCAGCAT
>JAURML010000059.1 GCA_030830695.1 Caenibius sp. | reverse complement strand
GGCGACAAGGTGGTGATCACCCGGGGCAAGATGGTAGGTCTGGGGGATTCGCTGGGTGGTTAGGAGGCGCTGACCCTTGGCCCGGATAACGGCATCAGAGTTGCCTTTTCGATCTGGCCCAGCGTGTCCCAAAGCCGTTCCTCGAACGTTTCCCCGCCTTCCTTCCCGTCCCGCATGCCGCCGTAAACAGACAGGAAATGCAGGAAGACAAGGCTGGAGCTAACCAGCCTGCGCTGCGCCGCTGCATCGGAAAGATGTGTCATGCAGCCCCGCAGCAGTTCCAGTATCCGCACAAGCGTCGGCGGCAGCGGCGTGCCGAAATCACCGAACCATGTTGCCCGCTCCCGCAGAAGATACTGGCACAGAAAGTTGGCGTAACTGTGATTGCCGTCGCCATCGACCAGCGTAATCTGCGGCAGGTAGATCATATCCAGAATCACGCGCGGCTCATGCTCGCGTCCGGCGGCCTCTGCCTCGGCCAGCATTCGTGCACGCTCTTCCTCAAGCTGGCCCATGCGAAAAGCGAAGACAGCGCGCATCAGCCCTTCGCGCGATCCAAAGTGGTATTGCGGGGCAAAGGGGTTGCGCTGATCGGCGAGCTTGGCGATCTCCCTCAACGATGCGCCATCGATCCCGTTCTGGGCAAACATCTTTTCCGCCGAGAGGAGAATACGGATCTGGCTTTCCGAGAAACTTCCGGGGGAGTCTTTGCTCTGTGACTGGCTCATGGCAACGATCATGGCGCAGCGCGTAGCGATTTTCCAGATACCGCGACGCAATATACCCGGAAGGCTACCCTGCAGTGCCAGCAGGGCAGGCGCAGGGCAGCCATTTTCGTGGACAAATCAGTCTTCCAGCGAGTCCGGCTGGAGGCTGAGCGCAAGGCCGTCCAGCGCGTCGTCGCAGATAATCTGGCAACTCAGACGTGAGGCGCCCACATCGTGATGGTCGGACGATTCGAGCAGGTCCGTTTCATCCTCCGAGACGGGCGCAAGCTTTCCGAAAAAGGCGGGGTCGATGTGAACATGGCACGAGGCGCAGGCGCAGCCGCCGCCGCAACGCGCTGCGATCGGAATGCCGGCGTCGCGCAATGCTTCCATTACTGTCCAGCCCGAACGCGCTTCGATTTCCGTCTCTCCCCGCTCGGGGATGGCAACCTTGATTTTCATGATTTTCTGTCTCCTGAGGAGTGGAAAGGGGCAGGCGCGTTGCCGCGCCTGCCCGTGCCGCTGTCATCAATGATGCCCTGCATCAGGTTGAACTTCTTGTAGATGGGGAAGAGATACTCCCGCCAAGTGTCAGCTAGGCCGCTGGCCAGCGCACGACGCTTTGCCTCGGCGTCGCTGTCGGCAATGAAGATGTCGCGACAGGTGCGGAACCGACTGTGTTCGGGGGTGTGCCCAGCCTCGATCATCGCATGTGACCAGGTGTCCCAGTGCGACTTCATCTGGGCAAATCCGCCAAAGAAGGAAATCGGGCTGTAGTTGCGACTTCCTGCCCATTTGAGCGTAGGTGAAGGTGCGGAAATGCCGGTGACGGCGATCTCAAGGTTCTCCTTGCCATGCCACGGAGAATTGTCCGCATATTCGATCGGGAAGCCCGGGAAATCCTCTTCACCCGGATAGCCCGCGTTGAAATATTCGCCTTTGTATTTGAATGGCTTGCGATCCCATACCTTCTCCATAAGCTCAAGCGCTTCGGAGAAGGGGGCAAACAGGTCCGGTACGCCGTCATAGCCATGAGTCAGGGCATCGGTGTGGTGCCCCCCGGGCGCAAAACCGGCGAAATAGCGACCTTCAAGAATCTGCGACAGCCAGCCCACCTGGTTCGCCAGCCGGGTCGGGTGATGATAGGGCAGAAGATGCGCCATCGGGGCGAAACGCAAATTCTTCGTCAACGGCGCGGCGGCAGCGATGACCAGTTCCGGCGCAGGAATATTTTCCCAGGCGAGCGTGTAATGCTCTCCGATCATGAAATCGGCAAAGCCGGCCTTGTCGCATACCTGCGCGAGCTCAAGCGACCAGTCGAACACCTGCTTCGGGGTCCGCTTGGGCAAGATGTAAGGTGTGTGGAAGAATCCGCATTTCATGGTCATTTCCTTTCTTGGAACGGGTGTTATCGAATAACCATTTTCATCAACGCACTCGTTGACTCATGTCAAAGTTTCATAGGTCGCCCTGCCCCGACAGCCATCCTCTGGATGCGCACCCGAACACCAATTTAAAACATTTGTCTTAGATTTAATAAAACATGTGTTGTAATTGTCAAGCGCCCGGCACAAAAAAAGGCCCCGCTAACGCGGGGCCTAATCCTCACCAGAAACTCTAGTGTATGTGTGTGCGTGCTTAGGCCAGTTCGAAGCCTTCATAATCGCAATAGGCCACCTGTTCGCAGCGCTTGCGATATTCCGGTCCGCCACCGACATGGACCAGCGAGCGACGCTCGATCGTGCCATCGGGCTTTTCGACCACCCTCACCCACCAGGCGTTCGCTTCTGCCAGCAGCGTACGGGCGAAATCGCGATACACTTCCTCGGTCCATGCATCCTGAGCAGCCTCGGTCGGCTCGGACGCCACCAGCCCATGATCGCGCATGTACCGGATCATCCGCGTAACCCATTCCCCCTGCAGGCCGCCGCAGACGCCGACATTGCAGAAGGTGGATCCATTATGCGGCCCAACCAGCGTGAAAAAGTTGGGAAAACCGCGCGATTGCAAGCCAAGGAAGGTCACCGGGCCATCCGCCCATGCATCCTTCAAAGGCAGACCCTTGCGGCCACGGATATCAATGCGATCCAGCGCGCCGGTGACTGCATCGAAACCGGTGGCAAAGATGATAACGTCAAGATCGTAGAACTTGTCCGAGGTCCTGATTCCGCCAGCCTCGATCTGTTCAATCGGGGTTTCGCGAATATCGACCAGATGAACATTTTCCTGGTTAAACGCCTCATAGTAATAGGTTTCCATCGGCACACGCTTGGAGCCGAAGGGGTGATCGGTCGGGATCAGCTTTTCCGCGACCACCGGATCCTTGACCCGTTCACGGATCTTCCTGGCAATGAAATCACCCAGAAACTTGTTCGATTCCTTGCTGACCAGCAGATCGCGGAAGCCACTGAGCCAGATGCCGTATCCCGGCTGGTCATAAAGCTTTTCAAAGAAGGCGTTGCGCTCGTCCTCGGGAACATCCGTGCCCTTGCGCGGATCACGGTGATAGGGGAACGATGTGTCCGTTACCTTCACATATTCCAGAATGGTTGGATACCGCTCACGCAAGTCATCCATGTCTTCCTTGCTCAAAGGAGTATTGCCCAGCGGTGTGCACCAGTTGGGCGTGCGCTGGAAAACATAGAGTTCCTTGGCCGTCTCAGCCGCGATCGGGATGATCTGCACGCCGGTCGCACCCGTCCCGATGACCCCGACTTTCTTGCCAGTGAAATCGTAATTGGTGGGATTGCCCTCATCATCCGTAGGCCAGCGCGAAGAATGGAAGGATTCGCCTTGAAAACTGTCGATGCCGCGGATGTCGGGCATGCGCGTGGCAGACAGCGGGCCGGTTGCCGAGATCAGGAAGCGGCATGACACAACATCGCCATTGTCCAGTGTAACGTTCCAAAGATCGTTGGCATCGTCCCACGCTGCGGCAGTAACCTTCGTATTGAAGCGGAACAGGCGGCGGATATCCATCTTGTCCGCAGCATAGTTGGCGTAGCGCAGCATCTCGGGCTGGCCCGCAAACCGCTCGCTCCAGTTCCATTCGGGAATAATCCCCTTCAGCGCGAAATAGCCATAGGCGTAGCTTTCGGTGTCGAGTCGACAGCCGGGGTAGCGATTCCAGTACCAGACCCCGCCCACGTCAGGCGCCGCGTCAATGCCGAGGACATTCATGCCCGCCTGGTCCAGCAAATACGCCTGGTACATCCCGGTTACACCCGCACCTATGACCAACGCATCATACTGCGGTTTCATTGCTGCCTCACTCATCGCATCATCTCCTCAGCCACCACCGCGCAGGAGCAGTGGATCGATTGAAATATGCTCGCCAGAATATTTTTCATCTGTCAAGTATATTGCGTGGTCGTGCGCGACAAAGGCAAATGCCTCCAGTCAGTCTGCGCCCGCACCCGCCGGCGCCTGATCGACATCTGGTATGTCGGCAATAAATGCTTCCGGTCGCTCTACCCCAACGGTTCTAAGTGACAGGATCGCCAGTTGCAGCGCCACGGTTTCGGGAATCCAGCGACCGTCCGGCTGAAACCAGAAGAAGGCCCATGACGCCATCCCGCCAAGTGCAGACGCGGCGATCGAGGTATCGTCGAAATCGAATTGTCCGGCCTTCTTGCCATCGTTGAGCACGCCGCAAAGCATGCGGTGGAACTGCAGCTTGGAAGAATCAATGGCGCGCGCTTCTTCCGGTGGCAGGCTTTTGGCTTCGCTGAAGTAAAGCGCTACCTCCCGGCGATGTTCGATCTGCAACTGCACGAAATAACGTATGATCCGGGCCAGCCTTGTCGCGGGATCATCGCGCAGCGTCGCACCATATTCCACGGTCAGATCCGCGGCGGCGGCGCCCGAACGACAAATTGATACAAGAATATCGGACTTGCTGCGAAAGCGCGAATAGATGAACTGCTTGGTCACCCCCAGGGCATCCGCAATCGATTCGAGCGAGGTCGATTCGTAGCCATTCTCGAAAAACTGTTGCGCAGACTCATCCAGAATGCTTCGGCGCTTGATCGCATCGACCTCTGCCTTGATCGACTTGATCTTCTGCGCACCGCTGGGCTTCTTGCTGGACATCGGCCTCTTCGTCTGAATTGTCGAACGCCTCATCGCTCTGGCCAAACGGGCGTCGTTAGCGAAGGGCTCAGCCAATGCCCTGCCGCTGATGAAGATCAAGGTCAACCTTGAGAATTGAAGCAGCCTGCTTAAGCTGAAACCCCGATTTCGGCCACAAGGGGGTTGAGGATAAGCGGGAATCAGGCATGATTCACAGCCATGGTCCAAGGCACACTTCATCCTGTGGTGGATTCGGTCACCCGGCGAATAATTGGGCGATCGAAAGACAGCCGACAGCGCTATCTCGACCTGATGACGCGCGAGGGCGAAGGCGGCGGACATCGCTCTGCCATTGGCTGCACCAATCTTGCTCATGCCTTTGCGGCATCTGGTGAAGACAAGGCTGCCATCGCCGCTGGCAGAGGTCCGAACCTGGCCATCGTCTCGGCCTATAATGACATGTTGTCGGCGCATCAGCCTTATGGCGCCTATCCCGCTCAGCTAAAGCTGTTTGCGCGCGAAGCGGGCGCCACCGCGCAGGTGGCAGGCGGCACCCCGGCGATGTGCGATGGGGTAACCCAGGGACAGGACGGCATGGAACTGTCACTGTTCAGCCGCGACATCATTGCCCTCTCCACCGCGATTGCGCTCAGTCATGCCATGTTCGACGGAGTCGCACTGCTGGGCATATGTGACAAGATCGTGCCTGGCCTGCTGATCGGCGCATTGCGGTTCGGTCATCTGCCAGCACTGTTCGTGCCGTCCGGCCCGATGCCCAGCGGCATCGCCAACAGGGAAAAACAGAAGGTTCGGCAGCTATATGCTGAGGGAAAAGCTAGCCGAGCTGAACTGCTGGAAAGCGAGAGCGCCAGCTATCATGCGCCAGGCACCTGCACATTCTATGGCACCGCCAATTCCAACCAGGTCATGATGGAACTGATGGGCCTGCACATGCCGGGAGCGGCATTTGTCCCGCCCGGCACCCGGCTGCGGCAGGCCCTGACTCGCGAGGCGACGCAGCGCCTTGCCGCCATTTCACGTGCGGACGGGGATGTCCGCCCGCTTTCCCGTTGCGTGGATGAAAAGGCTATCGTCAATGCCACCGTCGGTCTGTTGGCGACCGGCGGATCAACCAATCACGCCATTCACCTGCCCGCCATCGCCCGCGCGGCAGGCATCAGCATCGACTGGGCCGACATTGCCGAATTGTCAGGCGTGGTGCCACTGCTGGCGCGAATCTATCCCAACGGCTCAAGCGATGTGAACGATTTTCACGCCGCGGGCGGCATGGCCTTCCTGGTCGGAGAGCTACTGGAATCAGGCCTGATTCATGATGACGTTCTGACCGTCGCGGAAGGAGGAATGCAGGCCTATGCGACCGATCCGCGCCTGTCCGACGATAGGCTACAGCGCGAAGCAATCCGCGAGAGCGGCGACGAGGCGATCCTGCGCAGCGCAACGGCTCCGTTTCAGCCCGATGGCGGCATGCGACTGGTTACCGGCAATCTTGGCCGTGCAATCTTCAAGGCAAGCGCGGTCGACCCCGCACATTGGACGGTTGAAGCACCGGCAAAGGTGTTCGAAACGCAACAACAGGTGGCAGAAGCCTTTGCCGCTGGTGAACTGGACCGGGACGTGGCGGTCGTGGTTCGCTTTCAGGGGCCACGGGCCAATGGCATGCCCGAACTGCACCAGCTCTCGCCCATGCTGGGTGTACTTCAGGACCGGGGGTTCAGGGTGGCGTTGATAACGGACGGACGGATGTCGGGGGCCAGCGGCAAAGTGCCCGCAGCGATCCATTGTACCCCCGAGGCGCTGGGCGGCGGACCGCTGGCCCTGCTGCGCGACGGGGACATGATCCGCCTGTGCGCTGACACCGGAGCGCTCACCACCTCCGCCAACCTTGGCTCACGATCTCCGGTGGCGCCTCCGCCGCAGGCACAGGGCATGGGACGGGAACTCTTCGCCATGTTTCGTGCGCAGGCTGACGATGCAGAGCGAGGCGGATCAACCATGCTCGCCGCGGCGGGATTGTAAGGGGGCTGGTCACGCGCGGGTTTCGTACTTATGGAGACTGACGCAGCATGAGCACAGGAATCGAACCCATCATGCGCGCAGCGCCAGTCATCCCGGTGCTAGTCGTGGACGATGTCCGCTCGGCGCTGCCAATGGCCCAAGCACTGGTTTCGGGCGGGCTGAAAGTGCTGGAAGTGACGCTGCGCACCCCCGCCGCACTGGAAGCACTGGCGGAGATGAAGCAGGTAGACGGCGCCATCGTGGGCGCGGGCACGGTAACAAACCCGCGCGAATTCGATGCCGCCGCAGAGGCGGGCGCGGAATTCATTGTTTCACCCGGATTGACCGACGGACTGGCGCGTGCCGCGATCGATGCCGGCATACCCTTCCTGCCTGGCATCGCGACAGCGAGCGATATCATGCGCGGGCTTGACCTTGGGCTTGCGCATTTCAAGTTCTTTCCCGCGATGGCCAATGGCGGCATCCCCGCCTTGAAGGCACTGGCCGCGCCATTTTATCAATGCCGCTTCTGTCCCACTGGCGGCATCACCGAAACGACCGCGCCCGACTGGCTGGCGCTGGAACCGGTGCTGTGCGTAGGCGGCAGCTGGGTGGTGCCAGCCGGGGCACCCAATTATGTCGCCATTGCCGAGGCGGCGCGACGGGCGAGTTCACTTGTCCGCTAAGTCCCGGCGCCGGATGGCTGCGCCAGTCCCGTGTCCTCCACCCGGCAAGGGTGCTGCACAATGAGCGCGCCGCCAAGCGTACTGGTGATCGGTTCCGGATTCGGTGGGCTTGCCCTCGCCATCCGCCTGCAAAGCGCGGGCATTGCCACAACCGTGATCGAGGCGCGTGACCGGCCTGGCGGACGGGCCTATGTCTGGAAACGCGATGGCTACACCTTCGATGCGGGGCCTACCGTCATCACCGATCCGGCCTGCCTTGAAGAATTGTGGGCACTATCGGGCAGCAACATGGCCGACGATGTCACGCTGATGCCGGTCAACCCATTCTACCAGCTGTTGTGGGGTGACGGCACCAAGTTCGACTATTCAAACGACGAAGCCGCGCTGAACGCGGAAATCGCACGGCTCGATCCGGCGGATGTCGCTGGCTACGCGCGTTTTCTCGAATATTCGCGGAGCGTTTACGGCGAAGGCTATGTGAAGCTTGGGGCCGTCCCGTTCCTGCGCTTTTCCAGCATGATCCGCGCTGCCCCCGCCCTGATGAAACATCAGGCGTGGCGATCCGTCTACGGCCTTGTTGCGGGCTTCGTGCGCAATGACAAGCTGCGCCAGGCGCTGTCCTTCCACACCTTGCTGGTGGGCGGTAATCCGATGAGTACCAGCAGCATCTACGCGCTGATCCATCACCTTGAAAAGACGGGCGGCGTCTGGTTTGCGCAAGGCGGAACCAATGCGCTCGTCAACGCGATGGTTGCCCTGTTCCGTCGGCTGGGCGGCACACTCATCCTGGGGGATGCGGTCAACCGGATCACGCATGAGGGGCGCAAGGTCACCGGGGTCGTTACCGCATCGGGCCGCAGGCTTGGCGCCGACATGATCGCCAGCAATGGCGATCTGGTGCACAGCTACGGCCTGATCGACGGATCACCCTATGCCGCCCGCCGTGTCCGGGCGCTGAAACGCAAACGGTTTTCGCCCAGCCTCTTCGTGGTCCATTTCGGCCTCAACGGCGCGGCCCCGCAGGTGGCGCACCACTCCATCCTCTTTTCGGATCGCTACGGCCCCTTGCTTGACGACATATACCGGCGCGGCAAGCTGGCGGATGATCCTTCGCTATACCTGCATCACCCCAGCGCAACCGACCCGTCGATGGCCCCGCCCGGCAAATCCGCCTTCTATGCGCTTGCGCCGGTTCCGCACCTCGGCAAGGCTCCGCTTGACTGGTCAGTCGAAGGGCCGCGCTATCGCGACATCGTGCTGAACCGGGTGCGGCAATTGCTGATCCCTGATCTGCATGAACGGCTGGAATGCTGTTTCCACTATACGCCCGCAGATTTCCAAACCGATCTGGGCGCGCATCTGGGCAGTGCCTTCAGTCTTGAGCCCCTGCTGACGCAGAGCGCGTGGTTTCGTGCGCATAATCGCGACGATCATTTCGCGAACTTCTATTTCGTGGGCGCGGGCACTCATCCCGGCGCGGGCATCCCCGGCGTGGTCGGCAGCGCCAAGGCCACAGCCAGCCTGATGATCTGAGCCAAAACGCAAAGCATTTGCGCGTGGCCGGGCCGAAGGTCTAGGACCGGAACGATGACACTGATCCTGATCTTCCTTGCCACTGTTGCCGGGATGGAGCTGTTCGCATATGCAATGCATCGCTGGGTCATGCACGGCTTCGGCTGGTTCCTTCATGCCAGCCATCATCGTGAACGCACTGGCCATTTCGAATGGAACGATCTTTATGCCGTGATCTTTGCGCTGCCATCGATCCTGCTGATTTATGGCGGCGTCCAGGCCGGATGGGGTGATTGGGCGACGGCCATGGGCGCAGGTATCGCCGCGTATGGCGCCATCTACTTTGGCTTTCATGACGTAATCGTCCATCGTCGGCTGGCGCACCGGGTTGTGCCGCGCAGCACCTATTTCAAACGTATCGTGCAGGCACACCGGATCCATCACGCAGTCGAAAGCCGCAAGGGGGCAGTCAGTTTCGGCTTCCTTTACGCGCCGCCGGTCGAACTGCTGAAAACCGAACTGCGCGCATCCGGTCAGGGACAGTTGCGCGAACCCGCGACTGACTGACGTGGGCGCGTCCACAGGCCCGTACGCGGCGCGGGCCGGGGCTGATCCAGACAACGCAGCATGGCGCGCGTGAACAGGATGCCCTTGCCGACAGCGCCGGTATGAACACGGCGATCCCATGCCGCCGGACCAAGTTCGGCCACCCGTTCCCCGATCGCGCCATAAATCGCATCGGCCGCGAGCACCGCCAGCCGTGAACGGACAGGAAGCCGCGCCGCGCCGATCCGCGCCGACTGGCGATAAGGCACAGCCAGACTGACCAGTTCGCCTGCCAGCCCGGCCAGTACCACACGGTTCACGGGCCGGGCGATGTGCGCTTCGACCAGCGAATGGCGCGCTAGCCACCCGGCGGGCAAATAACATCGCCCCGCCTGTGCATCAGCGACAAGATCGCGGGCGATATTGGCCAGCTGGAAGGCAATCCCGAGATCGCACGCCCGGTCCAGCGTATCCGTATCATCCGGATCAACCCCCATGATCACCGCCATCATGCACCCGACCGATCCAGCGACGTGATAGCAATAACGCAGCAGATCATCCTGATCCTGCGGGCGCCAGGCTGCCGCATCCAGCGCGAAACCAGCGAGGTGATCCTCGATCAGCCCGCGCGGAAGCCCGGTCTCCCCAACGACCTGGCGCAGTGCGGCAAAGGGCAGGGGCACCTCTTCCGCCGTATCAAGTGCCCTGAAGGTCAGCGCCCGCAACGTGGCGTGGCTGGCCATCGGATCGCTGGCCGCGCTCGCCCCATGGCCAAACGCCTGCCCATCGGTCATGTCATCCGCCGCGCGGCACCAGGCATAAAGCAACCAGGCACGCGCGCGCGTGACCGGGTCGAACAGGCGACTGGCGGCAGCGAAGCTGCGCGATCCACGGGCGATTGCGCGATGCGCCGATTCGACCAGTTCGGCGCGTCTGTTGTCGACTGGAGGGTTCATTTGCTCACGTCGCGTCGCATGTCTGCCAGCGCGCCCAGTGCCGCCCCGATCCGCACCGGCGGGCGGCCCGAAAGAATACGCAGCCTGTCCAAAGGACGCAGCGCCCCGGCATAGAAGCGCGCGATCAGATCGGGCGGAAGGCGATAGAAATGCGCAAAGATGCGGTGCCGCTCGTCCGGCCGCGCCGCACGAAACAGCATGGTGTTGAGCAGGCGGAAGAAGCCGCTTTGCCGCCAGTGCCGTACAAAACATGCGCGCGACCAGACTGCCAGGGCGGCGCTGTCCGGCTGCCCTGTCAGGCTGGCCAGACCTTCGGCCATCTGCAGCGCAAGGCCAAGGGAATAGCCGGTTGTCGCATGGAAAAACCCGCCGCGCAGCCCAAGCCGCCCGACCGGGTCGTCTACCGGCCAGAATTGTACCGGATCTCCGCCGATCAGGATCGGCAGAACGCCTGTTTCCTGACGGACCTCCTGGCCCGAGATATCGCGCGCAGCCGCAAGCTGGCGCACCCGGTCCGCTACCGCCGCAACCGCCAGCTCTGGACCGTCGCTGTAATATGTATCTTCAACCAGCGTCCTGTCGGCCGCCAGCGGCAGGACATAGACAAAACGATACCCATCCAGCTGCGGGATCATGGCGTCCATGATGGTGGCGCAATCCCGTTCCGGCGCAGATGCCGCAAATTCGATCCCGACGAACTTCTGCCAGCCAAGCTCCAGCCCCGGCATCTCGCGTGCCGGGCCGCGGGCATCAATAACGGCGCTCGCCGCAATCCTTTCCCCCGATTGCAGGATCACGCCATCAGGCAAGAGCGTGCGCACCTCTGCCCCCAACCGCCAGCAGGACGGCGCCAGGCAAGCCCGGACCAGCCTATCCAGCGCGGGGGCTGAAACCGCATTATACGCCAGCGGCAACACCCGCTCGCGCTGCTCAAAGCGCACGCGGTGGCGTTCCCAGCGTACCGGGCGCAACGCGGCTGCCAGCGTAGCCATGCCCGCCGGAACATCGCTGTCAAAGAACGACCAGGTGTGATTGCCGCCGAAGCTTGCGCCACTCTCCAGCAGCAGGATCGGCAGTTCGGGGCGTCGTTCGGCCAGCACCAGCGCGGCCAAAGCCCCGGCCAGACCGCCGCCTGCAATGATAAGGGGTGCGCGCGATGCCATGAAGCCTCGCCTTAGCCCGCAGCGGCTGGTAAACCAAGACGATGCTGCGCGCGCCCTTCCCGGATCAGACCACTGGTGCATTGCTGGCCATGCTGGCGATGAGCGTGATCGTGGCCGCGCGCTATTTCGCCAGCAGCGGCATCTTTGCCTGGTTGGGCGAACGGCGCTGGCCCGGGATGCATGGAGGCATGGGACCGCAGATCAGGCGCGAAATCGTCTGGTCAATCAAAAGCGCGGTGATTTACGGCGCGCCCGCCGGGTTCGTGGCCTGGGGATGGCGCGAACTGGGCTGGACCCGGATCTATGCCGATGCCAGCCAATACCCGCTGTGGTGGATCCCGGTCTCGTTCCTGCTGTGCCTCGCGATCCACGACAGCTGGTTCTACTGGACGCATCGCGCCATGCATTATCCGCCGCTGCTGCGCAGCATTCACGCCGTCCATCACGCCAGTCGCCCGCCCACCGCATGGGCGGCGATGAGCTTTCACCCCTGGGAAGCGCTCAGCGGCGCCTTCGTCATCCCCGCGCTGGTCTTCGTAATTCCACTGCACGTCGGCACGGTGCTGGCAGTGCTGCTGATCATGACCATCATGGGCGTGACCAACCACATGGGCTGGGAAATCTTCCCCACCCGCCTTGTCCATGGCCCGGTCGGCAAATGGCTGATAACGGCAAGCCATCACCAGCTTCATCATGACAGGTACGAGTGCAATTATGGCCTCTATTTTCGCTTCTGGGATCGCCTGTGCGGCACCGATCGCGGCCTTGGCAGCCCTCGCCGTGGCGCAGCCGGGGGCCGCTGAAATCGCTGAACACCGAAACCTGGCTTCGTTGCAGGTTACGATCACAGGACTGAAAAACACGAAAGGCTTAGTGAAACTGGCTATCTGTCCGGCCGGTAGCGACTTTCCCGATTGCAAGGAAAGCGCGGTGCGAGCCGCATCACTGACCATTGCGGGCGGACTGGCTCACGCCCGATTTTCCGATCTTCCGCCCGGAACCTACGCCATCGGCGTGTTTCACGATGCAAATGCAAACGGCAGGCTGGACACGTTCCTCGGCATTCCGCGCGAAGGCTTCGGGTTCTCGCGCAATCCACCCTTCCACCCGCGCGCGCCACGATTTTCCGAAGCCGAACTGGAGGTAACCGGAGCTGCCGAGACAACAATAGTCATGCGTTATCTGCTGTGAACGGAAGCTGCGCCCAGCCCCAGCATCGCGACTCACAGCGGATTGACATCGCGAAATCGATCCGCGATTAAACTGATCAAATGGTCTAATCTGGTGGCTGTTATGCGCAAACCGGTGACCCGAGGGAGGATGCCCGGTGCAGAATATTCCAGTCCTGATTGCGGGCGGCGGCCCCGTTGGCATGACGCTGGCGCTGAATCTTGCGCGCTACGGCGTCCGATCGATGCTGGTGGAGCGCAATCCGGCAACCACCCGCCATCCAAAGATGGACCTGACCAACGGGCGCAGCATGGAACTGTTTCATCGGCTGGGGATCGATGAACACCTTCGCGATGCCGGCGTGCCGCGCAAGAATGCCTTTGACATCCTGTGGGTGACGAACATGGTCGGCCACGCGCTGCATCGCTTCCACTATCCGTCTGCTGACAAGAAAACGCAGATCATCCGCCGCGAAAATGACGGCAGCCATGGCGCGCAGGCACCCCTGCGCGTCAGCCAGGTGGAAATCGAGCCGGTGCTCAAGCGCGCCATTGATGAAAATCCGCTGGTTGACGTGCGCTTCAATCACCGCTTCGACGAATTCATCTCGAACGGTCCCGACGGCGTCCTGGCCCGGATCGTCCATTCCGAAACCGGCGAGGCAAGCGAGGTGTCGTGCCGCTTTCTGGCCGGATGCGACGGCGGCGGCAGCCGGGTGCGGCGCAGGTTGGGGATCAATCTGGCGGGCGAGGAAAACGTCGCGGGCGCCTATATGGTGCATTTCCGCACGGACGATCGCGAACTGCTGCAACGCTGGGGTCCGGTCTATCACCTGCAGAACGGCGGCGGCACGATCATCGCCCAGAACGATCATGACATATTCACGCTGCAAGCCTGGTTGCTGCCCGGCATGAACCCGGACGAGATGACGCCGGAAGGGGTGCTCGAAGGCTGGATCGGCACGAAGTTCGAGTACGAAATCTTGCAGGCCAACCCCTGGTTTGCGCATTTCGTGGTGGCCGAACGCTATCGCGAACAAAGCACGTTGCTGGCTGGCGATGCGGCCCATCAATATATCCCGACCGGCGGATATGGAATGAACAGTGGCATCGCCGATGCGGCCGGTCTGTCATGGGTGCTGGCGGCACGGCTGCAAGGCTGGGGCGGAGACCGGCTGCTGGACGCCTATGACGCGGAACGGCGCAACACGGCCTGGTGGCACCTTGAGGCATCGCGCCGCCACATGGGCGTGCGCATCAGGATCAGCGAACTCTATGCCGAAGCAGGCGACCTGCTCGAAGAAGGCCCGGCAGGCGACGCGTGCCGCGTTGAACTGGCCGCGAGGATCGCCGAACTGGGTAATGCCGAGAATGAAAGCTGGGGCGTGGAATATGGCTATCGCTACGATCAGTCACCGGCCATCGCCCATGAAGCCGGAGCGCCCGCTGTCGATCCGCTGATCTACCAGGGCAACACCTGGCCGGGTGCGCGACTGCCGCATGTCTTCCTGAGCGATGGCGAGCCCATTCATGACAGGCTCGGACTGTTCTTCACGCTGGTCGTGCTCGATGACACTGACACCACGACGATCGAGAAAGCCGCTGGCGCGCTTGCCATACCGCTTGAATTGCTGCGACTCGACCGGCCTGATTTGCGGAGCATCTACGAACGAAACCTGATCCTGGTTCGCCCCGATCAGCACGTCGCATGGCGGGGAGATTCACCTCCGGACGATTGCCGCAAACTGCTCAGCCTTGTTTGCGGAAATGGCTGACACAGGCCAACGATTCAACACGCGACCGGAACTGGCCGGCCGTCATTGGTACAAAAGGGTACGAAAATGAGCCTTTCGGAAGAACTGGTCGCGCGCGCCCGCGCAATCGCGCCGATGGTGGCGGACGCGGCCTATGAGACTGACCGCAACCGGCGGTTGAGCGACGCCGTGATCGATGCCTGCTGCGACGCGGAACTGATGCAGATTCTCGTTCCCAAGGTCTATGGCGGACACGAACTGGATTACGCGACCATGGCTGGCGTGGTTTACGAATTCGGTCGCTACTGCACCTCCACCGCCTGGGTGATCTCGTTCTACATCGGCCACAACTATCTGCATTCGCTCTGGCCCAGGGGATTTCAGGACGAAGTGTTCGCCGAACGGCCCTATGCCCTGACACCCGGTACCATTGCCCCCAACTTCCGCCTGAAGCCGGTGGATGGGGGCTATATTGCCAACGGGCTAAGTCAGTGGAACTCGGGCAGTTCGCGCGCAGACTGGTTCCTCAACAGCGGCCTCATCATGGATGGCGACGCCGTGCAGGGAGTGGTGGCATTCATGGTTCCAGCGGGCGAGGTGGACATCATCGACAACTGGGACATGGCGGGCATGCGGGGCACGTCCAGCGGCGATGCCGGGTTGAACGATGTCTTCGTGCCGCATCGCCGCACGGTCCCGGTGGAAGATCTGCTGAACGGGCAGGCGCCCGGATCGAAACTGCACGCCAAGCCGATCTATTCGCTGCCGGTCCTGCCTTTCGTGCTGGGCGAGACGATGCCGGTGATGACCGGCGCCTATCGCGGTGCGGCGGATGCGTTCAAGCGCCTGACCGAAGATCGCCACTCCACCTTCACCGCCGCAAAAGTCCAGAACCGGCAGACCGCCCAGATGCGGATCGGCCACGGGCAGGCGGGGGCGGATATCGCCCAGACGCTGTTGAAGGATTACATCGCCTTCATTGACAACACCGACCCCGACGAAATGCGCAAACTCGAAACCCGGGCAAAGGCGCGCGCGCGCGTGGGCATGGTGGCTGACTATGTCTATCAAGGGATCAACCAGATGATGCTGGGCGCGGGCGGCGGGGCATACCGCAACACATCGCCCTTGCAGCGGTTCCTGCGCGACATGAACGTCCTGCGCGTCCACGGCTTTCTCGACACCGAAACGGCGACCGAAAACCTCGGCCGGGTTGAGCTGGGCCTGGAACCGAACTGTCCGCTTTAGCGCCTGCAAGCTTAACCTAAATCCTTGGGACGCTTGCGTTCCGCCTCCCATGACAGAGCGGCAGCTTCGCGCGCGGCGGCAGTCGCTGAACGGTTCTGCTCGGCCCGGTCGAGGATGAGCCGGTAGCTGGTTTCGACCGGCTGCAACTGGCCATCGAAATGCGGAATGACTTCTTCCGCGATCAGGCAATAGCTGCGCAGCGTCGCCTCCCAATCCGCGAAATCGATACCCTGCAGCAGAAATGTGCCGAACCCGCCGGTCCGTTCGATCAGCCGCCGGATTTGCGCCACCGCCATCTCCGGTGTCCCGATAACGCCACGCCCCGTTTGGTTCAGCAGGTCGGCCAGATCGTCGCTGTCGTCCGGGACTTCGATGGCCGATGGCGTGATGTGCCGCGCGTGTCGCCGCGTCATGAAACCGTGGCCCCCGGCCCCACCGGCTGAGCATCGACCATGACAATCGCCATCGAGACCGGATCCGGCCCTTCGCAACGCCAGCCATGCAGAACGCCGCGATCGACAACCGTGTCACCGGGGCAGAGCTTCGTTTCGCCCTGCTCGGTCACCAGGACCACTTCGCCCCGCAGGATCGCGATGTAATCGATCATGTTGCTGGCATGCATTCCCGGTCCGAACAGGCCATCGCCCGGCGGCAATTCGGCAATGAAGAACTTTGTCCCACCGGCCGCGAACTGGAAGGAGAAGCTCCCGCCCGCATCGGCGTTGCCCGAATTGTCGACCGGAACCTGCGCCGTTTCCCAGATGACCCCGTCGCTTGGCCCGTCAATGATGATGCAGGACTGGCCATTCTCATCCAGACCGGTGACGACGCGCCGCGGCGGCCCGCTCAGCGTCCAGTTTTCCTGTATCGCCATCTGTGTCTCCTTCAATCATCGGCTGCCGCAAATTACGACATCACCGCAACGATTGCCCGGGCAGCGGGCGCGTTGCCCCGGCTGCGATCACTTGCCAGGCAGCGCGAAGGCCATGACATGATCGCCGGCCTGCGTCATCATGGTCGAACTGCCGCCAGCCGCGATGACAACATACTGCTTGCCGGTTTTCGGGCTGACATAGGTCATCGGCGTGGCATGGCCGCTGGTCGGCAGGCGCCAGCTCCACAGCTTCTTGCCGGTTCCCGCATCGATTGCCCGGATCGCCTTCTCCTGAGTGGCGCCTATGAACACGAGCCCGGACCGCGTGAACAGCGACCCGCCCGAATTGGGCACACCCATGGGCAGAGGCAGCCCCACCGCAATGCCTTTCGGCCCGCTGTCGGCAGATGACCCGAGTGCACGTTCCCAAAGCAGCTTCTGCTTTTTCAGATCGACGGCCGCAATCTTGCCAAACGGCGGTTCGGTGCAGGGCATCGTCAAGGGCGAGAGGAACGGCCCGGTGCTGACACCGAAGGGGGTGCCCATCTGCGGCACCGGCAGGCCGATATGGATGGCGCCATTCT
>JAURML010000058.1 GCA_030830695.1 Caenibius sp. | reverse complement strand
GACGAGGTGGGTGGCGCTCTGGTAGGAGGGGCAAGCCTGACTGCGGAGAGCTTCCTCGGAATCATCCTTGCTGCGGCAGGTGAAAACACAGACTGAGCTGCAAAGCTTGCCAGCCACGCGCCGCGCACCTAAATGCGCGTGGCCATCCGGCCATTCACTGCCAAAATCGGGGTTCGCCCATGTCGCTGTTTTTGTTTCTGACTGTCGTCCAGGCGATCATTGCCGCCGCGCTGGTTGCGGTGATCCTGATGCAGCGTTCGGAAGGTGGTGGCCTAGGCATCGGCGGCGGCAGCCCCGGGGGCCTGATGTCCGCGCGCGGTGCGGCCGATTTCATGTCTCGTGCCACGGCCATCCTGGCGACATTGTTTGTCCTGCTCAGTATCACTCTGGCGGTGCTGGCGGTCGGTACGACGGGGGGTGGGGAAATCGACACCTCGCTGGACCGCAGTGTGACGGAAAAAGCGCCCGCAGATCCGCTGGGCGCGCAGGAAGGCACTGCACCGGTGCCAGCCGAACCGGCCGCGCCTGCTGCTCCCGCGCAGAATCCGCTGGCAGGCGGGCAGTAAGCTTCGCCGTCTTTCGCCTGGCCGCGTGACGATATTCGGCGCGGCCCGACACAGATGATTGTGGATTGGCGCGGATACGGCTTGCGTCGAATCGTCCCATCCTCCAAGGCCCAACTCCCATGGCGCGGTTCATTTTCATCACCGGCGGCGTGGTCTCATCGCTTGGCAAGGGTCTCATGGCGGCGAGTCTCGCCGCGCTCCTGCAGGCGCGTGGGTTCCGCGTCCGGATTCGCAAGTTCGATCCCTATCTGAACGTCGATCCGGGCACGATGAGCCCATATCAGCACGGTGAAGTCTATGTAACCGATGACGGGGCGGAAACTGACCTCGATCTCGGCCATTATGAGCGCTTCACCGGCGTTTCCGCGCATCAGAATGACAACATTACGTCGGGCCGCGTCTATCGTGACATCATCGCGCGCGAACGGCGCGGCGATTATCTGGGCGCAACGGTGCAGGTGATCCCGCACGTCACTGACGAGATCAAGGCTTTCGCGCTGGCCAATACCGACGACCTCGATTTCGTCCTGTGCGAATTCGGCGGCACGGTCGGCGATATCGAAGGCCTGCCGTTCATCGAAGCGATCCGGCAATTGCGCAACGAACTGGGGCGCGAACAGACCTGCGCCATTCATGTCACGCTGGTGCCCTATGTCTCTGCTGCGGGCGAACTCAAGACCAAGCCGACGCAGCATTCGGTGCGTGAACTGACCAGCCTGGGCGTCCAGCCCGATGTGTTGCTGTGTCGCTGCGAACATCCGTTACCGGATGGGGAGCGGGCCAAAATCGCGCTGTTCTGCAATGTGCGCAAGGAAGCGGTGATCCCGGCGCTCGACGCGTCGAGCATTTACAACGTGCCGCTGCAATATCATGCCGAAGGGCTGGACGATGAGGTGCTGCGCCATTTCGGGCAGGACGCGCCCGATCCCGATCTTGCGGTCTGGGATGACATTGTTGATCGCTTCCATCATCCCGAAGGAGAAGTGACGATTGGCGTGGTGGGCAAATATGTCGGGCTGCCCGACGCCTACAAATCGCTGAACGAGGCGCTGATTCACGGTGGCATGGCCAATCGCGTCAAGGTCAACATCCGCTGGATTGATGCCGAGATTTTCGAGCAGGACGATGCCGAAATCGCCGCCCGTCTCGAACCGATGCATGGCATTCTGGTGCCTGGCGGATTTGGGGTACGCGGGTCGGAAGGCAAGATCGCCAGCGTTCGTTTTGCGCGCGAACGTGGCGTTCCCTTCTTCGGCATTTGCCTCGGCATGCAGATGGCCTGCGTCGAAGGCGCGCGCAATGCGGGCATCGAAGCGGCCAGCTCCACTGAATTCGGCGCCACTGATGAGCCGGTGGTCGGTATCATCACCGAATGGATGAGCGCGGAAGGCCTGCAAAAGCGCGGGGCGGATACGGACCTTGGCGGTACCATGCGCCTGGGGGCCTATGAAGCGCGCCTTTCGGCCAACAGCCACGTCTCGGCCATTTACGGCGGGGCCACCACCATATCCGAACGCCACCGCCATCGCTATGAAGTGAACGGGGCCTACAGGCCGGCACTGGAGCAGGGCGGGCTGATCTTTTCCGGCATGTCGCCTGACGGGCTGCTGCCTGAAATCGTGGAGCGGCCCGATCACCCGTGGTTCGTGGGCGTCCAGTTCCACCCCGAACTGAAGAGCAAGCCGTTCGATCCGCACCCGCTGTTCGCCAGCTTCATCGCGGCGGCGGTGCACCAGTCGCGTCTGGTCTGACCGACATCACGAAAAGGGCGGACCCTGCGGCCCGCCCCCTTCCGGTTTACACTTTGCCTCAGTGATCAGGCGGCGTCGGCCTGGTCATTGCCTTTGGCGTTCTTGACCACTTCGAGCGTGCGCTGGCCGCTCACCGCAATCTTCTTCGGTTTCATCGCTTCAGGCACTTCGCGCACGAGGTCGATCACCAGCAGCCCGTCAGACAGGTCGGCTTGTTCGACCCGGACGAAATCGGCAAGTTCGAAGCGGCGTTCGAACCCGCGATTGGCGATGCCGACATGCAGGAAATCGCCTTCGCTTTCCTCGCGTTTGCGGCCCTGGATTACCAGCAGGTTCTGCTGGGCGGTGATGTCGAGATCATCGGGGCGGAAGCCGGCAATAGCCAGAGTGATGCGATAAGCGTCTTCACCGCGCCGTTCGATGTTGAAGGGGGGATAATTGTCGCCCGCATTCTGGCGGACCTGGTTTTCGAGCAGGTCGAACAGCCGGTCAAAACCAACCGTGTTGCGGCGATAGGGAGTAAAATCGAAACGATTCATGGTACAAATCCTCCATTGAGCAATTTGAATGTCCGGGCCCGCATCTGCGGCGCCCGCGGCGTATGTGTCCTGCCCAGGTGGCGCATGACACATTTGCCTAGATATGATAGCCGCAGGCAGATTCAAGCCCCTTGGGGGCCGTTAGCAAACCGCTGGAATGAGGACTTAAAATGAGCGAACCCCGCGTCGAAATCTATACCAAGTGGGGCTGCGGATACTGCGTGCGGGCCAAGCAGCTGCTTGATCGCAAGGGTGTGTCCTATGAAGAATATGACGTGACCATGGGTGGCCCGAAACGCGCCGAGATGATGGAACGGGTGCCCGAAGCACGCACCGTGCCGCAAATTTTCGTTGATGGCATGGCGGTGGGCGGCTCGGACGAACTGGCGGAGCTGGAACGGACCGGCAAGCTTGACATGCTGCTGGGCCGCTGAGGCGGCGCAATGGTTCGCATCGCGCTGTACCAGACGACGACCGGGATCGATCCGGTCGAAAATGCCCGCTCCCTCTGCGCCGCCGCCGCAGAAGCGGCCGCAGGCGATGCGCACATGCTGTTCACGCCGGAAATGTCCTGCCTGCTTGACCGCGATCGAAAGCGGGCCGCTGCTCACGTTGTGGCCGAAGCGGATAATCCGGTTCTGGCCGCGATGCGCAATGCCGCGCGAGAGAATGGCATCTGGATCGCGCTCGGCTCGCTCGCGGTGGATCGTGGTGACGGAATGTGGGCTAACCGGTCGTTGCTGATCACCCCTGATGGCGCCATCGCCGCGCGATACGACAAGATCCACATGTTCGACGTGCAGCTTTCCAGTGGCGAAAGCTGGCGCGAATCCGGCGCATACTCCCCCGGCGGCGAGGTTGTGAGTGCGCAGACGCCGCTCGGTCTGCTGGGCCTTGCCATCTGCTATGACATGCGGTTTCCGGATCTGTTTGCCGAACTGGGCAATCGCCGTTGCGATGCCATAGCGATTCCCGCTGCCTTCACCGTGCCCACCGGGCAGGCGCACTGGCATCTGATGCTGCGCGCACGGGCGGTGGAAGCGAGCGCATGGGTGATCGCTGCGGCGCAGGTTGGACGTCATGCTGACGGGCGCGAGACCTATGGCCACAGTCTGGTGATCGATCCATGGGGGGAAGTTGTGCTCGACATGGGCGGGGAAGCCCCGGGGCTGGGCTTTGCCGAGATCGATCCCGTCCGCACCGCAGAGGTGCGCGCACAATTGCCAAGCCTTGCCAATCGTCGCGAAATACCTAGATCGTCATGGCAATGATCGTTTTCGACCTCTCCTGTCCGGACGGCCACCGCTTTGAAGGCTGGTTTTCCTCGTCCGAGGATTTCGCCTCGCAGCAGGATCGCGGCCTGCTCTGCTGCCCGCAGTGCGGCACGGCTGCTATCAGCAAGGCGCCGATGGCACCGGCAGTGCCGAAAAAGGGCAACCAGAGCCCGGCCAGCAGTGGCGCGATACAACCGGTCGCCGGGGGGCAATTGTCGCCCAAGGCGGTCAAGGCCCTGCAGCAGATTGCCGCGATACAGGCCGAGGCGCTCAAATCCTCGGAATATGTCGGCCCCCGTTTCGTCGAGGAATCGCGCGCGATGCATTATGGGGAACGCGACACCAAGCCGATTCATGGACAGGCGTCACTGGCCGAGGCGAAAGAACTGCACGAGGAAGGCATTCTCGTCGCGCCGTTGCTGTTCCCCGTCGCCCCACCCGATGACATCAACTGATTGCCCTTCGCGCGGACCGGCACTAAACGGGCATCCGCGTGCGCCCGTAGCTCAGCAGGATAGAGCATCAGATTCCTAATCTGGGGGCCACAGGTTCGAATCCTGTCGGGCGCACCAAATGAACCGGGGCGCCGGATGGCACATGAAATTCAGCCGAAGGTACATCTAAATTTGAGCAGTGCGCAGAAAGCCCTTGAACCGGCGTATTAACTATGATTCTTATAGTCTGATGTTTCGCAACGAACCTTCCACCCGGCTGCCGCGCAACAGGCGCGGTGACACGCTGGCGCTGATCCTGCTGCTGGCGATGGGCGGTCTGGCGCTCGCGGGGCCAAGCAGCCTGCTGGCGTGGAGTGAAAATCTTGCCGCACTTGCACAGCGCAAGGCCGAAATCGCACGCCTTCAGGCGGAACGGGACGAGCTAAGGAATCGCGTCGCGTTGCTCAATCCCAAGGCTGCGGATCCCGATCTGGTCGGGGAACTGCTGCGCAGCAATCTCAACGTCGTCCATCCGGACGAAGTGGTGATGACGCTCAACTGAACCGGGCGCGGCCTGCATCTGGCCGGTCTTCCCATCATCCTGTGTCTCCGACCCATTTCCGGCCACATTATGGGCAGAGAGCCGCTTTGCGTCGTTGCCTAGGCGGGCGCTTGCCTTTATAGTTTGGCGATGAACTGATCGGATTCTGCCGCAAGCCAGCGCGGCCCAGATCGAAGGATTGTGAATTTGGCTAAACCGGCCCGACCGCGAAAGAAAGCGCCCACTGCAGAAGCTGGCGAAAGCGAAGCGGGCGACAGTGGTTTCGCGCTGCGCAGCCTGCAGGACAATCTGGCCAGCAATCGCCGGTATGAGGCGAGTGACGAGGAACTGCTGCATTTTTACGAACAGATGCTGCTCATCCGCCGGTTCGAGGAGAAAGCGGGTCAGCTGTATGGCCTCGGGCTGATCGGTGGTTTCTGCCATCTCTATATCGGACAGGAAGCGGTCGCGGTGGGCCTGCAATCCGCGCTCAGGGCGGGGCTGGACAGTGTCATCACCGGCTATCGCGATCACGGCCACATGCTCGCCTATGGCATTGACCCCAGGATCATCATGGCGGAACTGACCGGGCGACAGGCCGGAATTTCGAAGGGCAAGGGCGGTTCGATGCACATGTTCAGCACCGAACACGCATTCTACGGTGGCCACGGGATCGTCGGCGCCCAGGTGCCACTGGGTGCTGGGCTGGCATTTGCTCATAAATATCGTGGGGATGGCGGCGTCTGCTTATCCTATTTCGGGGATGGCGCGTCCAATCAGGGCCAGGTCTATGAAACCTTCAACATGGCCAGCCTGTGGCAATTGCCGATCATCTTCGTGATCGAAAACAACCAGTATGCCATGGGCACGGCGGTCAAGCGCAGTTCGGCTGAAACCCACTTCCACCGGCGCGGCACGGCCTTTCGCATTCCGGGGCTGGATGTGAACGGGATGGACGTGCTGGAGGTGCGCCGCGCCGCCGAAATCGCGCTGGAGCATGTGCGCCGCGGCAATGGGCCGGTGCTGATGGAGCTCAACACCTATCGTTATCGCGGGCACTCCATGTCCGACCCCGCCAAATATCGCAGCCGGGAAGAAGTGCAGGAAGTGCGCGAGAAGCGCGACCCGGTCGAGGCCGCGCGGCACGATCTCCTCGAACGCGGGATCGACGAAGCGCGCCTGAAGGAAATCGACATGGCAATCCGCGCCAGGGTGGCCGAGGCGGCGGATTTCGCGGAAACCTCGCCCGAACCTGATCCGGCCGAACTCAACACTGACGTTCTGGTGAGCGCATACTGATGGCGATTGAACTAAAGATGCCCGCCCTTTCGCCGACGATGGAGGAAGGCGCGCTGGCCAAATGGCTGGTGAAGGAAGGCGACGAAGTTCGCTCGGGCGACATTCTGGCCGAGATCGAGACGGACAAGGCGACAATGGAATTCGAGGCGGTGGACGAAGGCAGGATTACTTCGCTGGTCATCCCCGCCGGAACCGAAGGGGTCAAAGTGGGCGCGGTGATCGCGACGCTTGATGGCGATGGCGCCTCCGCTTCGCCCGCACCCGCAGCCAGGGTGGAATCAGCGCCTCAGCCCGTTCCGGCACCGCCGTCACCCAGACGTGAAGATGTTGCGCCGGTCCTGCGCAGCGATCCGTCCGTGCCCGAAGGTGCAGCCATGGCCGTGCTGACAGTGCGCGAAGCGCTGCGCGATGCGATGGCCGAAGAAATGCGTAGTGACAGCCGCGTCTTCGTGATGGGTGAAGAGGTGGCCGAATATCAGGGCGCCTACAAGGTAACACAGGGTCTGCTTGAGGAATTTGGTCCGCAGCGCGTGATTGATACGCCGATCACCGAATATGGCTTTGCCGGGCTTGGCACGGGAGCGGCGATGGGCGGCTTGCGGCCGATCGTCGAATTCATGACGTTCAATTTCGCGATGCAGGCGATTGACCACATCGTGAACTCCGCGGCCAAGACCAATTACATGTCGGGCGGTCAGATGCGCTGCCCGGTGGTGTTTCGCGGCCCCAATGGTGCGGCTGCGCGCGTGGGCGCCCAGCACAGCCAGAATTACGCGCCATGGTATGCCAGCGTGCCCGGACTGGTGGTGATCGCCCCTTATGACAGTGCTGACGCCAAGGGGCTGCTGAAAGCGGCGATCCGCTCCGAAGACCCGGTCGTCTTCCTCGAAAACGAACTGGTGTACGGGCGCAGCTTCCCCGTATCGGACATGGCGGACTGGGTTCTGCCCATCGGCAAGGCACGGGTGGTGCGCCGGGGGGCGGATGTCACCATCGTAAGCTATTCGATCGGGGTCGGCATGGCGCTGGAGGCCGCGGAAACGCTGGCGGGTGAGGGGATCGATGCCGAAGTGCTCGATCTGCGGACGCTGCGCCCGCTTGACCGCGCGGCGGTGCTGGAAAGCCTTGCCCGGACAAACCGTCTGATCGTGGCCGAAGAAGGCTGGCCGCAATGTTCGATCGCATCCGAAGTGATCGCGATCTGCATGGAGGACGGCTTCGACCTGCTTGACGCGCCGGTGTTGCGCGTATGCGATGCGGATGTGCCGTTGCCCTATGCGGCCAATCTGGAAAAGCTGGCGCTGCTCAATCCGGCGCGTATCGCGGAAGCAGCCCGCAAGGTCTGCTATCGCTGAACCTGGACGGGCCGCTCAGGAAAAAAGATCGCTGCTGACGCCGGTGTAGTCGGAACACCTCGCCACCGTCGAAGGGTCTGATGGATCACGCTGGTAAATCTGTGTCAGATCGCGACTGTCGCGCACGGTGAATGAGGCGATGGCGCGCAACTCCCGCTTGAAGGTGAATGTGTCGCCAACCAGGGGCTGATATTCATAAGCAACTTCGACGAAGATCACCGCTTCGCCATCGATGGCGCGGCAACCATTGGCGGTAATGCGGTGCTGACGGCAGGCTGCGGACTGATGTCGCTGTCCACCGGCGATGAATCGATTTCCGTCAACGGCAATCCGGACGTCGATCTGGGCGAACACATTGATGGTTGCGGCCTTGCCGGTCAGAAAGCCTGAAAAGGGTAGAATGCGCGAAGCCGATGCCTCCACGATCACGCTGTTGCCCGTGCCGCCCGCGAAACTGGCGAGGCGGACATCAGGCTCGCTCACGAAATCGTCAGTGACCGGAAGATTGGCGTCGAACTCCTGACCGGCCCGGGTTTCGTAAGTCGCCTGAGTGTCCTCGTCCGTCATGGCCCAGGCGCCCGCGATCGCGGCCTGGTCAACCGCGAACTGGACTTCACGTTTCCACAGATACCATTGCGCCGTATCCACGGCATAGCCGGTCCCGCCGATCAACGCGGGCATGCCCAGCGCGACGATCATCACCGCATTGCCGCTGCGGCAGTTGCGCAGGCTTTTCAGTATGTTTTTCGTTCGGCACAGCATGGTTTCCCCACGGGTCTGCAGAAAGCTGGATTCGACCATTAGAGTGTCAGGGTAATCGGGGGATCAAAACATTCGGTTAATGAAGGATTTCGTTTGACTGGCTCCTCAGCCTTGACTCGGCGCGGTTTGCGCCTCGTATGCAGCGCATGTTCGCTGAGCTGATCCATGAGCTGCCGCCGCCACAACGCCTCGCGCTGGCCTATTCGCCCGCGGCGGCCCGCACACTGACGGCCGGGCTGCTGGCGCTTGACGCGCGGATCGCTGGAATCGTGCGGCAGCGCGGCGAAGTGCTGATGGCCCAGATGCGCCTGGCCTGGTGGCGCGATACTATGGCAAAACCTGCCGCCGGCTGGCCTGCGGGCGAACCGCTGCTGGCGCAGCTGACCCCCTGGGACGGGGTGCGGCCCGCGCTGGTCGATCTGGTGAACGGTTGGGAAGAATTGCTGCATGACGGGCCATTGCCAGCAGCAGCGATGCTCCGTTTCGCCCGGGCGCGCGCCGGAGGCTTCGCCGCGCTCGCCGCATTGTTGAACAACGGGGCCGCCGCAGACGCGGCCACGCGGGCGGGGATGACATGGGCGCTGGGCGATCTGGTCACAGGGTTGAGCGACCCGGACGAACGCGCGCATGCACTAGATCTTGCGCGGGATCACGCTGGCCGGGTTACTCGCCTGCCGCGTGTGCTGCGCCCTCTGACTGTGCTGGATGGGTTGGCCCGGCGCTCTATCCGCCGCGGCGGTGCGCCGATGCTTAATGGTGGCGGGGCTCTGCTGCTTGCGATAAGGCTTGGCCTGACCGGGCGATAAAGGGAAGGGGCACGGGATGCAGCGGACGATACTGGCGGCGCTGGCCACGCTGGTTTTGGTCGGGATCGGCCTGTTCTGGTGGCAGGGCCGCGCAGCGGTGGAGCAGGGCGCACCGCCGCCCGCACCGCAATCGCCGCCGGTTGCTGATACTCTCATCCCGCAGGCGGACGTGTCTGGGCTGGAAAGCCCGGCACCGCCTGAAGCGAGCGAGCTGACCCGCGAACAGCAGCGCTTCTTCCGCTATGACCGCAATCGTGACTGACGCATCAGCCGGTCCGAAATGCTGTCCACCCGCACGGACGCCTTCCGCAAGCTGGACGTGGATGGCAACAATCTGCTGACCTTCGAGGAATGGGGGGTGGCCACGGTACAGCGTTTCGAGAATGCGGACAGCAATCGCGACAACGAACTGACCCCAACCGAATTTGCCGCCACCAGACCGAAACCCGTGCGCAAACCGGCCTGCCGCTGCTAGGCGGCGTGATCTGCGGCCATGATCCGGGCCGCCATCCATTCCCCGAAGTCCGCCTTGGCGCGGGTGGTATAAGCTTCCTTGCGCTGTTTCTTCTTCACATCGTGCAACGGCGGGAACAGCCCGAAATTGACATTCATCGGCTGAAAGCTGTCCGCCTCTGCGTCTCCCGTAATATGCGCCAGCAGCGCCCCCATCGCCGTGCTGCGGGGTGGCCCCAGCCAATCGCGTCCGCATAGCTCGGCATGCGCCATCAGTCCCGCCAGCAGCCCCACCGCCGAGCTTTCGACATAGCCTTCGCAGCCGGTGACTTGCCCGGCGAAGCGGATGTGCGGCGCCTCTTTCAGACGCAGCTGGCGGTCGAGCACCAGCGGCGAATTGAGGAAAGTATTGCGATGCAGCCCGCCCAACCGCGCAAATTCCGCATTCTCAAGGCCGGGGATGGTGCGGAACAGGCGCGTCTGTTCGCCATGGCGCAGCTTGGTCTGGAAGCCGACCATGTTCCAGAGCGTGCCCAGCTTGTTGTCCTGCCTCAGCTGCACCACCGCATAGGGCCAGCGCCCGGTGCGCGGATCGTCCAGCCCGACCGGCTTCATCGGCCCGAAGCGCAGGGTTTCAGGACCGCGCTCGGCCATGACTTCGATCGGCATGCAGCCTTCGAAATAGGGCGTATCAGATTCCCACTGCTTGAAGGCGATCTTTTCGCCATCGACCAGACCTTGCACGAAAGCCTCGTACTGCTCCTTGTTCATGGGGCAGTTGATATAATCTTTCGCCTCGCCGCCCAGTTTGGATGGCTTGTCCCAGCGCGACGCCATCCAGCAGATCGACATGTCGATGCTGTCGCGATGGACGATGGGCGCGATCGCGTCAAAGAACGCCAGCCGATCCTCACCCGTGGCCGCAACGATGCTTTGCGCCAGCCGGTCAGCGGTCAGCGGGCCGGTGGCGATGATCGTGGGACCGGCATCGGGCAGTTCGTCCACCCGTTCGCGCACGATTTCCAGATTGGGCAGGGCGGCCAGTTCCCGCTCCACCTCGGTTGAAAAGACATCGCGATCGACCGCCAGTGCAGAACCTGCCGGAACTGCGGCCTTGGCGGCCGCGTGCATCACCAGCGAATCCAGCCGTCGCATCTCGTGATGCAGCAGGCCCACGGCATTGCGTGAGTCATCGTCGGAACGGAAGCTGTTGGAACAGACCAGTTCGGCCAGCTGATCGGTCTGATGGGCAGGCGTCGTATCACCAGCTCCGCGCATTTCCGACAGGCGCACGCGCACGCCGCGCCGGGCAAGCTGCCACGCCGCTTCGCACCCGGCCAGTCCGCCGCCGACAATGTGGATCTGATGGTTCATGCCAAACTCGCCTAGCCCTTGCACTCACCCTTGTTCAAGGCCAAGCCTGCGCGAAAGGGGAGATGATTCATGCCGAGACGAGCATTGGTGGAACGCAGGCCGTGGCTGCTCGGCAGTCTGACAGCGGGCCTGGCATTCTTTGCCCTGAGCGAAACCGCGCTGGCGGGGCTGTATCTGCTAGGGATCAAGGCCGCTGCCACAGGGATGCTGGCGATCTATGCCCTGTTGCGCCACCGGAGCGCGGATTCCCGCTGGCTGGTGCTTTTCCTCGCGCTGACCATGGCCAGTGATATCGCGGTGGAAATCGATCCGCGCCTGGCCATGTTGCTTGGCTTTGGCGGTTTGCTGGCGGCGATCAACCTGTTTCTGCGCAACCGCCGTGCGGTGCTGACGCCCAGCCAAAAAGGGGCGGCGGTGGCGCTGCTGGCGCTGACTCCGCTGATCGCGATTTCGATCACTCTGGGTCAGGACATGTTCTACGCATCTGGCCTCTATTCGCTGTCACTGGGCGCGATGGCGGCGCTTGCCTGGGCCTCGCATTTCTCGCGGTACCGCGTCGGCCTTGGCGCGGTGCTGTTCCTCGTCGCGGAATTGCTGACGATGGCGATCAATTCCGGCCGCCTGCCTTACGACCAGGCCAGCATGGCGGCCTGGCCGCTGCATTACATCGGCTTGTTCCTGATCGCGACGGGTGTCATCCAGACTTTGCGCCACGAACTGCCGGAAAGCTGACGCGCGGCCCGGTCAGCCTATTCAGGGTCTGTTGGCGTGGGATCGTCCCGGTCTGGCGGTGTATCTGGCGCAGTCTGCGGTGAATTCCGACCGAGCATTTCTTCTAGAATTGCCTCTTCCGCGTCGTTTTCGGGCGCTTCCTGTTCGTCAATACGCACGGCGCTGACAATATGCTCGCTTTCGCCGACATCGAACAATCGCACACCCGCCGTACCGCGTCCGATGACGCGCAGCGAGTTCAGTGCAATGCGGATCAGCTTGGCCTGGTCCGTCACCAGCATCAGCTGGTCCGACTGGCTGGCGGTGAAGCTGGCGACCACGGGTCCGTTGCGCCTGATATTATCGATATTGGTGATACCCTGGCCGCCGCGCCCGATGCGCCGGTATTCATAGGCTGAGGACATCTTGCCATAGCCATTGGCGCAAACGGTGAGAATGAATTGCTCGCGTTCCGCCATCTGGGCGAAACGTTCGGGCGAAAGATTCGGTTCGCCCTCTTTCTCGGCCTTCCATGGGGCAAAGCGCAGATATTCCTCCCGCTCTTCCTGCTCGGTCCCGACCCGGTGCAGGATGGAAAGCGACACGACCTCATCATCGCCCTTCAGCGTCATGCCGCGTACGCCGGTGGAGGTGCGGCTGGTAAATTCACGCACATCGTCAGCGGCAAAGCGGATGGCCTTGCCCTGACGCGAGGCGAGCAACACGTCATCGCCCGAATCCAGCAGGGCAACGCCGATCAACCGGTCATCCGACCCGTCATCGAAACGCATGGCAAATTTGCCGTTCGACGGGATATTGGTGAAAGCGTCCATGCTGTTGCGCCGGACGCTGCCCTTCGCGGTTGCGAAGACGACGCTGAGTGCACCCCAGCTATCCTCGTCTTCCGGCAACGGCAGAACCGTGGCGATGGTTTCGCCATCATCCAGCGCCGGCAGCAGGTTGACGATCGGCCGCCCCCGCGTTGCCGGGCCGCCTTCGGGCAATTTCCAGACCTTGAGCCGATAGACCTTGCCCGCGGTGGAGAAGAACAGCACCGGATTATGCGTACTCGTGACGAACATTGCACTGACCGCGTCTTCATCCTTGGTCGCCATCCCGGCGCGGCCTTTGCCGCCGCGATGCTGGGCGCGGAAGGTGGAGAGGGGGGTCCGCTTGATGTAACCGTCCAGCGTGACGGTGACGACCATGTCGTCCCGCTCGATCAGGTCCTCATCCTCCAGCCCGTCCCACGCAGGGGCGATTTCCGAAAGGCGCGGAGTGGCATACAGCTGCTTGATCTCCTCCAGCTCGCCGCGCATCACGCCATAGAGCTTTACCCGATCCGCCAGGATGGAGAGAAATTCGGCGATCGCAGCGGCCAGTTCCTTCAGCTCGTCGCCAATTTCATCACGGCCCAGCGCCGTCAGGCGGTGCAGGCGCAGATCCAGAATGGCCTTTACCTGCGCCTCGGACAGGCGGTAGGTTCCGCCTTCCTGTTCGGTGTTGGGTTCGATCGCTTCGACCAACCGGATATATTGCGCGATGTCGCCAATCGGCCATTCCCGCGCCAGCAGCTTGGCCCGGGCTTCTGCGGGATTGGAGGCGCTGCGGATCATCGCCACCACCTCGTCGAGGTTTGAGACGGCAACCACCAGGCCAAGCAAGATATGCGCCCGGTCGCGCGCCTTGTTCAGTTCGAATTTGGTGCGGCGGCTGATGACTTCTTCGCGGAACTGAATGAAGGCCTGGATGATGTCGCGCAGGGCCAGCGTTTCCGGCCGCCCGCCGCGAATGGCCAGCATGTTGGCCGGGAAGCTCGACTGGGCCGGGGTGTGCCGCCAGAGCTGGTTCAGCACCACATCCGCGGTCGCATCGCGTTTCAGTTCGATGACCACGCGCACACCAAGCCGGTTGGATTCGTCGCGAATGTCGGAAATACCCTCGATCCGCTTGTCCTTGGCTGCTTCGGCGATTTTTTCAACGAGGCCCGACTTGCCGACCTGGTAGGGGATGGAGGTGAGCACGATTGACTGGCGGTCACCGCGTCCGGTCTCGATCTCATGGCGGCAGCGCATCAGCACCGAACCGCGCCCGGTCATATAGGCGGAACGTGCCCCTGACTGGCCGAGAATAAGCGGCGCGGTGGGAAAATCCGGCCCGGGGATGATCTCGATCAGTTCCTCGGTCGTGATCGCCGGATTGGCGATGAAGGCCAGGCAGCCATCGATAACCTCGCCCAGATTGTGCGGCGGAATATTGGTCGCCATGCCGACCGCAATCCCGCCTGCGCCATTGACCAGCAGATTGGGGAAGCGGGCGGGCAAAACCTGCGGTTCCTTGCGTGAACCATCATAGTTTTCCTGGAAATCGACCGTATCCTTGTCGAGATCATCGAGCAGCGAATTGGCGACTTTCGCAAGCCGCGCTTCCGTATAACGCATCGAGGCCGGCGGATCGGGATCCATCGAGCCGAAGTTGCCCTGGCCATCGATCAGCGGCAGACGCATTGACCAGTCCTGCGTCATGCGCGCCAGCGCATCGTAAATCGCGCTGTCGCCATGCGGGTGATAATTACCCATCACGTCGCCGACGATCTTGGCGCTCTTGCGATAGGGGCGCCCGGCGACAAAACCGCCTTCCTGGCTGGCAAAGAGGATGCGCCGGTGGACCGGCTTCAACCCGTCGCGCACATCGGGCAGCGCACGGCTGACGATTACGCTCATCGCATAGTCGAGATAGCTCGACTTCATCTCATCGACGATGTCGATCCGCTCTATATCCGGGCCTCCGGCGGGAGCGGCAGGTTCAATCGTATCGATATCATCACTCACTGTGTGAACACACTTTCTTGTTTTTCACTATCTGCCCATGGCCGTAGGAAAATTGGCCGGAAAAGACCAGCCGATACCCCCCTGGGCCACTCTTTTTCCACATCGCTGGCCCCCAGTCAGGTCGGGCCGGATGAACGCCCCGCCGTGCGCCCGTTCAATCGCCGTTCAGCGTCATTTTTCTAGGCAGCAACTGTTGCAAAAACGCGCTTTTGCTTGCACTAGCGCGAGCATGGTTTGAATGGCCAGGGCACTGGCCGCTACAGGAGAAGATGCATGCGGGGTTTGTACCGTTTGGGTTCGGCGGGCGCGCTCGCCGTGACGGCCGCGACCGGACTTGTCGTTTCGGGTTATGTGCTGAGCGCACAGCCTGTCCTGGCGAAAGTGAAGGCAAGCTATTCCAAGGAATTCACGGCTGCAGCCAAGCCGGTGCAGGACAAGGTCAAGGAACTTGAAAAACTGCGTGACGGTGGTGACGCGGCTGGCGCGAAAGCTGGCGCCAATGCGGCCCTGCCGATGCTGGATGCGGCCATGGCCGCGGTTTCCACTGACCTCGACAAGCTGGCAGCTGGCCAGTTCGCCTTTTCTCTTGGTGGTATGAACGATGACCCCTCCCTGCGCCAGAAGGGCATCCAGATGATGCTCGACAGCGGGCAGATTGCGGAAGACAAGCAGGGTCAGTATCTCTTTTATCTTGGCAATTTTGCCTATGCCGCAAAGGATTACCCCACGGCGATGTCGGCGCTGGCCAAGGCCGCGTCCATGGGCTTCGAACATGAAGCGCTGGTTCCGTTGATGGTCCAGGCCTATCAGGGAGCGGGCCAGGCGGAAGCCGGCCTTGCCGCCGCCCGCAAGGCGATCGAACATCGCCGCGCAGCCGGTCTGGCGGTGCCGCAAGACTGGATCGAGCGCTCCAATTTTGTCGCATACAATGCCAAAAGCGCGGATAATGCGGCCTATTTCTCGACCGTGCTGGTTAACGAATACCCTACTAATTTCAACTGGCTGGCGGCTGCGCAGATCATCCGTGCGCTAGGCGGTCTCGATCCGCAGACTACGCTGGACCTGTTCCGCCTGATGGACCGGGCCGGCGCGCTCGATAATGAGCCGGATTATGTGAAGAACGAATACAAGGAATATATCGAAACTGCGGATCCGCGGCGCCTTCCGGGCGAAGTCGTCCGGATCATCGACAAGGGCGTGAATTCGGGCGCGATCGATCTTTCGGGCTGGGTTGCCGAAGCCCGCACGAATGCCTCAGGCCGCATTGCCAGTGATAAGGCATCGCTGCCGTCGGAAGTTGCGGGCGCCATGTCTGCCGCGACGGGAACAAGACCGCTGGGTCTGGCTGATGCCTTCCTGAACTATGGCAATGCCGCCCAGGCTGAAGAGCTCTACAGCGCCGCACTGGCAAAGGGCGGGATTGATGCCAACACCGCGCTGACCCGGCTTGGCATTGCCCAGTTCGATCAGGGCAAGCTGGCCGAAGCAAAGGCCAATTTCGCCAAGGTCACTGGCCCCCGTGCGATCGTCGCCAAATTGTGGATGGTCCACATCGATAACAAACTGGCCCCGGCGCCTGCCGCGCCCGCACAATAAGCGAAGCATCAACCCGATGGAGAAGGGCGGCAATTTCTGCCGCCCTTTTTCGTTTGCAGGCCCGTATTGGCGATCGATCAGCGCAGTCGCTTGACCCACACCTGGCCATCGTCCCGTCGTTCGCTCGAAAAGTTGGGGATGGCCTCCAGCATGTCGATCAGCCGTGCATAGCCGTAGCTGCGCGTATCGAAACTGCTGCGATTTCCGGCACGCTGGCCAACTTCGGACAGTTTTGCATAACCGTGATCATCTTGCTTGCTGGCCGCATAGGCATCAAACAAGAGATGCAGCAATTCTTCGTCCAGCGATCCGCTCACGCTACCCTTGTCACTTATCGCAGCCATTTTTTCCGCCTTGATCAGCGCATCAACATCAATGAAACGCGTGCACGCCTGCCGGAATGCTTCGGGTGTGCGTGGGCTGCCAAAACCATAGACGGGATAGCCATCATGCCGGATGCGCATGGCGAGCGGCATGAAATCGCTGTCGGAGCTCATGATTCCGAAGCCATGGACACGCCCTCGATAAAGCATGTCCATTGCGTCGATGGTCATCTTCATGTCAGTGGCATTCTTCCCCTTGGTCAGGTCGAATTGCTGCTGCGGTTCGATGCCGTAACGGTGAACCTTGTCGGCCCAGCCCTTCAGGGCGGCCTTGCGCCAGTTGCCATAGGCCCGGCGGATGTTGACCTGGCCCAGTTCCGCCAGCACCGTCAGCACGGGATCAATGCCTGCCGGGCTCGCGTTATCTGCGTCTATCAGCAGGGCGATGTTTTTCAATGTATCGTTGTTCATGCCACCTAGGTGGCGCTGACGGGCAGGCAGCGCAAGTCAGCTGGCTGGTGCGAACTGTCCCGTATCCTCGTCAAGCAGATGCAGCACACCATCTGAAATGGCGAAAAAGGCGCCGCGGAGATTCAGCGAGCCATCGCGTTCCTTTTCACGAACGCAGGGGAATGTGCGCAAATTGGCGAGGCTTGCACGCACGCCTGCCTGTTCCATCGCCCGCTCGGCAGTCCGGCCTTCCATGCCGTGATGCGCCACCACTTCTTCGCGCGCATCGTCCAGCAGGGCGATCCAGTCGGCAATGAACCCGCCCTTGCCCGGTTCGGTGCCATGCAACTCGCGGGTCAGCGCGGCCTTGCAACCGCCGCACATGCCATGGCCCATAACAACGATTTCCTGCACCTGTAAAACCTGTACGGCAAATTCCAGAGCAGCCGACACGCCGTGATGACCGGGCGTTGTTTCAAACGGTGGCACCATCGCGGCGACGTTGCGAACGACGAAGATTTCGCCCGGATTGACGTCAAAGATCTGGGCGGGATCGACCCGGCTGTCCGAACAGGCGATCACCATTACACCTGGCTGCTGGCCATCTTTCAGCGTGGCCCAGCGTTCGCGATTGGCTGACCAGCCAGTACCGCGGAAACGTGCATAACCTTCGAGCAGGCGATCAAGTTCGGGGGAGGGGCGATGAGACATGGCTTGTTGATGCCTTGAGTCGATGGCACTGGCAAGCGCCGTGACAAGCGCCTATCTGGAAAATCGCATGAACAAGGTACTGACATCGACGCAACCGCCGCGACAGCGCAAGCCTGACTGGATTCGGGTCAAGGCGCCGGTCAGCAAGGGCTATGACAACACCCGCAAGCTGATGCGCGAACTTGGCCTGAACACGGTCTGCGAAGAAGCGGCCTGTCCCAATATCGGCGAATGCTGGACCAGAAAGCACGCCACGGTGATGATCCTGGGCGATGTCTGCACCCGCGCCTGCGCGTTCTGCAATGTGAAGACCGGCATGCCACGTGCCGTCGATCCGCTGGAACCGGAACATGTGGCAACGGCAGCGGCGCAGCTGGGACTGGAACATATCGTTGTCACCTCCGTCGATCGCGACGATCTGCCCGATGGCGGGGCGGGGCATTTCGTAAAGGTGATCGAGGCACTGCGCCGCACGACGCCGGCCACGACGATTGAAATCCTCACCCCTGATTTCAGGGGCAAGATGCGAGCGGCGGTGGAAGCAATCGTTGCCGCCGGGCCTGATGTCTACAATCACAATCTGGAAACCGTTCCGCGGCTTTATCCCACGATCCGGCCCGGTGCGCGCTATTACGCCTCTTTGCGCCTGCTTGAAGAGGTGAAAGCGCATGATCCGGCGATATTCACCAAATCCGGCATCATGCTGGGGCTGGGAGAAGAACGGCTGGAAGTCCATCAGGTCATGGACGACATACGCTCTGCCGATGTCGATTTCCTGACCATGGGCCAGTATCTGCAACCCACGCCCAGACACGCCAGCGTGATCGAATTTGTCACGCCCGCCGCGTTCGATGTCTATGGGGCGATTGCCCGGGCCAAGGGCTTCCTGCAGGTCGCATCCAGCCCGCTGACCCGTTCAAGCTATCACGCAGGCGACGATTTCCGCCAGATGCGCGCAGCGCGCGAAGCACGGCTGGCCAGGGGGGCATAGTGCCGGGCATTCACGAGGTCCGGCGCATGCCGTACAGCGCCGAACAGATGTTCGGCCTGGTTGCCGATGTTGCGCGCTATCCTGAGTTCCTGCCATGGATTCCGGCCACCCGCATCCGTTCTGACAGCGAGACGGAAATGCTTGCTGACATGCTCGTGGGCTTCAAGGGCATCAGGGAAAAATTCACGTCGCGCGTGACCAAGCAGCACCCGCATCTGATCGACGTGCATTATGTCGACGGTCCGCTGCGCGATCTGGATAATCGCTGGGCCTTTCGCGATCTGGACGGTGGCGGCTGCGAGGTCGATTTCCGGGTCGAGTTCCAGTTTCGTAATCGTCTGTTCGAATCTCTCGCCGGGCAATATTTTGACCGTGCTTTCCGCAAGATGGTGGCCGCTTTCGAAAAGCGGGCCGAAGAGCTTTATGGCAACAGCAGTTCGAGCGCGCAAAGCGTCGCCTGATGGCGAATTCCCGAGCGGCCTTTATCATCGAATTTCTTCAGTTCGGCTTCCGGTTCCTTGTCGTCGCCATCGCGCCTGGCCTTGGCGAACACCACGGTGCCCACAGGTTTCATCTCCGTCCCGCCATCCGGTCCGGCCACGCCGCTGATCGCAACTGCGACGTCGGCCTCGCTCCGCTCCAGCGCGCCCTTGGCCATTGACCAGACGCAGGCAATGGACACGGCCCCGAAGGTCTCGATGATGTCGCCAGCCACACCGAGCGCTTGTTGCTTAGCCTCGTTAGAATAAGTCACGAAGCCGCGATCAAGCACGGCGGAAGAACCCGCAATTTCGGTAAGCGCTGCACTGACCAACCCCCCGGTGCAGCTTTCCGCGACCGCGATCTTGCGCCCGATTGCGGCGTTTTCTTCCACCACGCGACGAGCCAGATCAACGATATCCGGGGGGAGCAAATAATCGGTCACGATGGATCCTGCCTGCAGACCGGCATCTTGTCGCCCTTCGCCATGCTGATGACGAAGGCGATCAGTTCGCCGGTGTTTTCCGGGGGCAAGGGCGCGAAAATTCTGACGCCGCGCTCTATTCTGCCGCAGTCGCCGGGTTTCATGTCTGCGGCAAGTTTCTGGACAATGATCGCGTCCACCAGCGGTTGCAGCGCCTCATCCGGCAACTGCGCGAAAATTTCGCGCTCCTTGTCCGCCGTCTTGCCGCTTGCGGCGAGTTTCAGCAGCGCCGTCTTCGCCAGTGGCCAGCTGTCGGCGCGCACCTCTGCATAGCGTGACGACAGGGCCGCGCCTTCGCTGGCAAGATAGCCGCTGGCGGGCAAGTGAGGGGCACAGAAATTGCTGACCGATGTGATGAGCGAAGGCATGGCATAAATCGCCATTGCCGCGATTTCCGGTTCGCTGATGCATTCATCCGCCCGGGCGAACGTGGGCTGGGCCATCGCGGCAAGGCCCAGCGCGGCGGCGATCATACGGTTGCGCAACATTCAACGCTCCTCGAAACAGGATCAGCAGCAGACGGTGACGGCAGCCTGTGCGACAATGCCTTCGCCGCGCCCGGTAAATCCGAGTCTTTCGGTCGTGGTGGCCTTCACGTTCACGGCTGCGATGTCAACGGCACAGAGCCTCGCCACATTTTCGCACATGGCATCGCGATGCGGACCAAGGCGGGGCGCTTCGCAG
>JAURML010000057.1 GCA_030830695.1 Caenibius sp. | reverse complement strand
GCGCCCGCTCCGCCTTGGGCGGGCTTGTCACAGGCAGTGGGAGGAATCATGTCTCGCCGAGCGGCGCCAGCCATTGCGATCGCGGCCCTGCTCGCCGCTGCGCAGGCGCACGCGCAGATCGGCCGCTGCAACAGCGGCAAGGCCTGAAGCCGCAACGCCCGCGCCAGCTGCGCCGCCAGCTGCATCCGCGCCTGCTGAGCCTCCCCGCGCGGCCCAAGCGACACCGCAAGCGCCCGCCGCCGTGGTGCCGGATGCGCCCGGCCCGGCCCTCGTGCCTCCGCCCGCCGAGGGAATGCGCTGGCGGGAATATGCGCTGGCCGGGCTGCTGCTGGTGCCCATGGCTTTCGCAGGCTGGCTGTTCTGGCGGCAGCGCCCGCGTGACCGGGCAGGCAGCCCGGTGGCGGTCGGCCTGATCGAGCGGCCCCGCCCCCGGCCGGTCGTCCGCGAGGAGCAGAATGGCCCAGGCCAGACGGCGGAGCCGCTCGAAGCGGCGGAAGTCGAAATAGGCAATTCCCAGCTGCGCTATGCGCTGGAAACCTCCAATCTCAGCCTTACGCTGGTCAACGCGACGCTCACCTATCGGCTGACGCTGACCAATGTTTCGCGCCGCTCGATTCACGATCTCACCGTCGATGGGGACATGATTTCGGCACATGCCTCGCTCCCGCAGGAACAGCAGCTGGCCGGTGCGCAACTGCAATTGCCCCGCCTGCACGACGTCAAGGCGCTGCTGCCGGGGCAGAGCATGATCCTCAATGGCAAGCTGGGCCTGCCGATCAGCGCGATTCATCCCATCAGGCGCGATCAGGCGGTGCTGTTCGTTCCGCTGGCGCGGTTGCGCATGAACGGCACCGGCATCGACGAGGTGGTGCTGGAGACAACGCTTGTCGGGCAGCGCCCCGCCGGACCGGGCGCGGGGCTGCGGCCCTTCCGGCTGGACCTTGGCCAGCGCATCTACACTGATCTTGGCCAGCGCCCGCTCAACGCGGCGGCGTGAAGCCCCTCGACGGCGCGCGGGCAGTCGGTTAGGTCTGGCTGCGTGACTGGAAAACGTGAAAATTCCGCTGGCCCCGGGACCCGTCTGGCTGCGGCGGGCCGCCGTCCCGAATGGACCGGCCCGGTGGTCAATCCACCCGTCTGGCGCGCCAGCACGCATCTCTACGAAAGCACCGCCGCGCTGAAGGCAGGCACCGCACAGAACGAGGACGGGCGCTTCTTTTACGGTCGGCGCGGCGCCCCCACGCAATGGGCGCTGGCCGATGCGCTGACCGCGCTGGAGCCGGGCGCGGCGGGCACGATGCTTTATCCCAGCGGGGTCGCGGCGATCTCCAGCGCGCTCATGGCGGTGCTCAACCCCGGCGACGTGTTGCTGATGGCGGACAATGTCTATGACCCGAGCCGGGCCGTGGGTCGCAGCCTGCTGGGCCAGTTCGGCATCGAAACCCGCTTCTTCGATCCGCTCGATCTTGGCGCTTATGAAGCATCCTTTTGCGAACGGACGCGCGCGGTACTGCTGGAAGCGCCGGGCAGCCTGACCATGGAGATGTGCGACATTCCCGCGCTGGCGGCGATTGCGCGGAACCGGGGCGCGGTCAGCCTGATCGACAACACCTGGGCCAGCGCGCTGGGCTTCCCGGCGCTGGAGCGTGGCTGCGATATTGCGATCATGTCGCTGACCAAGCATGTCGGCGGACATTCCGACCTGATGATGGGCAGCGCATCGGCCGGGGCGGAACTGTACGGCGTGCTGCGCCATCATGCGCAGCTGCTGGGCCATGTCGTCTCGCCCGATGATGCGGCGCTGGCGCTGCGCGGCCTCCGAACGCTGGGCGTGCGGCTGGAGAGAACCGCCGCCAGCGCGCTCGTGATTGCAAGCTGGCTCGAACAGCAGGCGCAGGTCGCGCGGGTGCTGTGCCCGATGCTGCCCTCAGACCCGGGGCACGCCCTGTGGAAGCGCGATTTCACCGGGAGCTGCGGCCTGTTCAGCTTTATCCTCAAAGATGCCGATGAGGCAGCCCGTGCGCGCTTTATCGATGCGCTGGAACTGTTTGGCATCGGTTACAGCTGGGGCGGCTATGAAAGCCTGGTCGTGCCGGTTGACCCCGCATTCGCGCGCAGCGTGATGGCCTGGCCGCCACACGGGCTTGCCCCGCAGGATTGCCGGGGCGTGCGCCTGGCGATAGGCCTTGAAGATCCCGAAGACCTGATTGCCGATCTCGATCAGGCGTTCAGGACCATGGAAAGCTGATGAATCCGCAAACGCCAACCGAACCGCCGCAGGCACCGGCCACTGATCCGGTATCGGCCCCCGCCCCCCCTGAACCGGTGGCGGAAGCGGTCAAAGGCGCTGACGGATTGAAGGAGGCGGTTTCGGCGAAGAGCCATACGGCGGGCGGGCTGATCGACACGCTCGACAGTTTTGCCATTTCGGTTGGCGACAGCCGCATATCGCTGTGGGACACGCTGGTCGTCATGCTGGTCATCGCCAGCGTCCTCGCGCTCGCCTTCCTGGTCAGCAAGCTCGCCCGGCTGGCGATCCGCCGCATGACCCGGCTTGACCTTGCCCAGCGCCTGCTGGCGGACAAGCTGGTAACGCTCGCCATCTGGGCGCTGGCAATCCTGATCGGGATCGACATTCTCGGCATCGATCTTACCGCCCTGGCCGTGTTTTCCGGCGCCTTTGGCCTCGCCATCGGATTCGGCCTGCAAAAGACCTTCGGCAATCTTATCGCCGGGATCATCCTGCTGATGGATCGTTCGATCAAGCCGGGCGATGTGATTGCGGTGACGGACATGGCCGGAAACGAGAGCTTCGGACAGATCCGCAAGATCGGCATCCGCGCCGTTTCCGTCACCACGCGTGATCAGCGCGAATATCTGATTCCGAACGAAAATCTGATGGTCAATCAGGTTGAAAACTGGTCCTATTCATCGAAGAACGTGCGCATGCAGGTGCCGGTGGGGGTCAGTTACAGCTGCGACCTCAGGCTCGCCGAAAAGCTGATGCTTCAGGCGGCGGGCGAATGTCCGCGCGTGCTGAAAACGCCTGCGCCCTCGGTCTGGCTGACCGAATATGGCGACAGCTCCGTCAATTTCATGATTCATTGCTGGATCACCGATCCCGAAGAAGGGGTCGGCAATATCCGCTCCGACGTGCTCAAGACGCTGTGGTGGCTGTTCCAGGAAAACGGGATCGAAATTCCCTTCCCTCAGCGTGATATCAATTTCAGGAATAACGAACAGTTCGAACAGCTTATCGCCGCAATCGGACAGCGGATAGACGCGGGCGGCAGCCAGGGGAAATAGGCGCTGCACGCTACCCGCTAAAGTTCACCTTAGCCCTGCCCAAACCATTCTCGCTGGCCTTATCGCGCCCGCCGCGCCAAGTGCGTCCCATGAATCAGACTTCCACCATCGGCACCGTCCATCTGGTCGGCGCAGGGCCGGGCGATCCGGACCTGTTGACGCTGCGCGCCGCGCGCCTGCTGATGAACGCGCAAATCGTGGTCCATGACGGGCTGGTCGATCCCGCCATACTGGCCATGGCGCCAGCTTCTGCGCGCTTCGTTTCAGTCGCCAAGCAGCGCGCGCGCCACACCATGCCGCAGGAACAGATCAACGCCCTGCTGGTGCGCGAAGCGCTGGCCGGACGCGACGTAGTGCGCCTGAAAGGCGGCGACCCGTTCATTTTCGGACGGGGCGGCGAAGAGGCGGAGGCTTGCCGCGCGGCTGGCGTTCTAGTCGAAGTGGTCCCCGGCATCAGCGCCGCCAACGGCGCGGCGGCCGAGGCACAAATTCCGCTAACTCATCGCGACCGGTCCAGCATCGTCAGCTTCGTCGCCGGCCAGTGCAAGGGGCTGACTGACCAGGACTGGACCGGGCTGGCGGGCAAGGGCCGCACGCTGGTGATCTACATGGGCGTCAAGACCGCACCGCTCATCGCGGAAAAGCTGATGGCGGATGGCCTTGCCCCCGATGTTCCGGTGGCGGTGGTCGAAAACGCGGCCCGGGCCGACATGCGCGTGCTGCGCGCGGCGCTGGCGGGCCTTCCCGAACTGGTGAAACGGGGCAAGGTGAAAAGCCCCGCCCTGATAATTATCGGCGATGTGACTGCGCAGGATGACAGCACCCTCGCTCGCATCGCGATGGAGGCGCATGCATGAAGATCCTGACCGGCAATGATCTGAAAAGCGGGGCGGTCACCTGGTGGACCGGCTATGACTGGTCAATCCATGTCGAAGACGCCGTCGACGTGGGCGACGAGGCTGACGCCATCGCCGCGCGCGAAGAAGGCGCCCGCCGCGTCAACGCCCCCTGCGCCATCGATGCGGAACGCGACGCCAAGGGTGGTGTCCGCCCCGTACATATCAAGGACCGGATTCGCGCGCTCGGCCCCACCGTGCGCCCCGACCTGACACTGAAACCGGCCGATCCCGAAGCCGGCAACTGGGTGATCTGATGTATCGTTACGACCACTACGACCAGGCAATGGTCGACAGCCGCGTGGAGGAATTCCGCGACCAGACCCGCCGCCGTCTTGAAGGCATGCTGTCCGAAGACCAGTTCAAGCCGCTGCGGCTGCAGAACGGCCTCTATCTGCAACTGCACGCCTATATGCTGCGGGTCGCCATCCCCTACGGCACGCTCAGCGGAGCGCAGATGCATGCGCTGGCCGATATCGCCGGGAAATACGATCGCGGTTATGGCCATTTCACCACCCGCCAGAACATCCAGTATAACTGGATAAAGCTGGACGAAGCGCCTGATTTGCTTGCTGATCTTGCCAGGGTGGAAATGCACGCCATCCAGACGAGCGGCAATTGCATTCGCAACATCAGTTCGGATCAATATGCAGGCGCCATCGCGGATGAGATAATCGATCCAAGACCTTATGCCGAATTACTGCGGCAATGGTCCAGCTTTCACCCTGAATTCCTTGCTTTACCAAGGAAATTCAAGATCGCGGTGATCGCCAGCCAGACCGATCGCGCCGCCATGAAGCTGCATGATATCGGCATCCGCATGGTCAGGAATGATGCGGGCGAAATCGGCGCGGCCTTCTATGTCGGCGGCGGCATGGGCCGCACCCCGATGATCGCGCCCTGCATCCGCGAGTTCGTGCCGGTCGACCAGCTGATCACCTATTCGGAAGCCTGCCTGCGCGTTTATAATCGCTATGGGCGGCGCGACAACAAGTACAAGGCGCGGATCAAGATCCTGGTCCATGAGCTGGGGCGGGAAAAATATACCCGCCAGGTCGAGGAAGAATTCGCGCATCTGCTGACGCAGGGGATCGAACCTCCGCTGGCCGAACTGAAGAGGATTGCCACCTTCTTTGCCGATCCGCCGTTCGAGACTGGCCTGGCTGACGATGTGGACCGCAGCGACCCCGGCTTCGCGCTCTGGCTCGATCGCAACACCCTGCCGCACAAGCAGCCGGGCTATGCCATCGCGGTCATCAGCCTCAAGCCGGTGGGCGGCATCCCCGGCGATGCCTCGGTCGAACAGATGCACCTGATGGCCGATCTGGCGACGCGTTACAGCTTTGACGAATGCCGCGTCACTCATGCGCAGAACATCGTCCTGCCGCATGTGCGCAAGGCGGACCTGTTCGCAATCTGGCAACAGCTGGAAGCGGCGGGGCTTGGTGCAGCCAATCTCGACACGGTGGAGGATATCATCGCCTGCCCCGGCCTCGATTACTGCAGCCTTGCCAATGCCCGCTCCATCCCGGTGGCGCAGAAGATTTCGCGCCGTTTCTCCGACACCGGCAAGACCGCTGAACTGGGCGAGTTGAAGCTGAAGATTTCGGGCTGCATCAACGCCTGCGGGCATCATCATGCCGGCCACATCGGTATTCTGGGCGTGGATCGCAAAGGCACCGAAAATTATCAGCTGCTGCTGGGCGGCAGCGAGGGTGACGACACCTCGCTCGGCAAGATTACCGGTCCCGGCTTTGACGAGGACGGGATCGTGGATGCGGTGGAACGCGCCACCGATGTCTATCTGGCCCGGCGGCAGGAGGGGGAACGTTTCCTCGACACTTATCGCCGCGTCGGCATCGATGCGTTCAAGGAGGCGATCTATGGTTGAGCTGCTGCGCTTTCGCGAGGATGAGCCGGTTGCCGATCCGGCCTTGACGGTCGATTCCTTTTCGGATCAGTCGAACGCTTCCGCCGTGCGGCTGGAACCGGGCGATGACGCGCGCGACCTGCTGCCCTTCCTGGACCAGCTGCGGCTGGTGGAGATAAATTTCCCGAGCTTTGGTGACGGGCGCGGTTATTCCGCCGCCCGCATCCTGCGCGAAGCGGGCTTTGACGGCGAATTGCGCGCCGTGGGCGATGTGCTGGTGGACCAGCTGTCGTATATGCGCCGCTGCGGGTTTGACAGCTTTGCCCCGGAAAAGCCGTTCAATCCTGCCGGTGCGCAAGCGGCGCTCAGCCGCTGGCCACAGGTCTATCAGGCCACCGGCGATGGCCGCCGCCCGATCTGGGCGCTGAGGCACGACGCGCAATCGAATGGCTGAGCTGCGCGCCATGACCCGCAGGATTGACCGGATCGACACTGGCCCGCGTTTCACTGACGCGGATGCGACCCGGCTCAATCGCATGTTTGCGGATCAGGGCACGCTCGACATGCTGGCCGGCGTCCTGCGCGACCGGCTGGCAGGCGATGTCGCGGTGGTGTCCAGTTTCGGCGCGGAAAGCGCGGTCTTGCTGCATCTGGTGGCGCAGGTCGACCCGGCTACGCCGGTGCTGTTCCTCGAAACCGGCAAGCATTTTCCCGAAACGCTGGCCTATCGTGATCGGTTGATTGCGCACCTCGGCCTCAAGGACGTCCGCAACCTTGTGCCGGAAGCCCGGCTTGTCGCGGAAAAGGACGAAAACGGCCTGCGCTGGAGCTGGGATCCAGACGGCTGCTGCGAAATTCGCAAGGTCCAGCCGCTGGCCCGGGCACTGGAAGGATTTGACGCCTCGATCACCGGGCGCAAGGCCTATCAGTCGGATACGCGCGCGGGCCTGCCCCGCTTTGAGGTGGACACGGCCGATGCGCAGGGCCGGTTGAAGGTCAATCCGCTGATTGACTGGACCGCGGCCGATATCGAAGCCTCGCTGGACAAGCATGGTCTGCCCCGCCACCCGCTGGTGGAACTGGGATTCCCGTCGATCGGCTGTTCGCCCTGCACTCACAAGGTGGCGCCGGGCGAAGATCCTCGTTCGGGCCGGTGGAAAGGCTGGGACAAGGTCGAATGCGGCATTCACAGCCCCAGCCGACCCGATGACAATGCAGGCGATCTGCCGCCCGGATATGAACCGGTTTTCTGACCCGCACCCTTTTTCCGGCAAGGCAAGCCGATCTTAACCTGCTGCCTGCATGATGCCCCTCGCCACACAAGGGGATTGGTTGCATGGTATTGTTCAGGGGCAAGGACGGGCAGTTGCAGATGGACCGCAGAACCGCTGCGCGCAGCTTTGTGGTGCGCGAGGCGGAGCTGATCGTGGACGAGGCTGTGCTTCCTGCCCTTCTGACCGACCTGTCCGCGTCCGGCGCGCGGCTGGAAATGAAGGCAGTTCCGCGGCTGGGCGCGGCCGCGCGCCTGCGCTGGGATGGCCATAATTACGGCTGTGTCATCCAGTGGGTAACGCAGGACGGCTGCGGCCTGGCTTTTGACGAGGCTCTGCCCGCCGACTTGCTGGCCCCGTCCAGCACCGCGGCCGGCGCACCCAAAAAAGCATCGCGCAAGCGGGCACCCCTCACCATGGGCAAGAAACGCTCCGGAAGCCTAGCCAACCTATAACCAGCCCTGCGCCCGATACCAGCGGGCCGTGGCCTTCATCCCTTCGCGGGTTTCAATGCGCGGCGTCCACAAGGCGGCGGGCGGGCGGGCGCCCTTGCTGACCACCCAGTCGGGATGCGCCATGTAGCGCACCCGGTCCGCCGTCAGCTTCGCCCTGCCCCGCCGCAACATGCCGTCAATGCGCGCCGCACCGTGCAGCAGCGGGCGCGACATGTGCGGGGTCCATGGGCGGCGGCCCACCGCAGCCCCGATCAAGCGGGCAAGTTCGCGATTGTTCCAGCCATTTTCCCGCCCGTCATCGGGTTCGAGGATGCGATGCGTCACATCCTCCCCGCCTGGCACCAGGGCGAGCAGCAGGCGCGCCAGATCCTCTGCATGAATCAGGGACAGCCGACCCGGCGGCGGCAGCGGCACCACGCCCCAGCGGGCAGCGCGAAACAGTTCGAACATCTCGCGGTCGCGCGGGCCATAGATTGCGGGCGGGCGCACAATGGTCCAGTCGAGCCCGCTGGCCATCACGATCTTCTCCGCGCGCTGCTTTGACGCGCCATAGGCTGAAAGCTGCGGCTCGCGCGCGGCAAGTGAGGATACGAAGACGAAGCGCGGCACACCCGCCGCCAGCGCCGCTTCCACCAGTTCGAGCGTGCCTGTGACATTGCCTGCCTCAAACCCCGCCGGATCAGGGGCATTGACCACGCCTGCAACGTGAATAACCGCCTCGGTTCCCGTCACCAGCGCCTTCAGCGCGGCACGGTCGGCCAGATCGCCGCCCAGCCAATCCACACCGCTCCGCGCTGCCTGCTCGCGTCGGGCCAACGCGCGCAATGGCGTGCCGGCATGCTGCGTCGTATCGAGCAGCGCCTGTCCCACAAACCCAGTCGCGCCGGTCAGGGCAATGCTCACCTCAGCACCAGCTGATCGCGATGAATCACCGCCGCGCGGGGGGCATAGCCCAGAATCGCTTCATGTTCGGCCGTACGGCGGCCCATCAGCCGAACGCATTCCGCCGCATCATATTCGACCAGTCCCTGCGCAATCGCTGCGCCATCGGGTCCGGCCACGGACACGGGGTCGCCCCGCCCGAACTGGCCATCAACCCCGGTGATGCCGGTGGCCAGCAGGCTGCCGCCGCGCGCCAGCGCCGCCGCCGCACCCGCATCTACCGTCAATTGCCCCTTCAACCGCAGCCGCCCGCCCAGCCAGGCCTTGCGCGCCGCATCCTTGCGCCGGGGCAGGAACAGCGTGCCGATATCCTGCCCGGTCGCCCGCGCCAGCGGCGCATCATGCGTGCCGTTGACGATCGCGAGCGCAATTCCTGCCCGTTCCGCGATTTCGGCGGCCTGCAGCTTGGAGGTCATGCCCCCCGAACCCATGCCCGAACCGGAACTGCCGGTGGCCATGGCGCGAATTTCGGCGCTGATCCCCCGGACCACTGGCACACGCTGCGCAGCCGGATCGGCGGGGCTGCGATCATACAAGCCATCCACGTCGGACAGCAGCAGCACCGCATCGGCCCGCGCCACCTGCGCCACGCGCGCGGCCAGCCGGTCATTGTCACCGAACCGGATTTCCTGCGTGGCGACGCTGTCATTCTCGTTGACCACGGGCACCGCGCCCGCCTTCAGCAGACGCCCCAGCGTGGCGGTAGCGTTGAGATAGCGGCGGCGATCCTCCAGATCTTCCAGCGTCAGCAGCAATTGCGCCGCCGTCAGTCCATGGCCGCCCAGCAATTCCGACCATAATTCGGCCAGCGCGATCTGGCCCACCGCGGCGGCGGCCTGCGCATCGGCCAGGTCAGCCCGCCCGCCCTTGGGCAGGGCAAGCCGCGCAGCACCCAGCGCGATCGCCCCGGAACTGACCACCACCACATCCTGTCCGCGCCCGCGCGCGGCCGCAATTTCGGCCACCAGCGTGGCCAGCCATTCCCGGCGCGGCGTGCCATCACGGCTCACCAGCAAGGCAGAGCCGACCTTGACCACCAGCCGGGGGCAGGCGGCGGGATCGACCAGATCGGCAAGGCGGGCGATATTCATGGCGCCGGGACTTAGCTGCTGATGAAGGACTTGAGAAGCCGCGTCAGAGCGGGGACCAGGGTTCAGCCTCGTCTTCGTCTTCCACTTCGCCGCTCGGGCGTTCGGTGGCGGTTGCCGCGGGAAGATAGCGCAGAACCGCATCCAGCAGCGCCGGAATGCCGACGCCGGTGGCGGCGGAAATGGGAAAAACCTCGTCCGCGCCGGCCTGTTTCAGTTCATCGGCAAAGCCGGCGACCAGTTCCGCATCGGCCAGATCGACCTTGTTCAGCGCGACCAGCCGGGGCTTATCATCCAGTTCCGCACCATAGGCGCGCAATTCCCCCTCGACGATCTGCATCGCTTCTGCCGGGTCGGCCCCGGCGATGTCGATCAGGTGAATCAGCACCCGGCACCTTTCGATGTGGCCCAGAAAACGGTCGCCGATCCCTGCGCCTTCCGCCGCGCCTTCGATCAGGCCCGGAATGTCGGCCAGCACGAATTCGCGGCCCTTGTGCCGCACCACACCCAGTTTCGGTACCAGTGTGGTGAACGCATAGTCGCCGACCTTGGCGCGCGCGTTGGACACCTGATTGATAAAAGTCGACTTGCCTGCATTGGGCAGGCCGACCAGCCCGGCATCGGCCAGCAGTTTCAGCCGCAGCCACACCCACAATTCCTGCGCCGGTTCGCCCGGCTGATGCTGGCGGGGCGCGCGATTGGTGCTGGTTTTATAGCTGGCATTGCCGCGCCCGCCCAGCCCGCCTTCGAGCAGGGTTACCCGCTGGCCGACTTCGACGAGATCGGCGAGCACGGTCTCACGATCATCGTCACTGATGATCTGCGTGCCCACCGGCACCTTGATGACCAGCGGTGGCGCGCTGGCGCCGGTGCGGTCTTTGCCCATGCCGTGGCCACCACGGCTCGCCTTGAAATGCTGGGTATAGCGGAAATCGATCAGCGTATTGAGGCCGGGCACCGCCTCGAACACGATATCGCCGCCGCGCCCGCCGTCACCGCCGTCAGGCCCGCCATACTCGATGTATTTTTCCCGCCGGAAGCTGACCGCACCCGGCCCGCCCCCACCGGAACGGATATAGATCTTGGCCTGGTCTAGAAAATGCATGATGCGGCCTTAGAGGCTTTGGCGGAATTGTCGAATGCGAAGGCGCAGTACCGGGCACCGGCAGGGCGAGCAGCGCGATTACTCTCTGGAATTCTGCGAAATTCCGTCACTGGTGGAGCCGAGGGGAATCGAACCCCTGACCTCGTCATTGCGAACGACGCGCTCTCCCAACTGAGCTACGGCCCCGTTCCAGTGCATACCCGCAAGGCCGGTCAACCCCGAGAGAGCGCGCCTCTTAGCGAAGAGGCTCAGCGGTTGAAAGAGGAATTTTAGCGCCCCGGCCGCCTCGCCAATGGCCTCTCAGCGCGTACCGCCGAAGCCGGGTTGAGCATAGGCAGCGTCACCGCCGGCAACCGGTCCGTACCCGTCACCTGCCGGGGTTTGCTGCACGACCGTGCTGCTTGCAGCAGAGGGATAGTAGCTGGCGGACACCTGCTGTACCTGCGGCTGGCCATAGCGCGCGCCATATTGCGCATCCCATGCGGCCAGATCTATGCGATATTGTTCAAAATCGGTGAAATAGCCTTCGAACACCGTTTCGATCCGGGCAAGGCTGTTCTGGGCGAACACATCAAGATCGACCGGGGTGACCGATTGCGATTGGATCGCGATCTCGGTCATGACATCGCAAAAGCGCGGCAGGATCGGCGGCATCGCGAAATAATTATAGACCTGGGTCGTATAGGTATCGCGTGCCCGCTGATAGCCAGAGCCGGTCTTCTCCCGCCATTCCTGCTCCACT
>JAURML010000056.1 GCA_030830695.1 Caenibius sp. | reverse complement strand
GGCCAACCTTGATGACCTGCTAGGGACGGACAACCCGCTCTATGAAAAGCGCAAGGGTGTCTACCCCAAAGCGGTCAGCGGATTCTTCCGCCGTTTCAACGGTGATGCCCCAGGTCTCCAGCAGGTCGGCGACGATGGCGCTGGTGCGGGTTTCCTCGAAGCCGATTTCCGGATGCGCATGAATATCGCGGCGGATCGCCACGAGATCGTTCTGGAAATCCTTGATCCGGTCGATGACAGGCATGGCTCGCGCGCTCCGCTTGATCGCGGCACGTTATGCCACATCGCAAAGGCGAGTCACGCGGATTTCAGCCCGGCGCTTCGCCGGGCCGCGCATTCACCAGCTGGCCGGAAGCTCCTTGAGGCCGCGCAGCACGAAGGTCGGCCGCCACTTCGGATTTTCCACGTCGTCGATGCGCAGATTCGGAATCCGGCGCAGCAGCGTCGTGAGCGCGACCTCGGCTTCGAGCCGCGCGAGCTGCGCGCCGAGGCAGAAGTGAATACCACCGCCGAACGACAGCGGCCGCACGTTCGGCCGCGTGATGTCGAGCCGATCCGGATGATCGGGATAGACAGCCGGATCGTGATTGGCCGAGCCGAGCAGACACATCACGTTGTCGCCCTGCGGAATTTTCACGCCGCCGATCTCGACATCCTCCATCGCGACGTGGTAGGTGAGCTGCACCGAGGAGTCGTAGCGCAGGAATTCCTCGATCGCGTTCGGCATCAGCGACAGGTTGGACTTCAGCAGTTCGAGCTGGTCCGGATTGCGATGCAGCGCCAGCAGCGCATTGCCGATCAGGTTCACCGTGGTCTCGTGACCCGCGCCGAACAGCAGGATGATGTTCGCGGTCAGCTCTTCGTTGCTGAGCTTGCTGCCGGCCTCTTCCGCCTGAACCAGTTGAGTCGTCAGGTCGTCGCCCGGCTCGCGGCGGCGCAGATCGAACAGCCGCTGGAAATAGGCTTCGGAATTGGCGTGCGCGGCATTGGCCTCGTCGATCTCGGCGCGCGACAGCGGCACCGGATCGAGCAGACGGCCGCCGGTGCGCTCGCGCTTGAAGAAGATTTCGCGATCCGTCTCCGGAATGCCGAGCATGTCGCAGATGACGATGACTGGCAGGCGGAACGCGAAGTCCGAGATCAGGTCCATGCGGCCCTGCCCGATCACCCGGTCGATCGAGTCGTCGACGATCGCCTGGATCTTCGGACGCATGTCCTCGACGCGGCGCGCCGTGAACGCCTTGACGACAAGGCCGCGCAGGCGGGTGTGGTCGGGCGGATCCTGCGTCAGCATCCAGCGGCCCATCGCGCGATAAACAGGCTCGTTCAGCGCTTCCGGCCCGAAGCGGCGCGTGATGCGGGTGACGTAATCCTTGCCGAACCGCTTGTCGCGCAGCACCAGCGCCGCGTCGGCATTGCGGCTGACGAGATAGCCGTTCAGCGCCGGCAGATGCAGCACCGGCGCGTGCGTGCGCAGCTTGTCGTAGGAGGGATAGGGATCGCGGATGAAGTCCGGAGACAGCGGGTTGAACAGCGGCTGGGCGCTTGCCGTCTGGGTTGTAGCCCCTTGCAACTGCTCGTTCATGAATGTCTCCCTGAAAATAGTTAATGCGATCACGCCGCGTTTGGCTGCCGTTTTACGCGATCCCGGACCGGAAGCACAAGACAATTATACCTGCATTCCCCAAGTGGCGTGGCGTTTGAGGTGAAGATCGCCTGTATCCGAGCGCTAGACAAGGATTTTCTGCCGCAAGCGGCACCTGCGGTCGCGCAGACTGCTGGATCTGGACGGATCAGACCGCGAAGCCGCTGTTTCCTTGCCCAGGGGCGGCGTTTTTCAGCGCAGCGGACAGATCTGTCCAGCCGCTTTCGTTCAGTTTGAGCGTGGATCGCGATCATGCGCATAGCGGTGGCGCTCGCAATCGGCGGATAGCGGCGAGGATGGCGCGTACCATCGTGCCGGTGACAGCGACCTCGGCCAGCTGGAAGGTGATGGTGCGGGCGTGACGGACCACACGTGCCCCGATCTTGATCAGCTTCAGTTGCAGGCTGGTCAACGACCAGTCGGCCATGGCCTCGGGCAGCTCGATGCAGCGCAAGAAGGTGGCCAGGTTGTACGCCAGGGCGTGCAGTTGCAGCCGCACCTCATTGTCGCGGAACTTCCGGCACGACAGCCGCGTCCAGCGAAAGGCGTATTTGCCCTCTTTGATGTGCTGCTCGGCGGTGCCGCGCTGGTTGTAGAACCGCACCACCCAGTCCGGCTCCATCGGCAGGTTGGTGACGATGAAGCCGACACGCGGGAACAGTTCGCCCGGATGCCATTCGATCTTGGCGATCACCCGGCGTTCCTTGTCCCAGGACGCCGCCTGATACTCGAATTCCTCGAAGAACCGCTTGACCTTGGTCAGTGACGGCCGCCCGACAGGGCGCGTTAGCCGATGCGCGATCTTGTCCTTGAGGACCGCGTTTGCGGGCAGCCGGATGGCGTAGAAGAACCGCGCTTCTTCCAATCGCTCATAGATCGCCGGGATCGCGTAGGCAGCATCGGCCCGGAAGAACCTGCCACCAAGGTCGCGCTCCGCGTAGCGCGCAATGACGGGGTCGAGAACATCACGCCAGCCATCGGCGCTGTGGACGTTGCCATGGCGCAGGGCGCAGCGTTCCAGCATCCCGAACTGGTTGAACAGAAAGTTGGGGTGATAGCAGCTACAGTCGAAATGGCCATTCCAGGCGGACCCTTCCTGGTCGCCATGGGTCGGGCTGACCGAGCTGTCCATGTCCAGAACGATGTACTTCAGCCCGTTACGGTCATGGAACCGGTCGATCCATTGCCCGTTCAGGTCGGCCAGCGCGGCACGGTTCCCGGCCAGAGCCAGCGTCTCGGTCTCGAACCGTCCCATCTGCGATGCCGAGGCCGCTTGTGCATCGACCGCTCTGCCGCCGACAACTTGGCGCATGACCGGATCGCAGGCGAGACGGTTGGCGTCGTTGACATCCTCGTATCCGGCCAGCCGCCCAAAGACTGATTGCCGGAACAGGCCGTCGAGCCGATGGACCGTGTTCTTGCCAGAGCGAGTATCGCGCAGCGCCGCTGACGCCAAATCGGACAACCCGAGCGCGTCATCAAGCTCGCGCATCACCAGAAGGCCGCCGTCGGAACTGAGCTGCGTGCCGCGAAATTCCAGCCGCACGCGAGGGTCGAAATCCACCCGATCTGCCCGTTGCAAGCCCGCACCCTCTGGGTGATCCATGAAACGCGCCCCTCGCAGCCTTCAACACCATGTTTTATATAGGAAATATAATGGTCAGGACAGCGAAATCAGCGCCTTACTTGGGAAATGTGGGTTTAAATCTACAGATGAAGTCGGATATCTGGCAGGAAGATCGCAGCTCAGTTCCGACCTGATAGCGTTCATGAAAAAGAAGCCATCGGCGGAGCGAGCAGAGTTATGGCTTCAGGAGCAGATTCATCGACTGACTGATGAGCAAAATGTGCTGCAGGTAGATGTTGATAATTTGGGGAAAATGAAGGTCGGTGAAAACGGTGTGACTTCGGAAGCCTTGTTCAAGGCAAACGGAATGATCGTTTTCAAACAAGGAACGCTGAGAGGGCAGATCGAAGAGTTAATACTTATGAACGATAACTTGGGTAGTTATTATCGTGCAAAAGGCCAGCAAGATGCCGACAGGCGGCAAAAATGGGCAGCTATCCTTGGATCAATCGGTCAGTCTCTACAGCAGCAATCAACCGTTAATCAAAGTCGGATGATCAATTGCACAACAACAGGCAATACCACCAACTGCATGGAGTTTTAGATGAAGAAATATCTTGCAGGTATTGCAACTGGCTTCGCTATTGCTTTTGCCGCACCAATAGGAGCAGCTCAGCTCGTCGGAGATACCGGATATTTACGAGGCTGGACAGTCACGAAAAGTGGCGAAGAAATTTGCTATATGCCTTATATCTGGGTCCGCACTAAAGAGATCGAATGCGACTAAGGCACGAGTTTTTCAGTGCCCAACTTTCCTTGCCAGGAACCGCGAGGACTAGAATCCAGCCGCTGACTCGGCATCTTCAACAGCATCCTCTGCCGCTTTAGCGGCATCTTCTGCATCCTCAGCCGCCCTTCTCGCATCGCCAACGACATCGCCCCAATCTTCGTAGCTAAATCGCGATGCTTGATGGCTTGCGTCGGCGGCTGTGCTTGCGGCGTCGGCTGCTGCATCGCGAGCATTATTCAATCCATCCTGAGCCTCTGAAAGTTGGTACTGCAAACTTTCATTTTCCGATTGGGCGTCTTCTAGTTCAGTTTCCAGATCATCGACCCGCTGCTGCAATTCGGATTTTGAAGGTCCGCAGGAAGTCAGGGCGAACGCGATTAAAATGACTACGAAGCACTTAGTCACTCACATCCCTTTCCGTCACCATCTCGATCTAAATGTCTTCCATACCCCGGCTGGCCCACGCGAACCGGCGCAGCGCCAGCCGCACGAGCTGCGGCGCAGTTTCGGAAATACACATCGCCTCCAAATGCGCGCTGCGCTTCACGGACAGGTGCAGAGGGTGCGCGATGACAATGCCGACCGCCGCGCTTTCGGTCATTATGGCAGCCGTCAGCAGCAAGGCCGCCGCCGTGAGCTATGGCCAAGTCGGGTTGATAGCCCGTAATGAGCAATCCTAGCGCTATAATGTAACGCATGACGAATCCCCTCGCAGAGGGAATAATGCCTCTAAATTTTACAAGAGTCGAATCGACTCACAAAAAAGAAAGGGAACAGTACCAAATCGGCACTGCCCCTCTTCTTAACTAGTCATAGGTCGGTTGCTGTTACTTTATCTGTTTGTGTTTGGCTGGGTCAAACTCAGACGCCTTTTCTGCTTTCGTGCCGTTAGCAATTTCTTCCTCTGTCAGAAAACGGATAGCTATGCCGGTTGCGCCGGTGCGTCCCCAACTGAATGCCGAGACCTTGCTGTCGCCATAAGCTGCTAGGACAATCGCATCTGCGTTGATCTTCTTGCCGCGCTCCCACAGCTCCTTGTAGATTTTCTCCTGCGAAGGCTCCTTGCTGAATATCGTTGCCTTGCGCACACCGGCCTCGATCCCGGCGAGAATCACATAAGGCTTGTTCTCAATGTCATAGGGGAAGACAGGAACGCCCACGTCTTCATTCATTACCGGGTAACTGCGCTCCTTGTCCTTTGCCAAGGCAGGCGTGCCGGTG
>JAURML010000055.1 GCA_030830695.1 Caenibius sp. | reverse complement strand
TCCTTCACCACCCGCTCCGCAGGGGCCTTCACCGACGATTTTTTCAAGGAGGATTGGGGCTTCATCTTCGTTCCTTCGTCACTACGACGAAGCCCCAATCCTCCTTAATTCACAACCTCAAATCTGGGACATAGGTGCTGACGGGGAACACCTGGAATGTGCACACCAATCTGGTGCGCAAGCATTTATACGAACTGCCCCGCCGTTGACCCGCCGCCCCCCGGGGGGGGTAAAAGGAGATAGAGTGGTGGAGCCGACTCCGCGGGAGCGTAATTTCCGAGGCCCCGACTAGGACACCCCGTTTTCCGTACAGATTCCGTACGCAGCCTTACGAGGTTGTCTAAGTCATTGAAAAGATGGTGGGCGCGGCAAGGATTGAACTTGCGACCCCACCCGTGTGAAGGGTGTGCTCTACCACTGAGCTACGCGCCCGCCGGTGAGGCTTGTTGCCCCGGCAGGGGCGCGCCTTTGCCATGGGTGCGCCCGATTCACAAGCCTTCAATCGCGCAGCCAGGTGCCGAGCAGCGAAACCAGCCCGCTCCTCGCCTCCCGCGGAGCCGGCAAGCGCTGTGGCGGGCATTCGAGGCAATAGGCCTGCGCCCCGCTGGCTGACAGCAGGCGCTGCGCATCGCGCGCCAGTTGCTGCGTCATGCCCTGCTGGCGGGTGGCGAGCAGCGCGACCATGTCCAGCGCAGGTGCCCGGGTCTGCGCCTCGCCACTGCCCATCATCTCGCGCAGCAGCGAATGATAGGGATCGCTCCCGCTGCCGAGGAACCGGGCATGCCATTCGCCATCTTTCAGACCGGCCTTGCCGGCCGCCCAGGCCAGCGCATCGTCCAGCCCGCCATATTGATCGACCAGCCCGATCTGCCGCGCGGCTCCGCCATCCCACACGCGGCCCTGCGCAATCCGGTTGATCTCATCCGGGCTTTTGCCGCGCGCCCTGGAGACGAGTGTGAGGAAGCGGGCATAACCATCCTCGATCACGCTTTGCACCATGGCACTGGTTTCTGGCGTCAGCCCGGCGGCTAGGTCGGGCTGGCCGGACAGCGGGGTGGTCAGCACCCCGTCCGTCGTCACTCCCCATTCGCCGAGCAGCTTTTCGAAGGTCGGGACCACCGCGAAAATGCCGATCGAACCGGTGATCGTATCGGGCTGCGCGAAAATGCGGCTGGCCGGGGTGGAGACCCAATAGCCGCCGCTGGCCGCGACATTGGCCATGGATACAGCGATCGGAATGCCACGCGCCTTGTGCCGCAGCAGCGCGCGGCGGATTTCCTCCGACGCCATGACGGAACCGCCGGGGGAATCGACCCGCACCACCAGCGCCGCCAAATCATCGTCCAGCGCATCGTCCAGCAGGGCGGCGATCCGGTTACCACCTGCGGTGCCGGGACCGGCGTCGCCATCGACGATTTCGCCGGCGATGGTGACCACGCCAATCGCCTTGCCCGGTTTTGCGGCCTTGTTGGCGGCGAGCCATGGGGCGAGGTCAGTGCTGGCAAAGGCACCGGGCGCATCGCTCCAGGTGTCCTTGCCCGCAAGTTCCGCCACGCGTGAGCCAAAGGCGGCGCGATCGCCAATGCGGTCCACCAGCCCCGCCGCCAGCGCGGCCCGGGCAGCGTTGCCCTTGCTGGCCGCGATCCATTCCACAGGCTGGCGGGTAACGAGATCGAGCTTGGCGGCAGGGCGCGCCTTCTTCACATCGGCCTGCCATTCGGCCCAGAGCGCGCCGTTCAGCGCCTGCGCATCCGCGCGCGCTTCGGGTGACATGTCATTGCGCAGAAACGGTTCCACGGCGGACTTGTGCGTACCGACCCTGAAGACATGCGCAGTCACGGAGAGCCGGTTCAGCAGCCCGGCGTAATAAAGCCGCTCGCCGCCCGGCCCCATGATCGCCGCGCCGCCCATCGGATCGACCCAGACCTCGCTGGCATGCGCTGCCAGCAGCAGCGCGTCATCGGCGTAAGCGGTGGCGAAGGCCAGCACCGGCTTGTTCGCGCCGCGCGCTCGGTCCAGCGCCGCGCCCACTTCCTCCAGATGCACCTGCCCCCCACCCAGAAAGCGGGACAGATCGAGCACCACGGCGCGGATGCGTTCGTCGCCGGCGGCGGCGTCGATCGCACGGATCAGGTCGCGGGTCTGATATTCGCGCGCCGGAAGGTCGCTGGACAGGATCAGTTGCAGCGGGTCGACTTCGGAAGATTCTTCGACGATCGATCCATCCAGTGCCAGCAGCAACGCCCCCTTGCGCACCGCGCCGGGGCTGGGGCGCACCGTGAGCGCGGCATAGAGCGCGAGGAAGAACAGCAGCAGGAACAGGAGCGCAAGCGCATCCTTGATTCCCACCAGCAGTCGCCAGACCTTGCCTGCAAATGTCATCGTGAATGCCCGCTCCTTGGCTGCTTGCCCGCCGCTTTAGCAGATGGATCGGTCATGGCGAGGGGCGGATGACAGATGGCTGCGGATACCCCCTTCCGCGCGGCAAACAGGACGATGCCGTCCTAACCGGCTGTTAACCAACATCGGGCATATCCGCGCCATCTGGGAGCCTGGACCAATGGATGAATTGCTTGGCGAATTCATCGCCGAAACGCGCGAAATGATGGATGCGCTGCAAGGCGAGATCGTCGCCTGGGAAGCCGATCCGGCTGACCGGGCGCGGCTCGATTCCATTTTCCGGTTCGTTCACACGGTCAAGGGCAACTGCGGCTTTTTCGATTTTCCGCAACTGGCTGCGCTCAGCCATGCCGCAGAAGATGCGCTGGCCGATGTCCGTTCCGGACAACGCAGGCCTGATCCGGCGCTAGTCGATGCGGTGCTGGCGATCATTGACCGGGTGGCGGCGATGATGGCAGATATCGAGGCGGGTACGTCGATCGAGGGTGGAAACGACAGCGCGCTGATTGACGCGCTGGCACTGGGCGGGGCAACGGTTGAGCGCACCGATGAAGGAAATGCGGCCTCGCATGCCCCGCAAGCAGCGGTCAGTTCGGGTGCAGCGGCGGCGCAACGTTCGGTGCGAATTGCGGTCGGTCGGATGGACAGCCTGATGAGCGCGGTGTCCGACATGGTGCTGGCGCGTAACGAAACCGCGCGCAGGCTTTCCGCTGCAGAGGTGCAGCCTGAGGCCAGAACCAGTTTTGACCGGCTATCCGCCATTCTTGCCGATGTTCGCGAACACGTCACCCGCATGCGCATGCAGCGGCTGGACCCGCTGTTCCGCAACATTCCGCACTGGCGCGCACTGCGAGCGGGGCGGCTTCCCAAGCGGATGCGACGATTTCCGCGCTGTCCGAATCCGCGGTGCAGATTGGCCAGATTGTCGAATTGATTTCTTCCATCGCCCAGCGCACCAATCTGCTCGCGCTGAATGCCTCGATCGAGGCTGCGCGCGGGGGCGAGGCGGGGCGCGGCTTTGCCGTGGTCGCAGCCGAGGTCAAGGAACTTGCCAACCAGACCGGCAAGGCGACTGACGAGGTTGCGGCGCGGATCCGCACCATTCAGGACTCGACCACCGCCAGCGTGGCGGCGCTGCGTTCGATCGGCCATCAGATCCAGCAGCTGGAAGCGACCTCGGTTTCGATTGCTTCGGCGGTCGACCAGCAATCGGTCGCCGGGCAGGATTTGTCGCGCAGCATCGATCTGGCCGCGCATAGTGCGGATGATGTCGCGTCCAATATCGTGCAAGTGCGCGAAACCTCGCTGGCCACCGGCACCGCCGCGACGCAGGTATTGTCTTCCTCAACTGAGCTGGAGCAGCAGGCGGCGCGGCTGCAGCGCCAGGTCGACCAGTTTCTTTCCCAAGTCAGGGCCGCCTGACGTGCTTCGGCCATCGGCCGGCCTCGCTCCCCGAACCGGGCGGGCGGGGCCGGCACCCGAAACCACTTGAGCCGTGCCGCGCCCTGCACTAAGGGCGTTGCTTTAATGACTTCGTCAGCCAAAGCTCCAGCCGCAGGCCGTTATCCGGCAGGCGGGCTCGCCTTCCCGCACCGGGATTTGCTGGGAATCGGCGGGCTTGAAACGCATGAACTGCTGTTCCTGCTGGATGAGGCGGAACAATGGGTGGAACTCAACCGCCGTTCGAGCAAACATGTCGACGTGCTGTCGGGCCTCACGCTCATCAACGCCTTCTTCGAAAATTCCACCCGCACGCTGCTCAGCTTCGAGATCGCGGGCAAGCGGCTGGGCGCGGATGTGGTCAATATGCATGCCGCCACCTCCAGCCTCAAGAAGGGTGAAACGCTGATCGATACGGCGGTCACGCTCAACGCCATGCGCGCTGATGCCATCGTGATCCGTCACGCCAGCTCGGGCGCGGTGACGCTGATCGCGGACAAGGTCGATTGCCCGGTGCTCAACGCCGGGGACGGGCAGCATGAGCATCCCACCCAGGCCCTGCTGGATGCGCTGGCGCTGCGTCATGCGCTGCGCGCCCGCGGGCAGGATGAATTCGCCGGACTGCGCGTGACGATCTGCGGCGACATCCTGCATAGCCGGGTCGCGCGTTCCAATATACTGTGCCTGACCGCGCTGGGCGCGCGGGTGCGGGTCTGCGCCCCGCCTGCGCTGATGCCCGCCGCGATCGAGGCGCTGGGCGCAGAGCCCTTCCAGGATTTCGATGCCGCGCTGTGCGGCGCCGATGTGGTGATGATGCTGCGCCTGCAGAACGAACGGATGGACGGTCAATTCATTCCCAGTCCCCGCGAATATCACCGGCTTTACGGCCTCACCTCCGCCCGGCTGGCCCGCGCCGCGCCTGATGCGCTGGTGATGCATCCCGGCCCGATGAATCGGGGCGTGGAGATTGACAGCGATGTCGCGGATCGCGCGGGCACCAGCCTTATCGTCAATCAGGTGGAAATGGGCGTGGCGATCCGCATGGCCTGCCTTGATGTGCTGACTCGGCGCGGACGCGGCGTTGCCGGCTGGGGTGACGAGGCGAAACAGTGGGTATGAAGCAGATGCGTCCCCTTGCCATAACCGGCGGTTCGCTGGTCCTGCCCGACCGGGTGGTGAAGGGCACGCTGCGCTGCGCAGAGGGGCGGATCGTTGCGCTGGGCGATGCCACTGCGCCGCAGGATGGCGATGATGTGTTCGACGCAGGCGGGCGTCTGGTCGCGCCGGGGCTGGTCGATTTCGGCGTCTTCGCCGTGGACAAGCCGGCCTTTCACTTCGGCGGGATCACGCGCGCTGCGCTGATGCCCGATCAATCGCCGCCACTGGATCACCCCGCGCGCGTCCAGTTCCTGGCCTATAGCGGCAAGCCCGACCTGTGGGTGCATCCCCTGGCCGCGGCCACGCGTGGGCTGCAAGGCACGGAACTGGCGGAACTGGCGATGATGCGCGAAGCGGGCGCGCGGGCGATTTCCACCGGGCGGCGCTGGATCGCCGATTCAGGGCTGATGCTGCGCCTGCTGCAATATGCGGCGATGCTGGACATGGTGGTTGTCAGCCACGCCGAGGACAGCGGCATTGCGGGCAAGGCCGTGGCGACAGCGGGTGAGATGGCGACGCGGCTGGGTCTGCCAAGCGCACCGGCGGAAGCGGAAGCGTTGGCAGCGGCGCGGGACATTGCGCTCGCTGAACTCGCGGGCGCCCGGCTGCACCTGCGTCAGGTGACGACGCGCGCCGCGCTCGATCTGGTGCGAACGGCAAAGCAGCGCGGTATCGCCGTAACTGCCGGTGTCACACCCGCGCATTTCCAGCTTTCCGATCTGGCGATGGGGGAATTCCGCACCTTCGCCCGGCTTTCGCCGCCGCTGCGCAGCGAGGCAGACCGGCAGGCCGTGCTGGAGGCAGTTGGCGACGGCACCATCGACGTCATCTGTTCCAGCCACGATCCGCGTGGTCCAGAGGACAAGCGGTTGCCCTTTGCCGACGCCGAACCCGGCATGGCGGGCGCGGAAACGCTGCTGGCGATGGTGCTGGGGCTGGTGCGCGACGGGGTGATTGACATGGCGCGGGCGTTCCAGCTTGTCGCCGCGACCCCCGCCAGCCTGCTGGGGGCGGAGGCCGGTCGCCTTGCCCCGGGCGCGGAGGCGGATATCGCCATCCTTGACCCGGAGCGACCGTGGATCGTGGATTCGCGGCGCATGGAGGCCAGCGCGGGCAATACCCCGTTTGACGGCCAGCCGGTGCAGGGCCGCGTGACGGCGCTGTTCAAGGGCGGGGTTTCGATCCGGCCCTGACGCCGAAGAACTCCGGACCCTGAACGCCAAAGGGCGGCAGCCTTCCGGCCACCGCCCCTCGCTGCAGGATCAGGAAACGATCAGAATTCGACGGCGCCGGGCAATGGCCTGTCTGCCGCGTAAGGAATGCAGCCATGGCCCTTGTTGGTCACATTGGCGCAGACCGAACGGGCTTCAGCCTTGTCGAAACCGGCCGCCGAAACGCGCCAGTAACGCTTGCCACCCACCACTGCCTGGCTGATCTTCATTTCATGACCGCCAAGCGCGGGATTGCGGCTGGTATAAATGCCCCAGGCGCGGCGCGCACCCTGTTCGCTGTAGAACGAACCCAGCTGGACAAGATGCGATCCGTCGGTGGAACCTGCCGCTCCGGCGAGCGCCGGCTGCGCAGGAGCGATGCCATAACGGGCAGGCATTTTCTGCACGACCGGCTGCGAAACGAAGCGCACCGTATCCGCGATCAGGGCGGCTGGTGGCGGCTGGCCGGCTTGCGCTCTCCAATTACATTGCCTGTTCGCTGTTGATGGCGTTCCTGTTCCAGGGCTGGGGGCTGGGCTGGTACGGATCGCTAACCCGTACACAACTGTTGTGGCCGATGCTGGGTGCCTGGGTCGCGATGTTGCTCTGGTCTGGTCCATGGCTGTCGTGTTATCGTTTCGGACCGCTGGAATGGCTGTGGCGCTGCCTGACTTATGGCCGTCGCTTTTCGTTCCGGCGTGATTGATCCTTGCTAATGCGATTAATTCGCATTACGTAACGGGGATTATCGGGAGGCCGCCAGTGTATCTGTGCATCTGCAATGCCATTCGGGAAACGGATTTTCGCCGCGCGGCGCGTGACGGGTCAGGCGATGCAGAAGCGATCTATCGCGCGATGGGGCGCACACCTGATTGCGGTTCCTGCCTGTGCGAAGCGGAAGATATTTTGCAGGAAGAACGCGCGCGGCTGAAATCGGCCATTCTCGCCGCCTGACTTCGTCGAAACCGGGCATGCGCCGCTTGCCATGCCGCGCCGGGGCGCGCATATTCGCGCCCTGATTTCGTATGGAGGCGGGCATGAAGGGCGACCAGAAGGTCATCGAATTTCTCAACAAGGCGCTGACTAACGAGCTGACCGCCAATTGACGAGGGGAATCCGATGACCGTGCAGGACCGTATTGCCGCTGCTGAAACCGCGTTGCCCATGCGCCAGCGGGTGAGCGAGGCGGAATGGGCCGCGCGGGTGGAACTGGCTGCGCTTTATCGCATCATTCACCATTTCGGCATGACTGACCTTATCGCCAATCACATCACCATGCGCGTACCGGGTGAACAGGGCCATGTGCTGATCAACGCCTATGGCCTGACATATGACGAGGTGACCGCCTCCAATCTCTACAAGATCACGCTGGATGGCGATGTGGTGCTGAAGCCCGACCTCGATCTTGGTCTGAACCCCACCGGCTACATGATTCACGGTGCGGTGCATGGCGCGCGGGACGATGCGCATGTCATCATTCACACGCATAGCGCGGCCGGATCGGGCGTTTCAGCGATGCAATGCGGACTGCTGCCGCTGTCGCAACATGCCGCGCTGGTCGAAGGGGTGGTGGGCTATCACGATTATGAAGGGGTCGCGCTCAATCCTGAAGAGCGCGGACGGCTGGTCGCCAATCTGGGCGATGGCAATCTGCTGATCCTGCGCAATCACGGTCTGCTGGCCTGCGGCCGGACCTGCGGGGAAGCCTTCATCTATCTTTACCGGCTTGAAATGGCCTGCAAGATTCAGGTCGCGGCCTTGGCGGGCGGCCTGGAAAATGCCTCTGCGATGTCGCAGGCGGCGCTGGACAATACCCGCGCCATCGCCTTGGCCAATCCCGGCCTGGTGGGCGGTGAGCTGCAATGGAAGGCGCTGCTGCGCCGGATGGACCGGATCGATCCGTCATTCAGGGAGTAGGTGACGCATGACAGAGGTGATGGACATGGCCGCGCTGCGCGACAAGGTGACCTGCCGGACCGAAGGGGATGGCCGCCCGCCCTTGTTCATTGAAGCGCGCGCTGGCGCCTTCAATTCGCTGGAGGAGGCAGTGGAATGGGTCACCGCTCATCGCGAAGCGCTGGATGCCTTGATTCTTGAGCACGGTGGAATCGTGCTGCGCGGCTTCCCGCTGACAAGTTCAGAGGATTTCGGCGCGGTCAGCGCATGTTTTCCAGCCTATACGGGCGGGTATCAGGGCGGGGCGGCGGCGCGCCGGGCGGTCGCCAAGGGTGTCTACGAGGCTACGCAGCGCACCGGGGACCAGACCATCCCGATTCACCAGGAAATGTTCTATCTGCGCGATTATCCCGCCCGCATCGCCTTCTTCGCAAAGAAGGTGGCTGAACAGGGTGGCGAAACGGCGATTGCCGACATGCGCGGCGTTACGCGCGAAATGCCGGGTGCGATCCGCACCAAGCTGGAAAGTCTCGGCATTCAGAACATCCGCAATTTCGCGGCGAAGACGGGCAATACCGAAGAAAATCGCCTGATGGACAAGCGTGGCTGGGACTTTGCCTTCTACACCGATTCGGAAGCAGAGGTGGAGGCGGTGTGCGCCCGGCGCAATCTGCGCCCGCACTGGCATGAAGATGGCAGCCTGACGGTGTTCAATCTGGAAGATGCCTTCGTGGCCCATCCGCAGACGGGCGAGCGGGTCTATCGCGGCGGGGTGCACATCGCCCATTTCTATCGCGGATCATATGACAACACGGGCCAGGCGGCGGAGCTGCGCGCGCAGCAGGAATTTCCCTCTGGCGCCTATCTTGGCGATGGCAGCGATCTGCCGGAAGATGAAGATGCGGCCTTCCAGCAATTGGTCGATCGTTTCACCTATTCGTGGAAATGGCAAAACGGCGATGTGATGATCCTCGACAATCTGCTGACCGGTCACGGACGCAATCCATTCTCCGGCACGCGTGCGACCGAGGTGGCATTGCTGGACTGAGGCGATCAGCCCGCCAATGCCTGCGCCGCCGCCACTGCGCTGGCCCAGGCCCACTGGAAATTATATCCGCCCAACCAGCCGGTCACGTCCACCGCTTCGCCGATGAAGTAGAGGCCAGGCATTTTCCGCGCCTCCATGGTTCGGGATGACAGTTCCGCAGTGCTGACACCGCCCGCGGTTACTTCAGCCTTGGCAAAACCTTCCGATCCATCGGGACAGAAGCGCCAGTCGGCCAGTGCTGCCGCGGCATCGCGTAGGCGCGCATCGCTGTGGGAGGAAAGCGGGCCGGCAAGGCCCAGTCTGCCATCCAGCACGCTGGCCAGCCGGTCCGGCAGGGCATCGCGCAGAATGCTGCGCAGCGTAGCCCCTGGATGATCGCGCTTGGCCTGCACCAGCCAGTCCTGTTCGCGATCCGGCAGAAAATCGATCCGCACCTCATCGCCGCGTTTCCAGTAGGACGAGATCTGCAGGATCGCAGGACCGGACAAGCCGCGATGCGTGAACAGGGCCGCTTCCCTGAATGCCGCCTTGCGGCAACGGGCGATGACTTCGGCCGAAACGCCCGCAAGTTCTGTGAACAGCGCGTCGGCGCGGCTCAGCGTCAAAGGCACCAGCGCGGGGCGCGGCTGCACCACTTTCAGGCCGAACTGGCGAGCCAGATCATAGGCAAAGCCGGTTGCGCCCATTTTGGGGATCGAAGGCCCGCCGGTGGCCACCACCAGCGCCCGGCTGGCGGCTGAATAACCGTCGCATTCGACGTGGAACAGCCCGTCCGCATGGCTGATCGTGCGGGCCGGGGCACTGCAGCGCAGCGTCACATTACCCGCGTCGCATTCGGCCAGCAGCATGGCCAAGATCTGACGGGCAGAACCGTCGCAGAACAGCTGGCCCAGGGTTTTTTCATGCCAGGCGATGCCATGGCGTTCCACCAGATCAAGAAAGTCGTGCGGGCCATAGCGGCTGAGTGCAGATTTGGCGAAATGCGGATTTTCCGAAAGATAGGATTCGGGTGCCGTGCGCAGGTTGGTGAAATTGCAGCGCCCGCCGCCCGAAATCAGGATCTTCTTTCCCGGCTGGTCGGCATGGTCGAGCAGCAGCACGCGCAGGCCGCGCTTGCCCGCCTCGGCTGCGCATAGCAGGCCCGCTGCCCCCGCGCCGACAATGATCGCGTCACAGGATCGGGGGCTGGAAGCCATGCGCGCGCTGCCATCAGTCCGGTTTGGCGAAGGGGTTCTTCCGGCTGCGCAGGTTCAGCCGCACCGGCACCGCGGCGAAGCCCAGCTCGCGCCGGATGCCGTTGACCAGATAGCGGCGATAGCTTTCGGGCAGCATGTCCAGTCGCGTCCCGAAAATCGCGAAGCTCGGCGGGCGCGTCTTGATCTGGGTGATGTAGCGCAGCTTGATCCGCTTGCCACCGGGCGCGGGCGGCGGATTGGCTTCCAGCGCATCGTCGAACCAGCGGTTAAGCGCGGCGGTGGGGACGCGCTTGGACCACGCCTCGCGCAGTTCGAAGGCCGCGCCGATCAGTGCATCCAGACCCTTGCCGGTACGCGCGGAAACCGACAGCAGCGGCAGGCCGCGCACCTGCGCCAGCCCTTCGTCCAGCGCCGCGCGAATGCCATTGAACAGGGCGGATGCGTCTTCTGCCACGTCCCATTTGTTGATCGCGATAATCAGCGCGCGCCCCTCTTTCAGCACATTGTCTGCGATCTTCAGATCCTGATGTTCCAGTCCTTTTGTCGCATCCAGCAGCAGGACCACGACTTCGGCAAAGTCGATGGCATGGCGCGCGTCAGCCACCGCCAGCCGTTCCAGCTTTTCTGTGACGCGCGCTTTTTTGCGCATCCCGGCCGTGTCAATCAGCCGGACATCGCGGGTTTCGCCGCTCTTGGGGTCAGTCCATTGCCAGTCGACCGCAATCGAATCGCGGGTGATTCCGGCTTCCGGGCCGGTCAGCAGCCGGTCCTGGCCGAGGATGCGGTTGATGAGCGTCGATTTACCGGCATTGGGTCGACCGACAATGGCGAGTTTGAGCGGGCCGATGGGCACACCATCCTCGTCTTCTTCCACTGCGTGGTCCGCCCCGTCGTCCGCCCCGCAGCCTTCGATAAGGGGTAGCAACGCTTCGAACAGGTCGGCCATGCCTTCGCCATGTTCCGCCGACAGTGGCACCGGCTCTCCCAGCCCGAGCGAAAAGGATTCATAGACGCCCGAATCCCCGGCGCGGCCTTCGGCCTTGTTGGCAATCAGCACCACCGGCACATCCTGTTCGCGCAGCCAGCGGCCAATCTCCTCGTCCAGCGGGGTGATCCCGGCGCGCGCATCAATGACGAACAGGGCGACGCTGGCGCCCTTCAATGACACTTCGGTCTGCGCACGCATTCTGCCGGGCAGGGTTTCGGGGTCTTCATCCTCCCAGCCAGCGGTATCGACTACCGTGAAGTCGAGGCCCAGCAGATGCGCTTCGCCGAACCGCCGATCGCGCGTGACGCCGGGCTGGTCATCCACCAGCGCCAGCTTCTTGCCGATCAGCCGGTTGAACAGGGTCGATTTGCCGACATTGGGACGACCGATGATGATGACCTGAGGAAGCATGATGGGGCGCAGGTGGGCGGTTTGGGGCCGCTTGGCAAGGGGCAAGCGCGGACAGGTGATGTCCGCTAGGGCGATGTTAACCATATTGCGCCACCATCGCAGGATGACAAAGCGATACGCACCCGTGCTTGCCGCGTTTGCCCTCGGCCTAGCCAGCCCGGCCGCGCATGCCGAAAGCGCCGCTGGCTGGCAGCGCGATGCGGGCGGCAGCGGTGAGCTGGAACCCTACCTGCAATGCGTCCCCTATGCCCGCGAGGTCAGCGGAGTGCAGATCTATGGCGATGCGCATAGCTGGTGGGATCAGGCCAAGGGGCGCTATCAACGCGGCACGCACCCGCGGGTCGGCGCGGTGATGGCGCTGAAGCCGCACGGCAACATGCAGCTTGGCCATGTGGCTGCGGTGAGCGGGATCGTCGATTCGCGCACGATTCTGCTGCGCCATGCCAACTGGTCACCGATCAATGGGCGGCGCGGACAGATCGAGGACAATGTGCAGGCGGTGGACGTTTCGCCCGGTAATGACTGGAGCGAGGTTCGCGTCTGGTATGCGCCGCTGGGCGCGCTTGGCACCACGCACTGGCCTGTCGCGGGATTCATTTACGGACCGAAGGCACGGGCGCCATCGACCAGCGTTCTTGCGGCCGCGGCGCCCGTTGTCCGGGCAAAATCGGCGCGGCCCGATCCGATCGGCGCGATTATCGCGCGGATGGAATAGAGCGGCTGACGGGCCGGTTCAGCCCGCCTTGGCCACCGGCGGGTTTACGCCCAGATCTTCATACCAGGCTTCTACCGGGCCATTGAGCTTGACCAGCAGCGGGCGCCCCTTGCGGTCCACCGTCTTGCCGGCCTGCACCTTCACCCAGCCTTGCGAGATGCAATATTCATCGACGTTGGTGCGCACCGTTCCCTTGAAACGGATGCCTACGCCGCGCTGGAGCTTTTCTGCATCGAAAAATTCGCTGGCCGGATTGATCGAGAGGTGATCGGGGGGAACGTCAGCAGCGCCGGAGGCGGCTGACGGGGCTGGGGTCTGTTCGCTGTCGCTCATGGCGCGCCCTTAATGCGTGGTCGCCCGCCGCGCAACCGGCCCGTGACAGCATGGAATTGCACCCTGCCACCCCGTAACGCTTGCCCTTTTCCGCGTCGGCGGATAAGGGCGCAGCCTTTCCCTCCGGTCGGTATGTCACCACCCGGGTATTTCGTCGGGCCGCGGGCGTGGCGGAACTGGTAGACGCGCTGGATTTAGGTTCCAGTATCGCAAGATGTGGGGGTTCGAGTCCCTTCGCCCGCACCAGTCCCGTCAGGATGCCCAAAGGCTCCGCGTTGAGGATTTGAGAAGGCACGGACACAATGCAGATCGTCGAAACCACCAATGAAGGCCTGAAGCGCGGTTATACCGTAACGATTCCGGCGAAGACCATCGCGGCCCGGATCGATAGCGAGGTGCAGCGAATCGCCCCGCAGGTGCGTATGCCCGGTTTCCGCCCCGGCAAGGTTCCGGCCAATCTGGTCAAGAAGATGCATGGCGATGCGCTGCATTCTGACGCGCTGAATGCGGCGCTGCGCGAATCGGTCGACAGTCTCATAAGTGAAAAGCAGCTGCGCCCCGCGTTCCAGCCTAATGTCAGCCTGGGCGAAGGCTATGAACAGGGCAAGGATGCGCAACTGACGGTTGAGCTGGAAGTGCTTCCCGCAATCGAAGCGCCTTCGATCGAGGGGCTCAAGCTCGAAAAGCTCAATGTCGCGGTGAGCGACGAACAGGTGGACGAAGCGGTTGCCAAATTCGCTGCTGGCCAGAAGAGCTTCAAGGATGCGCCCAAGACGCGCAAGGCCCAGGATGGTGACCAGCTGGTCATCGATTTCCTCGGCAAGCTCGATGGCGAACCCTTTGAAGGCGGCGCGGCCGAAAACCAGCCGCTGGAAATCGGCGCTGGCCGCTTCATCCCCGGCTTCGAGGAACAGCTGACCGGTGCCAAGGCTGGTGAAGAGCGCACCATCAGCGTCAGTTTCCCCGACGACTATCCGGCCGAACATCTGGCCGGCAAGGAAGCGACCTTCGATATCAAGGTGCATGCGGTCAAAGTGCCGGGCGAAGCCAAGGCGGATGACGAACTGGCGAAGATGCTCGGTCTCGACAGCCTGGATGCGCTCAAGGGCATCCTGCGCGGCCAGATGGAACAGGAAACCGCCGGCCTCACGCGTACCCAGATGAAGCGCCAGCTGCTTGACCAGCTGGCTGCGGGCCATGATTTCCCGGTTCCGCCGACCATGGTGGAAGCGGAATTCAACCAGATCTGGGCTCAGCTTCAGCAGGAAGCCCAGAAGGAAGAAAATCCCGAAACGGCGCTGAAGGAAATCGAGGCGGAAAAGGACGATTACCAGCGTATTGCCGAACGGCGCGTGCGGCTGGGGCTGCTGCTGTCGGAAATCGGTGCGGCCAACAACGTCCAGATTACGGATCAGGAAATGCAGATGGTCATTTCCCAGGCGGCGCAGCAGTATCGCCCGGAAGATCGCCAGCGGTTCGTGCAGTATGTCCAGCAGGATGCGATGGCCGCCGCCCAGCTGCGCGCTCCGCTTTATGAAGAGAAGGTGGTCGACTTCCTGTTCGACAAGGCTGAAGTGACCGAACGCGCGGTGACGCGCGAAGAACTCGAAGCGGCGCTGGAAGCTGACGAAGGCGAAGCTGCGGCCAAGCCTGCAGCCAAGAAGTCCGCCGCAAAGAAGGCTCCTGCCAAGAAAGCTCCCGCAAAGGCGGAAGCCGCCCCGGCCGAGCCCAAGCCTGCGGCCAAGAAACCCGCGACAAAGAAGGCCCCTGCCAAAAAGGAAGCGGCGCCCGCCGCTGAGGCCAAGCCGACTGCGGAAAAGAAACCGGCCGCCAAGAAGGCTGCTGCCCCCGCCCAGAAGCCCGCAGCCAAGAAAGCTGCGGCCAAGAAGTAAATCGGACGCCGCAATCCGGCGGCTTCAGGTGATCGCGATCAGGGGGCGGGAAGTGATTTCCGCCCCCTTTGCTGTGTCTGCGGCGGATTATCAGGCGGGGCGGTAGTACCAGACAACTGTGGCGTCGTCGCTCACGTCATGTGTGCGTTGGTCGACCAGCTGCAATTGCACGGGAATGGTCTTATAACTGGTCAGGTCCGCATTGGTCGGGAAGCGCAGCGACATGCCCGCCGCGTTGATCTGTTCCATGACAGCGGCCAGGGGCGTTTGCCCGTCATCCATATTTCCCCGCAGCAGGTAGAAATGCAGTTGGCCGCAACGCTGATACAGCCAGTAATCATGCCACATCATCAGGCGCGGGGGCCATTGTGCATTATGGCCGACCATGAATTCGGGCGCACGCAGCGGCATTGCTTCGGGCGTGACGATGAGAATATAGGCTGCGCGGTAATTGAGGTATTGCAGCAGATCGAGACCTTCTGAATAACGGAAATGTTCCAGCACGTCGCCCATGATGATGAAGTCGAAGATCATGTCTGGCGTTTCGTAAAAGCAATCGGCGCCCCGGTTGACGATTTCGCTATAGCCGTTTTCCGCCAGCAACGGGTTCATCGCCGCGTCGGGTTCGATCACGACCAGAGTTGTTTCTGCAAGCCCCGCCGCGCGGATGAGCCGGCCATATTTTCCTTTTCCCGCGCCGATTTCCAGCACCTGGCGGGGGCGGATCAGTTTGAGGATTTCGGAGCAGAGTTCGTCGAAAGTATCGAATGAATTGCCATTTATCATTGTCATACCATGTCTTGCGGGTGGAGATGATGTGCCGGGCATGGTGGTCTGTCACCCTGTTTTTGCGTTCTGATGCGCTATTCGCGGCTCATTGGCGGGCAAGCCTCTTGAACAATGGGGCTGCGCACGCGAAATAGGCGCTCCAACAAGATGAGGGATTCCATGATCGACCTGCTCGGCACTTCCGGCGAAACCTATGGCGCTCAGGGCCAGTTCACTCGCGATCCGGTTACCGGCGCGCTGGTCCCGGTGGTGGTCGAACAGACCAGCCGGGGCGAACGCAGCTTCGATATTTTCAGCCGCCTGCTGCGCGAACGGATCGTGTTCGTCACCGGCCAGGTCGAAGACGGGATGGCATCGCTGATCGTCGCCCAGCTGCTGTTTCTGGAGAGCGAAAACCCGTCAAAGCCCATCAGCATGTACATCAACTCGCCCGGCGGGGTGGTGACCGCTGGCATGGCGATTCACGACACGATGCAGTACATCAAGTCGCGCGTGTCGACCGTCTGCATCGGTCAGGCCGCGAGCATGGGCAGCTTCCTGCTGGCGGCGGGTGAACCAGGCATGCGTATTGCCCTGCCCAATGCGCGCATCATGGTGCACCAGCCGTCGGGTGGCGCGCGCGGCATGGCTTCCGACATCGAAATTCAGGCTCGCGAGATTCTGCGCATCCGCCAGCGGATGAATGATCTCTATGTGAAATACACGGGGCAAAGCCTGACGGATATCGAACGCGCGCTTGATCGCGACACCTTCCTTGAAGCTGATGAAGCGATGAAATTCGGGATTGTCGACAAGGTGTTCGAAACGCGTCCGGAAAGCGAAACGAGCGGTGACGAAAGCGGTTCGGGCGGCGCGCCAGAGGCTTGATCGCGCGGCGAACTGATGTAGCATTTTGGCAACCTTGTCGCTTCAGGTGGCAGAAAGCCGCTGCCTGTTAGGCATGATGCATTGATTATACGCGCCGGGGGGCTACATTTCCCGGTGATTCCCTGTCGCGTGGATGGCTGGCAGGGGGCAGGAAAAAGGCATGACCAAATTGAGTGGATCGGACAGCAAGAGCACCCTTTACTGCAGCTTCTGCGGTAAATCCCAGCACGAGGTGCGCAAGCTGATCGCGGGCCCCACCGTGTTCATCTGCGATGAATGCGTGGAACTGTGCAACGATATCATCCGCGAAGAAACCAAGGCGGGCATTGCCGGGAAGAAGGATGGCAGCGTCCCGACGCCGCATGAAATTTTCGCCACACTGAATGATTATGTGATCGGCCAGGATCGCGCCAAGCGGGTGCTATCGGTCGCGGTTCACAATCATTACAAGCGGTTGAAGCACAGCGGCAAGGCGGGCGATGTGGAACTGGCCAAGTCCAACATCCTGCTGGTCGGCCCGACCGGATCGGGCAAGACGCTGCTGGCGCAGACGCTTGCGCGCACTTTCGATGTGCCCTTCACCATGGCCGACGCCACCACGCTGACCGAGGCGGGCTATGTTGGCGAGGATGTGGAAAACATAATCCTCAAGCTGCTCCAGTCGTCAGATTACAACGTCGAGAAGGCGCAGCAAGGGATCGTCTATATTGACGAGATCGACAAGATCACCCGCAAGGCGGAAAACCCCTCGATCACTCGCGACGTGTCAGGCGAAGGTGTGCAGCAGGCGCTGCTCAAGCTGATGGAAGGCACCACAGCGTCAGTCCCGCCGCAGGGTGGGCGCAAGCATCCGCAACAGGAATTCCTGCAGGTGGACACCACCAATATCCTGTTCATTTGCGGTGGCGCCTTTGCCGGCCTTGAAAAGATCATCGCTGACCGGCTGCAGAAGCGTTCGATCGGCTTCGGGGCGCATGTCGCCGACCCGGACAAGCGCCGGGTGGGCGAACTGCTGCAGAAGGCGGAGCCGGAAGATCTGCTGAAATTCGGGCTGATTCCCGAATTCGTCGGTCGTCTGCCCGTGATCGCCACGCTGAACGACCTTGATGTTTCTGCGCTGGTCCAGATCCTGACCGAACCGAAAAACGCGCTGGTCAAGCAGTACAAGAAGCTGTTCGAGCTGGAAGATGTCGAGCTGACCTTCACTGACGATGCGCTGGAAACGATCGCGCAGAAGGCAATCGCCCGCAAGACCGGTGCGCGCGGATTGCGCTCGATCGTCGAAGCGATCCTGCTGGATACGATGTTCGATCTGCCCGCGCTGGAAGGCGTCAGCGAAGTGGTGGTGGACAAGGACGTGGTGGAAGGCCGCAAGGAACCCGTCCAGGTTCATGGCAAGAAGAAGGAAGAAGCGGCCTGAGGTGGTTTCTTCCCGTTCGCGGGAAAGTGCCTCAGACTCGCTCGTCGGCTTCCAGCGCGCAGCCTGCATTGGCGGCGTGTTCTACCTGCAAGGTGGCGTGATGAATGCCGAACGTCGCCTCCAGCTGATGCGCCAGTTCATGCAGGAAGCCATCGCCCGGATGCCCGCCCGGCATGACCAGATGCGCGGTCAGCGCGGTTTCCGTGGTGCTCATCGGCCAGATATGCAGATCATGCACGGAATGGACGCCGGCACGTGAAAGCAGGAAGCGGCGGACCGCGCCTTCGTCTATCCCGGCGGGCACTGCCAGCAGGGCCATCGCCACGCTGTCTTTCAGCAATCCCCAGGTGCCCCAGGCGATCACGGCCACGATCACCAGGCTGGTGAGCGGATCGATCCACAGCCTGCCCGTCAGTACGATCAGCAACCCTGCCAGCACCACACCCGCAGACACCAGCGCATCAGCGGCCATGTGCAGGAAGGCGCCGCGAATGTTGATGTCATGGCGGCGACCGCGCATGAACAGCAGTGCGGTTGCCGTGTTGATGGCGATGCCGATGGCGGCCACGATCATCACCGTTTCGCCCTGTACCGGGGCGGGTTGCCACAGGCGGCGCAGCGTTTCGATCAGGATCATGCCCAGCGCCACCAGCAGCAGGGCGGCATTGGCCATGGCGGCGAGGATCGACCCCGATTTCAACCCATAGGTAAAGCGCGCGCTTGGTGGTCTCCTTGCCGCCACGCTGGCCGCCCATGCGATCAGCAGGCAGAGCACGTCTGACAGATTGTGCCCGGCATCTGCAATCAACGCCATCGATCCGGCGATCCAGCCATAGATTGCCTCTACCGCCACGAAGCCGGAATTGAGCACCACGCCGATGGCAAAGGCGCGCCCGAAATCCGCAGGTGCGTGGCTGTGGGAATGCCCATTCCCATGCCCATGCGTGTGATCATGATGATGGTGCGCGTCGCTCATCCAATCACTCGTAAACGCAGGAATCAAGGCCGTCACGCCGGACCACGCCAATACGCGCGGCAATCGTGTTGCCGTAACGGCGGGTAAAACCGGTCGGGTTCACCACGGCGCGTTTCTTGGGCAGGGGCAGGGCGGCTGCCATGCGGGCGGCTTCGCTGCGCGAAAGGCGTGCGGCAGAATGCTGAAAATAGCGTTGGGAGCCGGCTTCAACTCCATATGTGCCGATGCCGGTTTCGGCGACATTGAGATAGACCTCCATGATCCGCCGCTTGCCCCATAATTGTTCGATCAGCACGGTGAACCATGCCTCCAGTCCCTTGCGGACATAACCGCCGCCCTGCCACAAGAAGACATTCTTGGCGGTTTGCTGGCTGATCGACGATCCGCCGCGGATTCGCCCGCCGTTCCTTTCGGCGCGGGCGTTGCGTTCCATCGCCTTCTCGATCGCCTCGCGGTCGAACCCGTCATGTAGGCAGAACTTGCCGTCTTCTGCTGCGATCACGGCGGACACCATGTTGCGGTCAATGCGTGACAGCGGGGTCCAGTCCTTGGTGATACCGTTTCCGTCAAGCAGCATCGTGGCGGTGACGGGGATGGGCACGAAGCGGAACAGGAGGACAGAGCCGATGCTCCAGATCAGGAAGATCACGATCACCCACCACACCAGCCGCGCCAGCGTGAGCTTGCGCGCCCGTCGTACCCTTCGCACGCCAGGAAAAAGCACGATCTTGTCGCCCGGGTTTTTGCGATTCTCGCTCACACGCAAGCTCTAGCGCGGCGAAATGCGCCTGTCGCGCCCTTCGATGCGGTTGCATGGTGGACAAACGGGGGTGGCGAAACCACCCCCGCAATCCCGTTGATCAGCCAAGTGCCGCCGTCGGCATCAGCCGTTCGCCCGCGATGCGCTGCATCGCCTTTTGCAATTTTTCAAAGGCGCGCACTTCGATCTGGCGGATGCGTTCGCGTGACACATCATAGACCTGACTGAGCTCTTCCAGCGTCTGCGGTTCGTCCACCAGCCGCCGTTCCGTCAGGATATGGCGTTCCCGCTCGTTCAGGCTTTCCATCGCTTCGGTCAGCATTTCGTGATGCAGCGCGGCCTCTTCAGCGTCGGCGACGGTTTCATCCTGCAGCGGGCGGTCATCGGTCAGCCAGTCCTGCCACTGGCCCGAGCCTTCCTCGTCCGAACGCATGGAGACGTTGAGCGACGCATCGCCCCCCATCAGCATGCGCCGGTTCATGTTGATGACTTCCTGTTCGGGCACGCCCAGGTCTGTGGCGATCTTGGCCACATCGTCAGGGTGAAGATCCGTATCCTCGTAAGCGTCGAGATTCTTCTTCATCCGGCGCAGGTTGAAGAACAGCTTCTTCTGTGCGGCGGTAGTGCCCATTTTCACCAGGCTCCAGCTGCGCAGGATGAATTCCTGCATGCTGGCCTTGATCCACCACATGGCATAGGTGGCAAGGCGGAAGCCGCGATCGGGTTCGAACTTCTTGACGCCCTGCATCAGGCCGACATTGCCTTCGGAAATGAGATCGGACACGGGCAGGCCATAGCCGCGATAGCCCATGGCGATTTTGGCCACCAGCCGCAGATGGCTGGTGACGAGCTGCGCGGCAGCTTCGGGATCTTCATGTTCCTGATAGCGTTTGGCGAGCATATATTCCTGCTCTGCCGTCAGCACCGGGAATTTCTTGATTTCCGCCAGATAGCGGTTGAGACTCTGCTCCCCGCCAAGCGCGGGCAGGCTGGTCTTCGTAGGTTTGGTCTCGCTCACTTCTTTCCCTTACCTTTCGCGTCGACCGCTTTCGATGGACCCCTGATGGGCATCCGCCTGGCGCGGCCACATTAGGATGATGGAACTGATTTTATTCCTATCACAAGTCTGCAATTTTTTCCAGAATTTCCCGCATGTCTGCCGGCATTTCGCTGCGAAATTCGTGAGTTTCGCCCGAAATCGGGTGAGCAAAGCCCAGTTCGGCAGCATGAAGCGCCTGCCGGGCAAAACCGGAATGCGACAAAATCGGTCTGATTCGAGGATTAGTGCGTGCATAAAGCGGATCGCCCAGGAGCGGATGGCCGATTGACGCCATGTGAACGCGCACCTGGTGAGTTCTGCCTGTTTCAAGGCGGCATTCGACCAATGCGGCGCCGGCGAACGCTTCGAGCATGCGGTAATGCGTCACCGCATATTTGCCACGGGTGGCGCTGTCAGGCAGGACCGCCATTTTCTTGCGATTGGCATCGGACCTGCCGATGCGCGCGTTGACCGTCCCGGAGGGCGGAACCGGCACCCCGTTCACCAGCGCCAGATAGGCGCGCGTTATCGAATGGTCGGCAAACTGGCGGGCCAGCCCTTCATGCGCCGCGTCGCTTTTCGCTGCGACGATCAGGCCCGAGGTGTCCTTGTCGATCCGGTGAACAATGCCGGGGCGGGCGATGCCGTTGATGCCGGACAGTTGACCCCGGCAATGGTGCAGCAGCGCGTTGACCAGCGTACCGTCAGGGTTGCCTGCGGCTGGATGGACCACCAGCCCGGCGGGCTTGTCGATCACGATCAGATGTTCATCCTCGAACACCACGACCAGCGGAATGTCCTGCGGCCGGGCGGGCGCCGCGGCCAGGGCGGGCAATTCGATGGTGAAAGCGGTTTCCGCGGCGACCTTCGCTGATGGAGAGGATGCGGCTGTCCCGTCCAGCAGGACGCGTCCTTCAGCGATCAGCGTCTTCACCCGCTCCCGCGAAAGACCGGTCGCGTCAGCCAGCGCCTTGTCCAGCCGCTGGCCGCCATCGCTGATCGTGCCGCTGATGACTTCCCTGTCCCCCATGCTAACTAGATGGCTATGGAGTTGCTGGTGACAAGGGCGCTGTTGCATCAATTGCGGGATCGTGCCGCTGCTGCGCATCCACGCGAAGCCTGCGGCATCCTGCTGGGGCGTGATGACCGGATCGAGGAAGCGCGGGGCTGCGCCAATGTTCATCCCGATCCGGCCAGCCATTTCGAGATCGACCCGCAGGCGCTGATCGATGCGCATCGGGCGGCGCGCGCCGGCGGACCTGCGGTGATCGGCTATTATCACTCTCACCCGCAGGGTACGGCGGAACCCTCGGCAGTGGACAGGGCTAGTGCTGCTTGCGACGGGCGGGTGTGGGCGATCATCGCCGGGCAGGAGGTGTGTTTCTGGCGTGATGGTGAAAGGGGGTTTTTGCCGCTTTCATACAACGTCACGGATGGGTAAGGCGGTGTGCGTGCGGCGCGGGCATGGCGGAAGCGCCGCGCTTTTCGACTAATATCGTTTGCACAATGTTATATCTGACAGGAAACGCATCCTCGACATGAACGAAACCAACCCGCTCGATCTCGCCAGCCAGCTTTGTTCGCGTCTGTGCCATGACCTGTTGAGCCCGGTGGGGGCGCTGTCCAACGGTCTGGAACTGCTGGCCGATGAAAAAGACCCGGAAATGCGCCAGCGCTGCATGGAACTGCTCGAACAGAGCGCGCGTATTTCGGCGGACAAGCTCAAATTCTTCCGGCTCGCCTTTGGCGCGGCAGGCGGGTTCGGCGACATGGTGGCAGCAGACGAGCCGCGCAGCCTGATCGATGCGCTGGTGCGCAACAATGACCGGGTGACGATCAACTGGGCGCTGGGGCTTGCTGAAATGTCGAAGCCGGCGGTCAAGGTGCTGCTCAATTTCGCGCAGCTTGGCATTGATGCGCTGGTGCGCGGCGGAACGCTGGATATCGGCATGGAAATGCGCGAAGGCGCCGCAGAAATCGTGGTCCGCGCAACCGGTCCGAAAATCGCGTTCGATCCCACGATCGGCAAGGCACTGGACGGTTCGCTGCCAGCGGACGAGGTGTCGAGCCGCACCGCCGCTGCGCATATGCTGTGCCTGCTCGCCGCGCGAACGGGCGGGGGCCTGCAATATGCGCTGAGCGAGGACGCGCTGGTGCTAGGTGCGGTGCTGCCCGAGGGATGATCAGGCGATGAGGACCATCTGCGCATGAACGAGCTGGTCCATCGCGAGGTCGACTCGCCCAATCACAACCCGCGCAAACTGCCCGTGTCCATGGTGGTGCTCCACTACACCGGCATGGAAAGCGCCGCCGCCGCGCTGGAGCGGATGTGCGATCCGCAGGCCGAGGTGTCGGCCCATTACATGATTGACGAGGATGGCACGGTTTGCCGCCTGATCGACGAGGCGCGCCGGGCCTGGCATGCCGGACGCAGTTACTGGCGCGGGATCACTGATGTGAATTCCGCGAGCATCGGGATCGAACTGGCCAACCCTGGCCACGAATTCGGCTATCGCCCCTTCACTGATGCGCAGATGGAGGCCTTGCTGCCTTTGCTGGCCGAGATCATCCAGCGTCACGATATTCCGCGCGCCAATGTGGTGGGTCATTCGGATATCGCGCCCGACCGCAAACAGGACCCGGGTGAATTGTTCGACTGGGAAGCGCTGTCTGCGCGCAGGCTCGCCCTGCCCACACCGCATCTCTCGCTGGGCAATCTCTTTCCCAATGACGGAGCTTTCTTCCTGGGTCTGGAACGCTTCGGCTATGACATCTCGGACCTGCAGGCGGCGGTGACTGCGTTCCAGCGCCGCTGGCGTCCGCGCAAGATCGATGGCGCGATCGACAATGAAATCGGAGCCATCTTGTCCGCCTTATTGCTGGACCGCGACCGGGGCATGACACGTTGAGGCCGGGCGTTGGCTGACTGCAAGATATCCACAGTGTGATTCGGTGCTTTGCAAATTCTCGCTTATTTATTTGCAG
>JAURML010000054.1 GCA_030830695.1 Caenibius sp. | reverse complement strand
TTTCGCGCAGGCGGCGCAGCAGTTCCATGCCGTCCATCTGCGGCATCTTGATGTCGAGCACCGCCAGATCGGCCGGATTTTCCGACAAGGCTCTGAGCGCGGCGACGCTGTCGGAATACACGCGCGTGGCGAAACCTTCGGTCTGGAGAGCGATGGAAACCGAAGTCAGGATGTTGCGGTCATCATCCACCAGCGCGATGGTCTGGGGTTGATTGCCGGGGGTGGGATTGTCCGGGGCCATACGGCTGGTGCGTTCGCTCCGTTGATGCTGCCTGACACTAGCCGCAGCCCGCGTTCCGCACAACGCGCTTCACGAACGGTCTATCGTGCAAGTGCGGTAAAATAATGGATTGTTTGGTATATTATTGCAAATGCTGGACAAAATTGACGAAGGGCATTTGCGCGACTATGCGCGGTGTCGCCGCCGCCCGGGATTCTCCTGAAAGATGAGTCCTGACGGGCGCCCCCCAGATACGGTTTCCTTTGGAGATAGTCTTGACCACTTCGCTTTCCGTTTCGCTCGCCGACCAGGGCATCGCCACCGGCGCCACAATCCGGCCGAACCTAGGCACCGCAGCGCTGGTGGAAGAGGCACTGATGAAGGGCGAAGGCCGCCTGACCAAAGACGGCGCGCTGCTGGTGGACACCGGCAAGTTCACCGGCCGCAGCGTCAAGGACAAGTTCGTCGTGCGCGATGCGGTGACCGAAGACACGATCAACTGGGGCGCCATCAACCAGCCCATGTCGCAGGAACACTGGAACACTCTGAAGGCCGATTTTCTTGCTGCGGTGAAGGACCAGGGCGAGCTTTACGTCGCCGACCTGTTCGGCGGCAGCCAGCCGGAATACCGCGTGAACGTGCGCGTCATCACCCAGATGGCCTGGCACAACCTGTTCATCCGCACCTTGCTGGTGCGCCCCTCCGCAGACGAACTTGCCAGCTTCGCGCCGGAATACACCATCATCAACCTGCCGAGCTTCAAGGCCGACCCGGCACGCCACGGCTGTCGCAGCGACACGGTGATCGCAGTCCACTTCAGCGAAAAGCTGATCCTGATCGGCAATACCGAATATTCAGGCGAGATGAAGAAGGGCGTTTTCGGCCTGCTGAACTTCCTCCTGCCGGCGCAGGGCGTGATGCCGATGCATTGTTCGGCCAATATCGGACCGGACGGCAAGAGCGCAATCTTCTTCGGCCTCTCGGGCACCGGCAAGACCACGCTGTCGGCTGACGCCAGCCGCACGCTTATCGGTGATGACGAGCACGGGTGGTCGGATCAGGCGATCTTCAACTTCGAAGGTGGCTGCTACGCCAAGATGATCAACCTCTCGGCCGAGGGCGAGCCGGAGATCTACGCCACCACGAAGATGTTCGGCACGATCCTGGAAAACGTCACCATGGATCCCGACACCCGCGTGCTTGACTTCACCGACGACAGCAAGACCGAGAATACCCGCGGCGCCTACCCGATCGAGTTCATTCCCAACACCAGCGAAAAGAACCTGGGGCCACCGCCGTCGAACGTGATTCTGCTGACCGCCGATGCCTTCGGCGTGCTGCCGCCGATCGCCCGGCTGACCCCGGAGCAGGCGATGTATCACTTCCTCTCGGGCTATACCGCCAAGGTGGCCGGGACAGAGATTGGCGTGACCGAGCCGACCGCAACCTTTTCCACCTGCTTCGGCGCCGCCTTCATGCCGCGCCACCCCAGCGTGTATGGCAACCTGCTGAAGAAGCGCATCGCCGATGGCGGGGCGCAGTGCTGGCTGGTCAACACCGGCTGGAGCGGCGGCAAGGCGAGCGAGCCTGGGATCAAGCGGATGCCGATCAAGGCCACCCGCGCGCTGCTCAACGCCGCGCTTGATGGCAGCCTGAACGATGTCGAATTCCGCAAGGACCCGAACTTCGGGTTCGAGGTTCCGGTCGCGGTGCCGGGCGTTGATGCCAACCTGCTGGATCCGCGTGCCGCCTGGGCCGACGGTGAGGAGTATGACCGCACCGCTCAGGACCTGGTGCGCAAGTTTGTCGACAATTTTGAGCAGTTCGCCGCTCACGTCGATGAAAGCGTCCGGCAGGCGGCTCCGCAGGCAGCCTGATCGACGTTTCGCTCATAATCTTGCGAAAGGGGGGCTGCGGCCCCCCTTTTATTTTGCGCGGCGGCGGACAGGTTCTTTTTTCTGTCGCTCGTCCGCGGCATCATTATGCCGCTGAAAATGAAGGAGTGGCGTGATGAGCCTGTTCGATTCGATCCTCAAGCAAGTGGCAGGTGCGCCTGATGATGTGGCCAATCTCGCAAGCAAGCTGGGCCTACCGGCGGAATTGACCGAAAAGGCGATTGCGGCACTTGGCAAGTCGCACCAGGAGCCGGGCGATACGGTGGAACTGGCCGCGCAGAAAACCGGCCTGGATACTGGTCAGCTGGGCAAGATCGTGCAGGCGATCGGCGGTGAAGGATCGCTGGGCGAATTTGCCCGGATGATTCAGGAAAATCCGCAGGCCAAGGGGATCCTGGGAATGCTTGACCGCGATGGCGACGGCAACCCGCTGAACGATCTGGTAGGCCTGGCTGGCGGGCTGCTCGGCAAGAAATAAGGCCTGTGGCGGCGGTTCTTTCCATTTTGGTAATGGCCGCCATCGCTCTCGTGGTGGGGGCCTATTACCTGTGGCGCAAAGGTGCCCCTGCTGCCCGTGTGTTGCTGATGCTGCTCTTGGCCGCGATCATGGCCGTGAATGTTGCCATCTGGACGCTGCCTGATGCCACCGGCGATGCGCCGGTGGATCGGGTCCTGCAATAGGCTCCGTCAGATCAACGGATCGGGCATTCCGGCGCGAGGCGGAAATTCAGGTAGTTGTCCACCGACTTCATCAGGTCTTCCAGCTCGTTTTCGAAGAAGTGATTGGCGCGCGGAATTTCATCGTGATGGATGGTGATGTGTTTTTGCGTACGCAGCTTGTCGACCAGCTTCTGCACGGCCGAAGGCTGGACCACCGTGTCGCCGGTGCCTTGCACGATGATGCCTGAGGCGGGACAGGGTGCAAGGAAGCTGAAATCATACATGTTGGCGGGAGGCGCCACGGAAATGAAGCCACGGATTTCCGGGCGACGCATCAGCAGCTGCATGCCGATCAGTGCGCCGAAACTGAAACCGGCAATCCAGGTCGTTTGCGCTTCCGGATGAATTGACTGCACCCAGTCCAGCGCGGCGGCGGCATCGGACAGTTCACCGATACCGTTGTCGAAGCTGCCCTGGCTGCGCCCCACGCCGCGAAAATTGAAGCGCAGGGTTGCAAAACCGCGGTCGACGAAGGTCTTGTACAGCCGTTGCACGATACGATCGTTCATGGTGCCGCCGCCCTGGGGGTGCGGATGAAGGATCATCGCCACCGGCGCGCGCGGGCGGGAGGAAGGCTGGAAACGACCTTCGAGGCGGCCTTCGGGACCGGGGAAAATCACTGAGGGCATGAATCGGCAATCCTGCAAAATCGCAGCGCTGGCGCGCATGGAGGTGCGCGCTATATAGTGTTCCTCTCACTTTTCGCAATTCCCGCAAACGGAGCGCGCGTGCGTATATACCTCGATCATGCGGCAACCACGTCGGTCAGGCCCGAAGCGGCCGAAGCGGTGGCGCTTGGCATGGAGCTTTGGGCCAATCCGTCCAGCCCCCATGCGCAGGGGCGCAAGGCACGTGCCTTGCTGGAAGATGCGCGCGAACGGGTGAAGGCGGCCCTTGGCTGGAAGGGCGAGCTGATCTTTACCAGCGGCGCCAGTGAGAGTGCTGCCCTGGCGCTTGGCGCTGCTCGTGGTGGCGCGCGGCTGGTTTGTGCGGTGGAACATGAAAGCGTGCTGAAAGCTGCGCCGGATGCAGAACGCCTGCCGGGGCGGCCTGACGGTGCGCTGGACATGGAGGTATTGCGCGAGTCTGTGGACGGACGCGAGCGGCCTGTGGTGGCGGCGCAGACAATCAATTCCGAAACCGGCAACAGGCAGGACATTCCGGCCATTGCGGCTGTGGTGCATGCAGCGGGCGGGTTGCTCATCGTCGATGCGGCGCAGAGCGCGGGCAAGTTCGCCATCCCTCAAGAAGCGGACATGGTGATCGTTTCGGCGCACAAGCTCGGCGGACCGCCGGGCACAGGCGCCTTGCTGTTGCGCGATTTCGCCTTGCTCGAAGCTGCTGGCGGTCAGGAACGCGGTTACCGGCGCGGTACCGAAAACCTGCCCGGTGTGCTGGGCATGGCCGCCGCACTGGGCGCTTGCCGTACCCCCTTCCTGCCTGCTGAGGTCCTGGAACCCGTTGATGATCTTGCCGCGCATGTGCGGGATCTGGGCGGTGTCTGGCTGTCTGATCTGCTGGCTGACCCGACACCTTATATCCGAGCGATTGCGATGCCGGGCCTTTCCGCCAGCGCGCAGCTGATGCGGTTCGACATGGCAGGTTTTGCCGTGTCGCAGGGCAGCGCCTGTTCCTCCGGCAGTCTCAAACGCAGTCCGGTGCTGGAGGCAATGGGGCTGGATGAGGGTGTGGCGCGGCGCACGATCCGGGTCAGCGTCGGCTGGAATACGACGCGAGAGGATGTGGAGCGCTTCAGCGAGGCATGGATCGCGATGGCCCGCGAGGCAAAGGTGTGCGCCGCATGATCTACCTCGATTGCCAGGCGACTACACCGCTTGCCCCCGAAGCGCGCGAGGCGATGCTGGCCTGGCTTGGCGGGCCGGATAGCGAAGGCTTCGGCAACCCGCACCGCGTGCATCGCATGGGCCGGAAGGCAGCCGCTGCGGTGGAAGTGGCAAGAGACCAGGTCGCGGCGCTGTTCCCGCCGGGCGGACGCGTGATCTTCACCGGCAGCGCGACCGAGGCGCTCAACCTCGCGCTGCTTGGCAGCGGCGCCTGCCGCCCGGCGGTTTCGGCGCTCGAACATGCGGCGGTGCTTGATCCGGTCGAGTGGGCTTTTGACGGTGCGGTGCTGCCGATCAACGCCGACGGTCTGATAGATGCCGAGATTGTGCTGCCTGATGGCACGGATCTGATCGCGGTGATGCAGGTCAATAATGAAATCGGCACGGTCCAGCCGGTGGAACGGCTGGCTGAACGCGCGCGACAGGCGGGTGCACTGTTCCTGTGCGATGCGGTACAGGGGGCGGGCAAGCTGGCACCGCCTGCGGGCGCGGATCTGATCGCCGTCTCCGCGCACAAGCTATACGGCCCCAAGGGCATCGGTGCGCTGTGGGTGCGCGACGGGGTCAGTCTGACGCCGATTATCCGCGGTGGCGGGCAGGAACAGGGGCTGCGTTCGGGCACACTCAGCCCCGCACTTTGCGCCGGTTTCGGAGCGGCCGCACAACTGGCGGTGGCGCGGATGGAGGTTGACCGCGCGCATGTGGACAAATTGTGGGATAAGGCTGTGGAACTTTTTTCGGGCTGGACAGTCAATGGCTGCATCGAAAATCGCTGGCGCGGCAATCTCAACTTGCGGTGCGAAGGGCTGGATGTCGCCCGGTTGATGTCGGACGTGCGCGATGTGGCATTTTCGGCTGGTTCCGCCTGCGCCAGCGGGTCGGGCAGGCCCAGCCATGTGCTGCGTGCGCTTGGCCTGTCTGACCGGCAGGCGAAATCGTCGATCCGCCTTGGGTTTGGACGCTATACGACGCTGGATGAAGTTGAAGAGGCGGGCCGGCTGATCCTGGCCGCCGCAGCTGTGCAGGAGTGAGAATGGTCCGGTTGCGTTTCATCACCGCAGATGGCCGCGCCGTCGATGCCGAGGGAGATGAAGGCGCCTCGCTGCTGGAGGCTGGCCAGGCTGCCGGGATGCCGCTGGAGGGAACCTGCGAGGGGCAGATGGCCTGCTCCACCTGCCATGTGATTGTAGCGAAGGACTGGTTCGAGCGGTTGCAACCGGCAAGCGAGGAGGAAGAAGACCTGCTTGATCTGGCCGCGGGGGCACGGCGCACCAGTCGTTTGGCTTGCCAGATCACGCTTTCCCCCGACCTTGACGGGCTGGAAGTACAAATCCCCGTGGATAGCCACGACCTGCAGCGGGGTTAGGCTTGGCGGTGATCGGCGCGCCTTGCTAGGGCGGGACGATGGACATCACGACTTCCGAGACCGAACCCGACCCGTTTGACGCCATCGTTGATGCGCCGTTCGACAGCGCCTTGTCCGAACGCTATCTCGTTTATGCGCTTTCGACCATTACTGCCCGTTCGCTACCGGACCTGCGTGACGGCCTGAAACCTGTGCATCGCCGGCTGCTGTGGGCGATGCGCCAGCTAAAGCTCGATCCAGCCAGTGCCTTCAAGAAAAGCGCGCGCGTGGTGGGTGATGTCATCGGCAAATATCACCCTCATGGCGATGCCTCGGTCTATGATGCGATGGTCCGTCTGGCGCAAACCTTTGCGCTGCGTTATCCGCTCGTCGAAGGTCAGGGCAATTTCGGCAATATCGACGGGGATAATGCGGCGGCCTATCGCTACACCGAAGCGCGGCTGACGCCCACCGCCATTCGCCTGATGGCGGGGCTTGACGAAGGCACGGTCGATTTCATCCCGACTTACAACGGGGAAGAGGAAGAGCCGGAGATTTTCCCCGGCCTGTTCCCCAATCTTCTGGCCAATGGATCAAGCGGGATTGCGGTGGGCATGGCCACCTCGATCCCCAGCCACAATGTGGCCGAAGTGATCGATGCCGCGCTGGAAGTGATTGACAATCCGCATGTCGAACACGCGCGGCTGATGGAGTTGTTTCAGGGGCCGGATTTTCCGACCGGCGGCGTCGTTGCTGACAGCCCGGCAGCTATTTCCGATGCCTATGCGACCGGGCGGGGCAGTTTCCGCGTGCGGGCCCGCTTCCATGCCGAAGAAGCGAAGGACGAAGCGGATCGCGCGGCGGGGATAGAGCGGCTGGGCGGGGGACAGTGGCAGCTGGTCATCTCCGAGATTCCCTACATGGTCCAGAAAGGCAAGCTGATCGAACAGGTTGCCCAGGTGATCGCGGACCGCAAGGTGCCGATTCTGGAGGATGTGCGCGATGAATCTGACGAGAACATCCGCCTCGTACTGGTACCCAAGAGCCGCAATGTCGATCCCGAACTGCTCAAGGAAAGCCTTTACAAGCTGACCGATCTGGAAAGCCGTTTCAGCCTGAACCTCAACGTGCTGGATGCGCATGGGGGCATGGGGCGCACGCCCATGGTCATGGGCCTGAAAGAACTGCTGGTGAACTGGATCGCCAGCCAGATCGACATATTGCAGCGCCGCAGCCAGCACCGGCTGGACCGGATCGCGGCACGGCTGGAACTGGTCGAAGGCTATATCATCGCCTTCCTCAACCTTGACCGGATCATCGAGATTATCCGGACCGAGGATGAACCGAAGCCCGTGATGATGGCCGAATTCGGGCTGACCGACCGGCAGGCCGAGGCTATCCTCAACATGCGTCTGCGCAGCCTGCGCAGGCTGGAAGAAATGGAGCTGCGGCAGGAACGCGACGATCTGCTGAAAGAACGTGACGAGCTGGAGCAGCTGCTGGGCAGCCCGGCCCGTCAGCGGACGCGGCTGAAGCGCGACCTGGCCAATCTGCGCAAGGAATATTCAGAAGATACGCCGCTCGGCGCCCGCCGTACCACGATTGCGGAAGCTGCGCCGACGGTCGAATTCAGCATGGATGCGATGATCGAGAAGGAACCGGTGACGGTGATCCTTTCACAGCGCGGCTGGATTCGCGCGGCGCGCGGACATGTCCCGCTGGATGGCGACTTTAAGTTCAAGGAAGGCGACGGACCTGCCTTCGCCTTTCATGCGCAGACCACTGACAAGCTGCTGATCGCGCTCGACACCGGGCGCTTCTTCACGCTGGGGGCGGACAAGCTGCCGGGCGCTCGCGGCTTTGGCGAACCCATCCGCACCATGGTGGACATCGATGCCGATGCGCAGATCGTCAACATCCTGCCGTACCGGGCCAAGGGGCAGCTGTTGCTCGCAGCCAGCAATGGCAAGGGCTTTGCTGCCGAAATGGACGAACTGCTGGCCGAAACGCGCAAGGGCCGCCAGGTCGTGAATGTGAAGCCGGGAGTGAAGCTGGCCGTGGTGCGGGAAATTGCGGCGGAGCATGATCACGTGGCGGTGGTGGGCGACAACCGCAAGCTGGTGATTTTCGCGCTGGAAGAACTGCCGCTGCTGGCGCGCGGGCAGGGCGTTACCTTGCAGCGTTATCGCGACGGCGGATTGTCCGATGCGGTCTCTTTCCGCCTCGAAGATGGCCTGAGCTGGGCGATGGGCGGGGATAGCGGACGGACGCGCACTGAAAAGGATGTGATGCTGTGGAAGGTGGCGCGCGGTGCGGCGGGGCGGATGCCGCCCACCGGCTTCCCGCGTGACAATCGTTTCTGACACGAAAAGGGGCAGGCACGCGGCTGCGCACCTGCCCCTTCGCTCGCTGTCAGGAATTCAGCCTGCTGCCTGGCTGAGCGCGGCCTGCAGCTGTTCGGCGGTGAAGCGCACGATCAGGCCATCGGCGTCGGTTGCAAACTGGCTCTTGGGCAGGACGATGGGGCCGGTGTCGAGATTGACGGTGACATTGTCGCCTTCGATTTCGCCAACTGTGCCCAGTGCGACACCGTCAATGCTGCGCAGGGCTGCGCCCGAAACCAGTGCGCTGGCCAGCGCGGCATCGGCCTGGGCCTTGGCTGCTTCGATTGCTTCGTTCAGCTGTGCCTGAGTGAAGCCGATCATCGGGCCTTTTTCGCCCTGGACGAAGGACGCGGCCGGAAGCGGGGCCGAATTGGTGCCGGTATTGACCACGATGTTGCCATCCACGACCTGCTCGATCGTGCCCACTTCGCCGCCCTGAGGGCCAAAGACAGTGGTGCCGACCGCCAGATTGACGGCCTCTTCCGCCTGCGCAGCCATCGCGGTGCTCATAATCGCGACGCTTGCCGCCGCAGCCAGTTTGAAGAATTTCATATCCTACTCCAGTTACTTGCTTCCCAAAGCCCCGCGTAGCGGGCCAATCGATACCGAACCCGCAAGTGGCCCGATATTTTCGGTGATGTGAATGCATCGCCGGGAAAAACGCCGGGATGCCGGGACAAGCGCAGCAGCTGCTGCAATCCCGCAGCTGGCAAGATACAGATCCTGCCGGCAACTCGCGTCGCCCTGCCAGCAGGGCGCGACCGATCGGAACCGGCCATGGCGAGCCGCTCCTGTCTCATCAAAAAACCATGCTGGCAACCACTGAGCCGATGATTTTTCACAATCCAGATGCGCAACATGTCATAGCGGACGCTGATTAAGCGCGGATGTATGGCAGGCTGGCTTCATTTGCCGGATATGAACCATGCGGCCAGGCCAGATCAAATGGCGGCGACCTCTTCAGCGAGAATTTCGCGCACGCGCGCCTCGTCAGGGAATCCTTCCTCGACCCAGCGCGCTTCGACCCGGCGCAGCACGCGCGCGATGTCAGGTCCGGCTTGCACCCCGCTGGCGACAATGGCACCGCCCTTGATCGGCAATTGCGGAACCTGCCAGCCGGTGAGCGGGGTGATGTCAGTTCCGCCCAGCAGCAGCCGGTCCAGCGCGCCTTCCACCCCTTCGCGATAAGCCAGCGCGCGGGGGTTATCAGCATCTTCGGGTCGTCGTTCGGCTGCGCAGGACAGCCGTTTGCGCTGCTTTCCGGACAGGCGCAGCCTTGCGGCAACGCCGTCGGCAACCGGTTCCACGGACGGAAGCAGAGCGGCCAGGCGCCGCATCGCATCGGGCGCGATGCCAGCGGCACTTTCGGCGCGCACCAGCCGGGCCAGTGCATCCACCTCTTGCCTGCCTGCCTCGGGCAGAATGACCGGCAAAACGCCAAGATTGCGCATGCGGGCAACTGTTAGCGCGGGGTCAGGCAGGCCCAGCAGGTTAAGCAGTTCCATCGCCACCCGTTCGCGGCTGAGGCCTTTCAGCGTATCCGCCAGTTCGGTGCAGGCCCGTTCCGCTTCCTCATTCAGTGCCGATCCAAACCGTGCCTGAAAGCGAAAATAGCGCAGGATGCGCAGGTGATCCTCGCGTATCCGCTCGCGCGCATCGCCGATAAAGCGCACTCGCCGTGCCACCAGATCTTCGCGCCCGCCGAAATAGTCGTATATTTCAAGCGTTTCAGGATCAGCATAAAGCGCGTTGATGGTGAAATCCCGGCGTGCCGCATCATCGCGCCAGTCTTCGGCGAATTGTATCGTCGCGCGCCTGCCGTCAGTCGAAACATCGTGGCGCAGCGTGGTGATCTCCACGTTGCCGCCTTCGATCAGCGCGGTGATCGTGCCATGATCGATCCCGGTTGGAACGCAGCGGATGCCGGCCTTGCGCAGCCGCGCCATCACTTCGTCAGGCGGCAGGGGGGTGGCGGCGTCGACATCGCTGACCGGATGACCCAACAGCGTGTCGCGCACAGCGCCGCCCACCCAGCGCAGTTTTCCCGCGCCCATCGCGGTGGCCAGCGCGCGCAACCCGTCGCGCCGGGTCCATGCGGCAGCAGGCAGACGATCACAGCTGCTCATGCGAAATCCGCTGCGCCAGATTGGCTATGATCGCCGCAGTCACGCCCCAGATGCGATGCGCCTTGCCCTGCGGATCGTGCCACATGATTTCAATATAGCGCCGCATCGCCCCCTCGAAGAATATCTCGCGCTCTGCCTGATTGGCAGGATCGAGGATAAAGGCAAAGGGTGGCTCGAACCACTCAGCCACTTCGGCCGGATTGGGCCGGAGGGGGAGATCAGCGGGCACGGTGGCCAGTACCGGGGTGACGGCAAAGCCCGTGCGCGTATGGAACGGGTCGCTCGCGCCGATGATCCGCACGTGAGCGGGGTCGATTCCCAGCTCTTCTTCCGCTTCGCGCAGCGCCGCTTCGACCGGATTTTCGCCGGGATCGATCCTGCCGCCGGGGAAAGCCGCCTGCCCGGCATGTTTGCGCATGGTTTCGGGCCTGTGAGTGAGGAGCACGCCGGGGCGTTCGCGTTCCGTCACCGCGATCAGCACCGCGGCGGGATGCAGCAGGTCCGGCGGCGGCACCCCATCGCGCACGGGGTCGGGCAAGGGTTGCTGATGCCCGATGTCATATAGCCGGGATAGCCGTTCATGCAGCGTGGTCATTGCGGCACCAGCGAAAAACTTTCGCCCAGGCTTTCCACCGTCCAGTCATCGCCGCGGGCCAGCGCCAGTTCGGCAAGCTGTAGATAGGTGCTGCGGTCAAGCCGCGCCTCGCAGCCGCTGCGAACGGCAAGATAGATTGCCGGGACATCGGGATCCCCGGCAGTTCGCAGGCGATTGTCCGGCCCGGCGACCACAATGTCATCCGTATTGAGACGGAAGGCCAGCGCAGCGTCCCGCGCGGATACGTCAGTGGCGATAAAGGCCGCGTCCTCTACCGCGATACGCAGCTTCTGGTAAGGGACGACCAGCCAGTGCTGGTCCTGTGCATCACGCATGAGCAGCGAGGCGAAGGCGCGGATCATGGCCGGGCGGGTGATTTCACCACCGTCATGATACCACCGCCCATCCGCCGCGATGCGCATCTGGCTTTCGCCTTCTTCCACGGGATTCCACGCGCTGACGGGCGGAAGCTTGCGCGTCGCGACCGCTTCGGCGATGTCCGCCAGTGACATTGCGCCAAGTTCGGGGGGTGGTTCGTAAGGCATCGCGCATCAGGCGATGCCAGAAGTCATCCCGCCCGCCAAGGCCCGAGCATGCCTTCGCGCGGGAGCACGGCCGGATTGTCGCAGCGCACCAGCAGCCGTTTCGGGTCGACCGGGCCGGGGACCTGCCAGCCCTGCGTCGGTGCGGCGAAGAAGCCGAAGAAGCGCCCGTAATATTCCTCGTCCCCGATCATCACCTGTGGCAACGGCGCCTTGGGGTCCAGCGCGCCCAGTGCCGCCAGCATCAGCGCCTTGCCAAAGCCTTCGTTCTGGTGCGCGGGCAGCACGGCGACCGGGCCGACCATCAGCATGGGATGACGTCGCCCT
>JAURML010000005.1 GCA_030830695.1 Caenibius sp. | reverse complement strand
CGGATCATGTTGTAGGGGTTCGACGTGCCGACCGACTTGGTGACGACGTCCGCCACGCCCAGGCTTTCGAACACGGCGCGCATCGGGCCACCGGCAATGATCCCGGTCCCGGCGGGAGCCGAACGCAGATTGACCTTGCCCGCACCGAAGCGGCCCTTGCCGTCATGATGCAGCGTGCGGCCTTCCTTCAGCGGCACGCGGATCATCTTCTTCTTGGCGGCGGCGGTTGCCTTGGTGATGGCTTCGGGCACTTCACGCGCCTTGCCATGACCGAAGCCGACGCGGCCCGAACCGTCACCCACCACGACCAGCGCGGCGAAACCGAAGCGCTTGCCGCCCTTCACCGTCTTCGAGACGCGGTTGATGTGCACGAGCTTTTCGATCAGCTCGTCGCCTTCTTCTTCCTGACCGCGCCCACGGCGATCGTCACGCCCGCCACGGCCGCGACCACGGCCACCGCCGCGATCGTCACGCCCGCCACCACGGCCACGGCCGCCGCGACCACGCGCTTCGCCCGCATCAGCCGGTGCCGCTTCAACCGCGGGTGCCGCTTCGGCGCCCGTGTCCACGACCGGGGTTTGGGTGTTTTCGGTGTTGTTCTCGTCAGCCATCATCAGAACTCCAGCCCGCCTTCGCGCGCAGCGTCAGCCAGCGCCTTGACGCGGCCATGGAACAGGAAGCCACCACGGTCGAACACCACGGTGGTCACGCCCGCCTTTTTGGCGGCATCGGCAATGTCCTTGCCCACCTGAGCGGCGGCATCGACATTGGTGCCCTTGCTGCCCAGCGTTGACGCGGCGGCCAGGGTGCGGCCCTGCGCATCGTCAATGATCTGGGCGTAGATGTGCTTGCCCGAACGGTGAACTGACAGGCGGGGGCGGCCACCGGCACGCGCACGAAGCGCGGTGCGGACACGGCGGCGGCGGCGATCGAAAAGGGAAAGTCTGGCCATCTTACTTCTTCTTCCCTTCCTTGCGGAAGATATATTCACCGCGATATTTGATACCCTTGCCCTTGTAGGGTTCGGGCTTGCGCCAGCGGCGGATTTCTGCGGCAAACTGGCCGACGGCCTGCTTGTCGATCCCGCTGATTTCGATGGTGGTCTGGTCCGGGGTCTTCACCTCGACACCTTCCGGCACGTCAAGATCGACGTCATGGCTGAAACCGAGCTGAAGCTTCAGCTTGCGGCCCTGCGCCTGCGCACGATACCCCACACCGGTGATTTCCAGCACCTTAGTGAAACCTTCGCTGACACCTTCGACCAGGTTGGACACCAGCGTGCGCTGCATCCCCCAGAAGGCGCGCGCCTGCTTGGTATCATTGGCGGGCTTCACCAGAATGCTGTCGCCATCCACCGTATAGCTGATCTCATCGCGCAGGGTGAGCGAAAGCGTGCCCTTGGGGCCCTTCACGCTCAGCGTGCCGTTGTCGATCGTGGCGGTGACCCCGCCCGGGATCGCCACCGGCTTCTTGCCAATGCGGCTCATCAGAACACCTCCGCCAGCACTTCGCCGCCGACGTTCAGATTGCGCGCTTCGGCATCCGAAAGCACACCTCTGGGGGTCGAGACGATGGTGATGCCAAGGCCGTTGCGCACCACCGGCAGTTCCTTGGAACCCGAATAGACGCGGCGGCCCGGCTTGGACACACGGGCGACATGCTTGATAGCGGGTTCGCCCTCGAAATATTTCAGTTCGATGCGCAGCGCCTTGTGCGCGCCGCTGTCATCTTCGCTGAACCCGCGAATATAGCCTTCGCGCTGCAGCACTTCGAGCACATTGGCGCGCAGCTTGGACGCGGGCGACAGGACAGAGTCCTTCTTCGCCTGCTGGCCGTTGCGGATACGGGTGAGCATATCACCCAGGGGATCGGTCATTGCCATTGCCTGTATCCCTTCCTTACCAGCTCGACTTGGTGACGCCCGGAATCAGGCCCTTGTTGGCCAGATCCCGCAGTTCGATCCGGCACAGGCCGAACTTGCGATAATACCCACGCGGACGACCGGTGGTATTGCAACGGTTGCGAACCCGGGTCGGGTTGGCATTGCGCGGAATTTCCGCCAGCTTGAGGCGCGCGATCAGCCGTTCGCTGTCATCCAGCGACTCGTCATCGGCAACAGCCTTCAGGCGGGCGTATTTCCCGGCATATTTCTTCACAAGCTTCTTGCGACGCTCGTTCTTGTTGATGGAACTCAGTTTCGCCATGGACTTAAGCTCTCTTTCCTTTGCCTCGTGCGTGCACGGCCTCAGGCCGCTTCTTTCTCGGCGGCTTCTTCAGCCGGGAACGGGAAACCGAACAGGCGCAGCAATTCGCGCGCTTCATCGTCGGTCTTTGCGGTGGTGGTGACGATGATATCCATGCCACGCACCTTCTCGATCTGATCGTAGCTGATCTCGGGGAAGATGATCTGCTCTTTCAGGCCCATCGCGTAATTGCCGCGCCCGTCGAAGCTCTTCGGGTTGAGGCCGCGAAAGTCGCGGATTCGCGGCATGGCGATCGTCACCAGGCGGTCGAGAAATTCATACATGCGTTCGCGGCGCAGGGTCACCTTGCAACCGATCGGCATGCCTTCGCGCAGCTTGAACTGGGCGATGGACTTCTTGGCCTTGGTAATCACCGGCTTCTGGCCCGCGATCAGTTCCATTTCCGCCGCGGCGGTCTGGACCTTCTTCTTGTCCTGGCTGGCTTCGCCCACGCCCATGTTGAGCGTGATCTTTTCCAGCTTCGGCACTTCCAGCGGGTTCTTGTAGCCGAATTTCGCGGTCATCGCCTGAGCGATTTCAGCGTCATATTTCGCCCGAAGGCGCGGAACGTATTTGTCAGCCATCAATCGTCTCCCCGGACTTGACGGCAACGCGGACCTTCTTGCCATCCTTCACTTCGAAGCGGACACGGGTCGGCTTGCCATCCTTGGGATCGGCCAGCGCCACCTTGGAGATGGCCAGCGGAGCTTCGCGCCGGTCAATCCCGCCCTGGGGATTGGCCTGGGTCGGCTTGCGGTGACGCGCAGCGACATTGACGCCCTGCACCAGCACCTTGCCGTCCTTGGGCATGACCTGCATCACCGTGCCGGTGCGGCCCTTGTCCTTGCCCGAGCGAATGACGACCGTATCGCCACGCTTGATCTTCGCAGCAGACATCACAGCACCTCCGGAGCGAGCGAGATGATCTTCATGAAGCCGCGGCCACGCAGTTCGCGCACCACGGGGCCAAAGATACGGGTGCCGATCGGCTCCTCGTTCTTGTTGACGAGCACGGCGGCGTTGCTGTCAAAGCGGATCACGCTGCCATCGGGACGGCGCACATCCTTGCGGGTGCGCACGATCACCGCGCGGTGAACATCGCCCTTCTTGACGCGCGCGCGCGGCTGGGCTTCCTTGACGGAAACCACGATCACGTCGCCGACGGAAGCAGTCCGGCGCTTCGACCCGCCCAGCACCTTGATGCACTGGACGCGCTTCGCGCCGCTGTTGTCCGCGACGTCGAGATTGGATTGCATCTGGATCATCGATCCGGTTCCTTCTCACTGGCTTGCCGGAACCTGTCCGGCAGTTCCTAAAACGCCTATCCCCGCGATGACGGGGATCAACTCCTAATTCCCTGCAGCCTCGACATCGAGGTTGGCATCCAGCGCCACGCCCTTGCTGGCGCCGAGCCGGTCGAGAACCTTCCAGGTCTTGGTCTTGGAGATCGGTTTGGTCTCCTCGATCCGGACCCGTTCGCCCGTCCTGAAGGCGTTGTCCTCGTCATGAGCGTGGTACTTCTTCGAACGGCGGATGATCTTCCCGTACAGCGGGTGCTGCACCTTGCGTTCGACCAGCACGGTCACGGTCTTGTCAGTCTTGTCGGAAACCACGGTCCCGATCAGGATACGCTTGGGCATCGTGGGCTCCTTACTTGGCCGCAGCGCGGGCGCGTTGGCCCTGCAGCGTCTTGATACGGGCGATCTCGCGGCGCACTTCCTTGATGCGCGCGGGGCGCTCCAGCTGGTTGGTGGCGGCCTGAAAACGCAGGTTGAACTGCTCACGCTTGAGATCGGCAAGATCGGCAACGAGCTGATCATCGCTCTTCGCGCGAAGGTCTTCGGTGGTGGTCATGCCTTAACCCTCCAGATGCGAGGTGTCGCCCAGGCGGGCCACGACCTTCGTCTTGATCGGAAGCTTCATCGCCGCGCGTTCGAACGCGACAGCGGCCAGCGGACCGGGCACGCCGTCCAGTTCGAACAGGATCCGGCCCGGCTTCACGCGCGCGGCCCAGTATTCGACGGAACCCTTGCCCTTGCCCTGGCGGACTTCGGCCGGCTTCTTGGAGACCGGCACATCGGGGAACACGCGGATCCACAGGCGACCCTGACGCTTGATATGGCGGGTGATCGCGCGGCGGGCCGCTTCGATCTGGCGCGCGGTGATCCGTTCCGGTTCCATGGCCTTGAGACCGTAGGAGCCGAAATTCAGCGTGGTCCCGCCCTTGGCATTGCCATGGATCCGGCCCTTGAAAGCCTTGCGGAACTTGGTTTTCTTCGGTTGCAGCATTGCTTTTACCCTGGTCCCTTACCTCAGCGCGCCGGACGCACGCCGGAGGTCTGAGCCTCCATCATCAAGCGGTCCTGCGCCATCGGATCATGGCCCAGAATCTCACCCTTGAAGATCCAGCACTTGATGCCGATGATGCCATACGCCGTCAGCGCTTCGGCTTCGGCATAATCCACATTGGCGCGCAGCGTATGCAGCGGCACGCGGCCTTCGCGATACCATTCGACGCGCGCGATTTCCGCGCCGCCCAGACGGCCGCCGCAGGTAATCTTGATGCCTTCGGCACCAAGCCGCAGGGCTGACTGCACCGCACGTTTCATCGCCCGGCGGAACGCCACGCGGCGCACCAGCTGATCGGCAATGCCCTGAGCGACGAGCTTGGCGTCGATTTCCGGCTTGCGGATTTCAACGATGTTCAGCTTCACTTCGCTGTCCGTCATCGCGGCGAGCTTCTGGCGCAGCTTTTCAATGTCCGCGCCCTTCTTGCCGATGATGACACCGGGGCGCGCAGCATAGATCGAAACGCGGCACAGCTTGGCCGGACGTTCGATCACCACCTTGGAAATCGCGGCCTGCGGCAGCGTTTCCATGATGAACTTGCGGATCTCGATGTCTTCCTTCAGCAGCTTGCTGTAATCGCGGCCTTCCGCGTACCAGCGGCTGTCCCAGGTGCGGTTAATCTGCAGGCGCAGGCCGATGGGATTCGATTTCTGACCCATGGTTCAGGCCTCCTCAACTTCACGGACCACGATGCGCAGTCGCGAGAACGGCTTCAGAATGCGCGTGGACTTGCCACGACCGCGCGTGTGGAACCGCTTCATGGTGATGGACTTGCCAACGCTGGCTTCGCTGACCACCAGCGCGTCAACATCCAGATTATGGTTGTTTTCCGCGTTGGCGATGGCCGAAGCGAGCACCTTCTTGGCGTCCTGCGCCATGGCGCGCTTGGAAAAGGTCAGGATGTTCAGCGCATCCTCGGCCTTCTTGCCACGTATCAGGCCAGCCACCAGGTTCAGCTTCTGCGCGGAACCGCGAATGGTGGTGCCCACCGCCAGCGCTTCCTTTTCACCGACGCGGCGCGGAGCTTTCTGCTTGCTCATCAGCGCTTACCCTTCTTGTCAGCGGCGTGGCCCGGGAAACTGCGCGTGGGCGCGAATTCGCCGAGCTTGTGGCCGACCATGTCTTCGTTGACCGAAACCGGCACGAACTTCTGGCCATTGTAGACGCTGAACGTCAGGCCGACGAACTGCGGGAGGATCGTGCTGCGGCGCGACCAGGTCTTGATCGGCGCACGGCCACCCGAATCCTGGGCCGTTTCTGCCTTCTGCAGCAGGTGCAGGTCGACAAACGGACCTTTCCAGACGGAACGAGCCATTTCGCTTACCTCTTCTTCTT
>JAURML010000053.1 GCA_030830695.1 Caenibius sp. | reverse complement strand
TACCCTGGCGCAGCTGTCGACTCTGTCGCAGTACGGCTTTTCCCGCAATCTGATGATCGATCCCAGACCCGGCCAGATGATCCTGTTTCCCGCCTGGATGGAGCATGCCGTCCATCCGTTCGAGGGCGACGGCGAGCGGATTACCATCGCCGTGAATATTCGCGCCACCGGGGGCCGCCATGGCGGCTTTTGACGGCTGAATCCGAAGGCTGCGACTCCACCAGATGACCCGATTCGCTGTAGGGTAAGGCGGATCGCGCGTTTGGTCGCAGAAAGCGGCCAGAAAGCGGTTTTCAACCGGGTCGAAGCAAGGCATAAAGGCCGCGCTCCGGCCATCCTGGAGAAAGGGATGCGTCCGGAAGGACGTCCGTCAAATCAACCGCCGATAACGGAAAAGACCCGAAATTGACCTCCGATATGCCTGTCGCCCACAAGGATCTCGCCAACGCCATCCGCGCCCTGTCGATGGATGCCGTGCAGGCCGCGAACAGCGGGCACCCCGGCATGCCGATGGGGATGGCCGATGTCGCCACTGTCCTGTGGTCGAAATATCTGAAATTCGATCCTTCCGCGCCGCATTGGGAAGATCGCGATCGCTTCGTCCTGTCCGCCGGCCATGGTTCGATGCTGATTTATGCGCTGCTCAACCTCAGTGGGTACGAACGCCCGACGATGGAGGATATTCGCAATTTCCGCCAGCTGGGCAGCCCCTGTGCCGGGCACCCGGAAAATTTCCTGCTGGACGGGGTGGAAGCCACGACCGGCCCGCTGGGTCAGGGGCTGGCCATGGCCGTGGGCATGGCGATTGCCGAACGCCACCTCAACGCGCATTTCGGCGACGATCTGTGCGATCACCGCACATGGGTGATCGCGGGTGACGGATGTCTGATGGAAGGCATCAATCACGAGGCGATCGGCCTGGCCGGCCATCTCAAGCTGGGCCGGATGATCGTGCTGTGGGATGACAATGACATCACCATCGACGGCAAGGCCGGGCTTTCCACCAGCGAGGATGTGAAGGCGCGTTACGCCGCCACTGGCTGGCATGTGGAAAGCTGCGACGGGTACGATTTTGCCGACATCGAACGCGCGATTGATGCCGCGCTGGCTGACGATCGCCCCTCGCTGATCGCCTGCAAAACGATCATCGGCAAGGGCGCACCCACCAAGCAGGGCACCAGCGCCACGCATGGTGCGCCGCTGGGCGCTGACGAAATCGCCGCCGCACGCAAGGAGCTGGGCTGGAATGCGGCACCTTTCGAGGTTCCGCAAGACATCGAGATGGATTGGCTCTCCACCGCTGATCGCGGGCGCGAGGCGCATCTGCAGTGGCAGGAACGCGTCGCTGCGGCGGGTGCGCAGGGTGAAACCTTCACCGCCCGTTTCGGCCTTGTTGGCGAAGCGGCGGGCGAGGCGTTGCAGGGCTACATCCGCCAGCTGGCGAGGGAGCCCAAGACCGTCGCCACGCGCAAGGCTTCGGAAATGGCGCTGGGGCCGCTTACCGAACAGATCCCGCAGCTCATCGGCGGTTCGGCCGATCTTACCGGCTCGAACAACACCAAGACCGCATCGACAGCGCCGCTGACCGCGCAGGATTATGCCGGGCGTTATCTTTACTACGGGATTCGCGAATTCGGCATGGCCGCGGCGATGAACGGCATGGCGCTGCATGGCGGGGTCGTGCCATATGGCGGCACCTTCCTGGTGTTCAGCGATTATTGCCGCAACGCCATCCGCATGTCGGCGTTGCAGCAGGTCGAAACCGTCTATGTGCTGACGCATGATTCGATCGGCCTGGGAGAGGATGGTCCCACTCATCAGCCCGTCGAACATGTGATGAGCCTGCGCCTGATTCCCAATCTCAACGTCTATCGCCCCGCCGATGTGATCGAAACGGCAGAATGCTGGGCGCTGGCGTTGCAGACGCCCGGAACCCCGTCCGTTCTGGCGCTGACCCGGCAGAACCTGCCGCAATTGCGTGGTGAGGGGGATGAAGCCTGGACGCCTGCGCATAATCGCAGCGCACGCGGCGCCTATCGCCTGCGCGGCGCGAAGGCCGAACGCCGGGTGATCCTCATCGCCACCGGTTCGGAAGTGGCGCTGGCCTGCGACGTGGCGGAACGGCTGGAAAGCGAAGGGATCGGCGCGGATGTAGTGTCCATGCCGTGCATGGAGCTGTTCGAACAGCAGGACGAAGCCTATCGCGACGATGTGCTGCCCGATGTCCCGCCCAGCCAGATTCTGCGCGTGTCCATCGAAGCAGGTTCGACGCAGGGCTGGGAACGCTATACCATGCTGAAAGGGCTCAATATCGGGATCGACCGTTTCGGCGCATCCGCCCCGGCAGAAGAACTGTTTGAACGCTTCGGCTTTACCGTCGATGCGATCGTTCCGAAAATCAAAGCTAAAATAGCAGTTTAACAGGAGTTATGCATATGGCGACGAAGGTTGCTATCAACGGTTTCGGGCGCATCGGGCGGCTGGTTGCTCGCGCCATTCTCGAACGCAGCGATCACGATCTCGAACTGGTCGCGATCAACGATCTGGCCGATACCAAGTCAAACGCGCTGCTGTTCCAGTATGACAGCACGCATGGCCGCTATCCCGGCACGGTGACGGCGGGCGATGGCAAGATCACCGTCGATGGCAAGGATATCGCGGTCACCTCCGAACGCGACCCTGCCAGGCTGCCGCATGGAGCGATGGGAATCGATATCGTTCTAGGATGCCCCGGTTTCTTCCAGTCCGACGAGGCGAGCCGCCCCCATCTGGCCGCCGGCG
>JAURML010000052.1 GCA_030830695.1 Caenibius sp. | reverse complement strand
TTCCTCGACGCGGACCATGAAGCGGTCGTAACAGTCGCCCTTCGTCCCTACGGGCACGTCGAAGTCCATGCGGTCGTAGACCTCGTAGGGCTGCGACTTGCGCAAATCCCACGGGATGCCGGAGGCGCGGATCATCGGGCCGCTGAAGCCCCAGGCCAGCGCGTCTTCCTTGCTGACCACGCCGATATCGACGTTGCGCTGCTTGAAGATGCGGTTCTCGGTCAGCAGGCCTTCGATGTCGTCCAGCACCGTGACGAAGTGATCGCAAAACTTCAGAATGTCTTCGGCCAGGCCCGGCGGCATGTCCTGATGCACGCCACCGGCGCGGAAATAGGCGGCATGCATGCGCGAGCCGGAAATGCGCTCGTAGAACACCATCAGCTTTTCGCGCTCTTCAAAGCCCCACAGCGGCGGGGTCAGCGCGCCAACGTCCATCGCCTGGGTGGTGACATTGAGAAGATGGTTCAGCAGGCGGCCGATTTCGGAGAACAGCACGCGGATATACTGGCCGCGCTTGGGCACTTCCATGCCGATCAGCTTTTCGATCGCCAGGCAGAAGGCATGCTCCTGGTTCATCGGCGCGACATAATCGAGCCGGTCGAAATAGGGGATCGCCTGCAGATAGGTCTTGTGCTCGATCAGCTTTTCGGTGCCGCGATGCAGCAGGCCGATATGCGGATCGACGCGGGTGACGATTTCGCCGTCCAGATCGAGGATCAGGCGCAGCACGCCGTGCGCGGCCGGGTGCTGCGGACCGAAATTGATCGTCAGTTGCGGATCGTCGGAAACGTGGCCCTGCTTGGCGTCCAAGGTAACGCTTGTCATGGCTTCTTCCCCGGATCGCCCGACGTGGCATTGGGCGCCATGGCGGCCTTTTCATCGCCCGGCAGAATATGCGGCGCGCCTTCCCAGGGGCTCATGAAATCGAAGTCGCGGAATTCCTGCACAAGCTGCACCGGCTGGTAGACCACGCGCTTGAGCTCATCGTCATACCGCAGCTCGACATAGCCGGTGAGAGGGAAGTCCTTGCGCAGCGGATAGCCGGAAAAACCATAGTCCGTGAGGATGCGGCGCATGTCGGGATGGTCGGTGAACGGCACGCCGTACATGTCGAAGGCTTCGCGCTCGAACCAGCCGGCCGCCGGATAGACGCCGATGATCGACGAGATGCTTTCGCCCTCCCCGACCTGCGCCTTGACGCGGATGCGCTCGTTTCTGGTCAGCGACAGCAGGTGATAGACGATGTCGAAACGCCTGGCGCGTTGCGGCCAGTCATTGCCGCACAGATCGACCAGAATCTTGAAGTCGCCATCCGTGTGCAGATGCGCCATCACCTTGAGGATGTCGGCCGCATTCACGTCCAGCGTCAGCTCGCCGCGCGCGACCGTCACGCTGGTGACCGCGCCGCCCAGTGCCGCTTTGATATTCTCGCCCGTTTGCGCCAGATCGGTCATGATCAGCGCTCGATGGTGCCGGTGCGGCGGATTTTCCGCTGCAGCAGCAGAATGCCGTAAACCAGCGCTTCGGCGGTGGGCGGACAGCCCGGCACATAAATGTCCACCGGCACGATGCGGTCGCAGCCGCGCACCACGGCATAGCTGTAATGGTAATAGCCGCCGCCATTGGCGCAGCTTCCCATGCTGATGACATAGCGCGGCTCGGGCATCTGGTCGTAGACCTTGCGCAAGGCGGGCGCCATCTTGTTGGTCAGGGTGCCGGCGACGATCATCACGTCGCTCTGGCGAGGGCTGGCGCGCGGCGCGATGCCGAAACGCTCGAGGTCGTAACGCGGCATCGAGGCCTGCATCATCTCGACCGCGCAGCAGGCCAGACCAAACGTCATCCACATCAGCGAGCCGGTACGCGCCCAGTTCACCAGCGCTTCGGAGCTGGTGAGCAAAAAGCCCTTGTCGGCCATCTCGGCCTGCAGCGCCTTGAAATAGGGATCGTTGTCGGTGATGGACGCGGCGCCGCCTTCAACACCGGCGCGCGCGGCAGTTCCATTGGGGTTCAGGATCACTCCCATTCCAGGGCGCCCTTCTTCCATTCATAGATGAAGCCGACAGTCAGCACGCCCAGGAACGCCATCATCGACCAGAAGGCGAAGACAGCGTTGCCGCCTTCCAGCCCGGTCAGGGTGATGGCCCAGGGAAACAGGAACGCCACTTCCAGGTCGAAAATGATGAACAGGATGGCGACCAGATAGAAGCGCACGTCGAACTTCATGCGCGCGTCGCCAAAGGCGGGGAAACCGCATTCGTAAGCCGAAAGCTTTTCCGGGTCCGGCTTGGAGGGCGCCACGATCAGCGGGATCACGATCAGCGCGCCGCCCAGAACGGCCGCCAGCCCGATGAAAATCAGGATCGGCAGGTATTCCAGCAGCAAAGCTTCCATACACTTACCCCGCGGTCCGTGCCCCAGCGTACAAGACGCCCCCAAACGGCCAGACCAGTGCTATTTCGCGCTGCAGTACAGCACTCGCGCAAGGCGGGGTTTAACGGAAGATTCGCCGCAGAAAAACAGGAAAATTCGCCACTTTTGGGCGCAGGAAAGAAGGCAGTGGAAACAGCGCGCATTGTTGCGAACCATTCTTAAATACTAGCCATTTCTGCAAGAAAATGACGGAGCGACGGCCAGCGGCCGAAGGCCGCGCCCGGCCGCACGGCCAAAAAATAACAGCCATTTTCTGGAAGAAAATGGCGGGAGCGACGGGGCTCGAACCCGCGACCTTCGGCGTGACAGGCCGACACTCTAACCAACTGAGCTACGCCCCCGCATACGCTCCTGAAGA
>JAURML010000051.1 GCA_030830695.1 Caenibius sp. | reverse complement strand
TGCTGGGCCAACAAGTTCGGGCCAGCCATTGCCGCTAACATTCGTCGACGTCGCGGGCGGGCGGATTCTGTGTGGCATCTCGACGAGATGGTGGTCCGGATTAACGGTTTGCTGATGTACATGTGGCGAGCCGTCGACAGGGAAGGCGAAGTCCTCGACGTTCTCGTTCAGAAGCGCCGGAAAAAGGCAGCCGCGCTGAAATTGCTGCGGAAACTTCTGAAGAACCAGGGCTTCGTTCCGGAGGCCATCGTCACTGATGGGCTGCGATCCTACCCTGCGGCAATGAAGGTTCTGGGCTGTCAGCATCGCCACAAGCCGGGTCGTTTACGTGACAACAACCGGGCGGAGAACTCACATCTTCCGGTACGACGACGAGAACGAAAGATGCAGAGGTTCAAGTCCCAAGGCCAGGCCCAGCGCTTCGTTTCCACCCACGGTGCCATCTACAACAATTTCAACATCGAGCGACATCTCATCTCACGAAAGACCATGCGACGATTTCGATCTTCCGCCATGGAAGAGTGGCTCGCCGCGTCCGCCGCGGCCGCATGAATGTGCCGGTTCTGGGCTTCGCGCGACCAGCGGAAGTTAAGTTGACAAGCCCGACGCTTTCGATCTTCCGCTATGGAAGAGTGGCTGACTGCGTCCCACGCTGCTGCATGAGATTTCAAGTTCAGGCGCCCGTTCACCCTCCGGAACTTAAGTTGACAAAACCGTGCCCGAACATTTCTGCAAGCGTAGGCAGCGTTTCAGGCGCATGATCGAAGCCTGCCTCCTTGAACCAGCTGCGCGCGCGCAGTGACTGGCGTTTGGAGAAAGCCAGCACCGCTGCATCAACCGCATTGCGGTATGCGGGCTCTCCATCCTGTGCCGCGGCACGCATCGCCTGCTCCAGCGCGCGGCCCAGCAGATGATAAGCGGCCAGCACGTCATTCATACCCTTTGCCTCGCCAACGGTTGCTGACAGCGCCTCAGCGGCTGCGGCTGATTGCTCGCCCCCGGCATGGGCCGGCAGCTGGCCGACAGTTTCCGCCAAATCCGCAAAGCACATCCCGTGATATTCGCCGAAATAGGGCATATGCTGAATCAGCATCCGCAGCTGGCCGAGTACCAGGCCGCATTGTTCCTGCGCCAGCGAGTTATTCTGATCTACTGCGGGGAAAATGACATGTTCCAGTGTCTGCAGCAGACTGGCCAGGCGAATGGTTGGGTTGGGGGTCATGCCATATCCTCCGACAGGAGATCGCACATGGTGGAGGACAGTTCCGCCGTAACCGCAGCCAGAAACGCCAGCAGGGCATTCTGGTGATTGGTACCGTCGCGCGCGGCAATGATGGATGACGTGTGGTTCATGGTGATGAGTTTGTAACTCGTCATGACCTTGTACCAGTGCAGTACCTTGGGATCGACTGTCCGACCGGTCAGCGCTTCATAAGTGGCAATCATGTGACCGGTAGTGAACATGGAGCCCACCAGAAATGTGCCATCCGCATCGCGTGATCCGAACAGTGGTTCGAAATCATAGGCAAGATCTTCGTGGAAATCGCCAATGTGCGCCAGTTCCCAGTCAAGCACGGCGGTTATTTCCAGGCTGTCCTCGTCGAACAGGAAGTTGCCCAGGCGGTGATCGCCATGCAGCAGGACCGGCTGTTCACAGACAGGCAGGTGATCGTAAAGCCAGGTTTCCGCGAGTGTCAGCAGGGGAAGCGAATCCGTCTCCTCCAGCTCGCGCACCTTGGTCCAGTAATTGACCTGCCACAGCGCAGCGTCAGTCGTTCCCGAGCGCGGCATGGTAAAATCGTCCAGCCGGGCTGTCGCCAGATCGACGGCGTGGACCTTGGCAAACACATCGATGAATTGCGGGGTCAGCGCCTCTGAAACACGCGCGCCCATATTGGCCTTCAGCCCCGAAGGGCCACCTCCGCCCGCGCTTGGCTTGGTCACCCCGCCGATGAAACCGGCAATCATCGCCGGCTGGCCCATCGCGGCACCATCGCCATCCACGCACAGGATCGGGGGGACAGGTACCTTGCCGTAAACCGCCTGAAGCACTTGCGCCTCGCGCTTGCGGCAAGTCTCGATGATCCCCTCGCGGGGGTCCATCCGCAGAACGCAGCGGGAAAATTCTGGACGGACATCGCCTTCGAGATCGAAAGCGAACTGTTCCTTGGATGCGCCGCCGCCCATGCGATGAACGTTGCGTGGCACGGCATTGATACCTTGCCTGACGAAAAGGCGCTGCAAACCCTCCTCGATTTCGGATGCCGTCCTGGGGATATAGGGGCCGAGCTTGCGCCGTTCCTGCTTGTCGTAAAGCAATTGCGCCAGACGCGGCTCTATCGCCTCGCGGTCTATCGTCGGCATGATCCTCTCTTTCAGGTTTCTATAGCACGAGCGTGCGGCAGCGCAGGTGTCAGGTCGCGGCCCACCACAGCGTGAAAATCGCGCCCGCGATGCCAAAAGTCCAGACGTAGAGGTAGCGACGGATGAAAAGCGGTGCCTGTTCAACCTCCATGAAGCGGAGCAGGATAATCAGGATTTTTGCAGCGGAAATAGCCATGATCGCGGCGATTGCCACATGGCGTTCCCCCATCAGTTCTGCCGCCAGGAAACTGAGGCCCGAGATGGCCAGCAACAGCAGCCAGGCGTTGCGGGGTGCGGCGGCGATTTTACCGATCATCGGGCACCTATCAGGTAGAGTAGCGCGAAAATGAAAATCCAAAGCAGGTCGACCATGTGCCAGAACAGGCTGCCGCCCTCCAGCCAGCGGGCATAACTGGCCTTTGCCATTGCCTCCGGCATGTAGCGGCTGGGCCCTTGTGCCAGTATGCCAAGGATTACCATTCCGCCGACATAGTGAATGAAGTGAATGCCGGTCAGCGCGAAATAGAAAGTGTAGAATTCATTCGTGGCGACCGTAATGCCCGCAACGAATTTGGTATAATATTCATAGATTTTCACGACGCCAAAGCAGGCCGCCACCGCCATGCCCGCCAGCAACAAGCGGCGAGCGTGATCGATCCGGCCTTCTCGCCCCGCAATATTGGCCCAGGCGACCAGCCAGCTGGACGTGATCAGGATGCAAGCGTTGAGAAAGCCCAGTCCCGCATCCAGATGCTGGCTCGACTGGTCGAACAGCACTGGCTGACCCAGGCGCTGGACCATGAAAACCAGAAAGAACACGCCAAAGCTGGTGCAGTCCAGCGCGATGAACAGCCAGATGGCGGGCGCCCGTTTCGCGGGTGCCGCGCCATCCGTTTCTGCCATGTTACTGTGCTGCATTGGTAGCCCAATGTTCCTGTTCCAGGCGGGTGATCGCCTTTAAAGTGTAGGCAGCGACCACGATCCACATGATGAAAAACGCACCGAACTCGTAGAAATAGTTGAGCAGTCCGCTGCGCGAGAATGGTCCGTCATAGACCAGCGGCATCATGGTAAGAAGCAGGAAGCTGACGACCACGAACATGGTGAACCATGCGGCCCATGCGGGCGTCAGCGGCTTTGCGCGGCGATCCTGCAACATGCACACGCCCCATGCGATCAGCTGCATGGTGGTGAGCGAATAGGCCATGTCGAAGAACATCCAGCCGAAATCATACATGATCTGCAGTGTCTTGGGGTCCATCACTTCGGGCCGGTATGCGACCGCCAGCCAGACCGAGCAGGGCAGAATGAAGACGATTGTCGTGAATGCACCGCCGAAAAGCTGGATCAGTGAGAGGACCTGGTTCGATCCGTTCTCGATCTCGATCGCGCGCATCACCTGCCACATGGCCACGCTCCAGGTGAACCACATTACGGAAATGGGCATCTGCACGATCATGCCTATGCGGATTTGGGCGGCGTGTTCGCGGATTTGCGCGGCGAATTCCTCAGCGCCCAGCGCGGGTGAATAGGGTGGGATATTCTGCCCCAATACGCCCCAGAAAATAATCGTGCCTATCAGCAGTAATGGTCCGGTCCAGGCCAATGCCCGGGCATAACGATATGGATTCACGTGCTTTATCCCCCAGTTTGCTACAATTTACTGACGCAGGATGTTTTTGCCTGCGTGAGTGAAAGAGCAGAATATACAAGTTTTCTCTTAGCGCCACGGACTTTAATCCGGCAGGTCATTTTACCCTTCGTCATACAGCGGCAGCTTCATGCAGGGCGGGGCGCACGCAGCTGCGCACCGCATCGACGATCCGTGCCTGCGAGGGGATTACTTCTGTTTCCAGTCGGTCATTGTAGGGTATCGGCACATCCTGCGCGGCAACGCGGATCACTGGCGCGTCAAGCCAGTCGAATGCCTTTTCCATTACCATCGCAGAAACTTCAGCGCCAAAACCGCCGGTCAGGCACGCTTCATGCACGATCACCAAGCGGTTGGTCTTGCGGACCGAGGCGAGAATTGTTTCTTCGTCGAGCGGCTTGATTGTGCGCGGATCGATCACCTCAGCGCTGATCCCTTCGCGTTCAAGCACTCTCGCAGCAGACAAGGCCCGTTCGACCATCAGCTGGGTGGCCACGATAGTGACGTCAGTCCCTGCGCGCTTGATGTCGGCCTTGCCGATCGGGATCGCGTATGATTCCTGCGGAACGGGCCCGGTCTGGCCGAGGTAGAGCATCTTGTGCTCAAGAAAGACGACCGGGTTGTCATCGCGGATCGCGGCTGTCAGCAGGCCTTTTGCATCATATGGCGTGGACGGTGCGATCACTACCAGCCCCGGTATATGCGCAAACCATGCCTCCAGACTCTGGCTGTGCTGTGCCGCCATGCGGATTCCGCCGCCCTGGGGCCCCCGAACCACCAGCGGAACCTTGCCCGTGCCACCATTCATGAAGCGGAATTTCGCCGCCTGATTGACCAGCATGTCCATCATCAGGGTCACGAAGTCGAAGATCTGGACTTCCACCACCGGCCGCATCCCTGCGATGGCCGCACCAACGCCAGCGCCGCAAAAGGTTGATTCCGAAATAGGCGTCTCGCGGACACGTTCGATCCCGAATTTCTCGGTCAGGCCTGCCGTGACCTGAAAGACACCGCCAATGCCGCCGATATCCTCGCCCATGACGATGACGGTGGAGTCTCGCTCCATCTCCTGGGCAAGCGCTTCGTTCAGCGCCTCCACAAAGGTCAGTTCGCGCGTCCCGGTATTGTCCGGCTCCCGGTGTTTGGCGAATGGCGCATAAACCGCAGTTGTCAGAATGTCGCTTGTCGGTTCTGGACTGCTGCGGCCGAAAGCTTCGGCTTCCGCTATTTCCTTTGAAACCTGCGCACGAATGCTTTCGATCTCATCCGAAGATATGCCAGCCTCGTTCATCTCCTGTTCGATCCGCATCAGCGGACAGCGTGCCTGCCATGCCAGCCGGTCGGCCTCGCTGCGCGGATCCTTGAGGTTGGTGCGCATGCTGTGGCCACCCCAGCGCCATGTCATCGCCTCGATCAGGGTTGGGCCGTCGCCGGCGCGGGCCCGCTCAATCGCTTCACCAATGACATTATGGACTTCGATCGCGTCATTGCCGTCAATCCGGATGCCGGGGACGCCATAACCAGGCGCACGATCCGCGATCTGTCCTACCGAGGTCGTCTGTGTGATCGCCGTCGAAAGGGCGTATTGATTGTTCTCGCAGACGAAAATCATCGGCAGTTTCCAGACCGAAGCCAGATTCAGTGACTCATGAAACAGGCCCTGATTGGATGCACCGTCACCGAAGAAGGCAACTGACACCTGCCTGCCCCCACGCAGTTTGGCGGCAAGCGCGGCACCTGTACCCAGCGGCATGGTAGCTCCGACGATGCCGTTCGCGCCCAGAATGTTGAGATCAAGATCGGCAATATGCATGGAGCCGCCAAGGCCATTGCAGGAACCGGTTGCCTTGCCCATCAGTTCAGCCATCATGCGCGATATATCGGCGCCCTTGGCGATGCAGTGACCGTGGCCACGGTGATAGCTGCCGATGTAGTCTGCCGGGCCGAGATTGGCGCAGGTGCCGCTGGCGATTGCTTCCTGTCCGGCATAGCTGTGCGCAGCGCCCTTGATCACGCCTTCCTTGAAAAGTTCCGCCGCCTTTTCCTCGAACAGGCGGATGCGCAGCATGGACAAGTGGAGCTTGCGCAACGTTTCTGCGGACGCCCGCTGGTTGGACACGCGTTTGCCTCCGCTTTTACGCATTGAATCCGTGTTCATCCATTATCTCCCGCCATTGGTGAGCTGCATGGCCGTCCAGACGTCATTTCCCGCGCCGAACCAGCTTGCCTGGCAGGGCTCCTGTCGCCACTCCATTCTCGAATGTGACCTGTCCACCAACCAGGGTTGCGACATAACCGGTCGCCGTTTGTATCAGCCTGCCGCTTCCTGCCGGAAGGTCGAACACCATGGACGGGGCACTGCAGCTGAGTTTGTCAAAATCGATCACATTGATGTCCGCGCGCATTCCGGGTGCCAGCACGCCGCGATCCGTGAAGCCATAGGCAGCAGCTGTGTGTGAAGTCTGCTTCGCCACGACCTGTTCGAGCGGGAGTCGTGGTCCCCGCTTGCGGTCCCGCACCCAGTGCGACAGCATGAATGTCGGAATCGCTGCATCGCATATCGCACCGCAATGCGCGCCGGCATCTGAACCGCCGAGAAGCACGCAGGGGTCACTGATCAATTCACGAACGAATTCGAGATTGTAGTCAGCATAATTCATGACGACAACGTAGACATAACCATTGCCCGATCGTTCCATCATCATGTCGTAAATGACCGCATCAGTGGCCATGTTGCGTTTGTCAGCAACAGCCTTGACGCTTTGTGCGAAGCTCGGCTCGTAATCGAGCGATCCATCTTCTCCCTCAAGTCGGAACATCAGTTCGGGAAATAGTGGGATCCCCTCGAACGGAGTCTTGCCGGCGGTTTCGGCGAGAATTGCGGTGCGTCTTGCAGGGTCATGCAGTTTGTCGACCTTCTGCGGAAACGGTAGCGCGGCTATCTCGTCATAGCTTGGGCGGCCCATGAAGATATTGAAACTGGTCTGCCAGCCCATGATCACGCCAATCGGGCGGGGACTGATCTGTGGCATGAGTTCTGCCCCCAGGCGGTTCTCTTTCTCCGTCAGCTTCATTATCTCGCGCCATTTGCGCGGATTGCCGGGGTTCTGGTGCATCAGGAAGGTGAAGCGAACACCGAATTTGCGCGACAGTTCTCCCATCCATGACAGGTCTTCCTCAGTGCTCAGGCTGCCGGGGATCGGTTCAAGATGCAGGTCGGATACGACCTCGAAGACCGCGCCAGATGCATCCTTGAGCGGGGCGCATAGCCCGTTCATTTCCTCTACGCTGACCTGAGTGCCGGGCACGATGCTGCCGTCAGCCGTGCGATGTGCGCTGATGCGCGAAGTGGTCAGGCCGAATGCGCCCGCCGCCAGGGCCTGCGTTACAAGCTCTGCCATCCCCTCGACTTCAGCGGTGGTAGCAGGCTCGTTCCGTGCGCCACGCTCTCCCATCACGTAAGTACGCAGGGCGGCGTGCGGGATCTGAGCAGCCACATCCATCGCAAACCTGCGACGCGACAGGAAATCGAGATACTCGGGGAAGGTCTCCCATTCCCAGGTGATGCCTTCTGCCAATGCGGTCCCCGGAATGTCCTCGACCCCCTCCATCACATTGATCAGTTCTTTGTGATAGTGAGGCGCAACCGGTGCAAATCCGACCCCGCAATTGCCCATGACGACCGTGGTAACGCCATGCCAGCACGATGGGCTGAGATATGAATCCCAACTTACCTGACCGTCATAATGTGTGTGAACGTCGACCCAGCCGGGCGTGACCAGCAGGCCGCTGGCATCAATTTCCTGCTGGCCCTTCACAGAAATCTCGCCAATCGCTGTGATTCTTTCGCCATCGATCGCAATGTCGGTAGTGTAGGGTTCGGCACCGGTGCCATCCACCACCAGGCCGCCACGAATGATGATATCATGCATTATACGTTTCCCTTCCCCGGCTGCGTATCATGTCCTTTCCAAATCTGCCTAGTCTGAGGCCAGCGCGGGCGCGACACCACCCATGACCGCCATCGCCCCGTCCACCAGTTGCGAGGTTCCGCTTGTGAACCAGCTTTCATCGCTGGCGAAATAAAGCGCCATGTAGGCGACATCCACTGGTCGACCGATACGTTGCAGCGGTTGTGCCCTCTGTGCCGCCACCAGTGCTTCTTCCGGAAAGGCGGTTTCGACCATGGCCGTTCGGATCACGCCGGGATTGATGCAGTTGACCCTGATGTTGAACGGGGCAAGGTCGATCGCGGCGGCGCGGGTCATCGCATCAACCGAACCCTTGCTGCAGGTATAGGCGGAGAAGCGCCCGCAGGCGTTTACCGCCGCCATTGACGCCACGTTGATGATGGATCCCACGCCAGCGCGCTTCATGGAGGGCAGAACCGCCTGAATGCCCGCGAACGGCCCCCAGGCATTGACATTCATCATCTGCAACCATGCTTCATGAGTCACATCTTCATACCCGGTATCGTTCCAGATTCCGGCATTGTTCATCAGCACGGTGACATCGCCGAAGGTGTCCTCGGTCTGCCTGACCACGCGATCCCATGAATCCCGGCAGGCGACATCATGCTGTAAAGCCAAAGCCTGGCCGCCCTGTTCATGTATCCTTGCGACTACCTTTTCCAGTGCTGCCGGGTTGACGTCTGTCGCCACGACGGATGCGCCTTCTACCGCGAACAGTTCAGCCTCCGCAGCGCCCATTCCCGATGCCGCCCCGGTGACAATGGCCACCTTGCCTGTCAGCCTGCCCACCAGCCTTGCTCCTCTTGATCCCGGTTTTGCGGTCTTGTTGCAATCACGAAATTTTGTCGGGAACATTATGCGAGGCTGCGCAGTAGTGCCAGCAAAACCGCACTTGATTGTTTCCGTTCATAAGTGCGAACAGTCAGGCAGGATCGGGTCGGGCTGTTAGGTAACATCACGGGAAGGTTATCACGGCCCGTCCCCGAAGCTGCCCCTCGCGAAGCCTGTGAAAGGCAGTCTCGATATCGTCGAGGCTGAAGGATTCATATTCGATGAGCAAGCGGTCATCAGCGGCAAGTCGACAGGTTTCCTGCAAATCCGATAATGTGCTGCCCAGAGAAATCGTGAATTCGCACGTTGTGGCGATCCGGCCCCAGCCCACCTTCAGCGTGCCGCCTTCCAGTCCGACCAGGACGATCCGTCCGTGTGGTCGAGAAACTGCTGCGGCCAGCGCCAGTGTCGCATCGCTGCCGACCAGATCGATGATGACGTCAGCGCCACGGCCACCGCTCAGGTCCATGATCGCTTCACGCGTGGTGGCATCGGACAGCAGGCAATGATCCGCGCCATAACGACCTGCATCGGCCAGTCGGTCAGGCGCGCGGTCAACCGCAAAGACGGTGGCTGGCGAGAGCAACTTCAGAAACTGGATGGCGTATGCGCCAAGGCCACCGATGCCTATGACCAGTGCCGTGGAGCCGGGATAAAGCCTGTCCAGCGAGGCTTTGACCGCCCGGTATGATGTTACCCCGGCATCCGTCAGCGGCGCCACCCGGACCGGGTCAAGCGCGCCCAAGGGAACAAGTTCACGCCGGGGCACAACCATGAATTCCGCAAGGCCGCCATCTATGCCTACGCCGCGGGTGATGCCGATCGCGCCCCGCGCAAATGCGGTGCAGCTCTGTTCGTGCCCATGATGGCAGAACTCGCAATTACCACAATGATGCATGTTGTGCACCGCTACCCGATCGCCGGGCTGAAGATCGTGCACGCCTGCGCCGCAGAATTCCACCTCTCCTGCATTTTCGTGGCCAAGGGTGAAACCGGGGTTCAAAACCTCTGCATAGGGCGCAGAACCCGGGGTGCTGCCCATGATGTCGAGATCAGAACGACAGAGCCCGGCCCCGCGCATACGCAGCAGCACTTCGCCGGGTCCCGGACTGGGCACGGGCACATCCACGAATTCGGCTGGCTTCCCCCATTCGACAATTCGATAAGCCTTCATGACATTCACCTTCCCGATGGCCAGAACCTTAGCCCAATTGCGCCGTTGCGCCACCGGGGGTTGCATTGTTCCTGTGTGTGAACGCGTTGCAGTGTTGTGTACGCCGGATTTTGCGTTACTTCCGGAGTGTGTAATATCGTCTGACGAAGTCGCAATACGACATGGAGGAGCGGGTGAGCGGGCTACTTAGTGGAAAACTGGCGGTCGTAACCGGCGGATCGCGCGGAATTGGCGCAGCGGTGGTCGAGCGTTTCGCCAGTGAAGGCGCGCAGGTCATTGTCATCGCCCGCGATAGCGGCGCCATAGGCAGGCTTGCGGGCGGACTGCCCGCGGGCGCGGTTCATGGGCTCGCCGGCGATGTCGCCGACCCGAACACGGCCACTGCGGCGCTGGACCTCGCGACCTCGCTCGGTGGCTGCGACATCCTTGTGAATAATGCGGGGATCTTCCCGGCCGCACTGCTGGCCGATGCTGACGCGGCGACGGCCGAGGAGGTCATGAGGGTCAATTTCCTGAGCGCTTTCCATTTCTGCCGCGCCTTCGTGCCAGCCATGGCTGCCAGGGGTTCGGGCAGCGTGGTCAACATCTCCTCGATCGCTGCGCGCAGCCCTACCCCGGCCCTGTCACTCTATGCCGCCAGCAAAGGCGCAATCGAAGCCTTCAGCCGTTCCATTGCCGCCGAATTCGCACCTGTTGTGAGGATCAATTGCCTTTCGCCCGGCCCCACCCGGACCGATACGGTGATCGCCATGGAAGCAACGGACGAGACCGGCGCCGTCGCCGAGGTAACCCGCGCCATTCCGATGGGTCGGTACGGCGAATGCAGCGAAGTAGCCGAGGGTGTCCTGTATCTGGCCTCCCCGCAGTCATCATGGACAACGGGCCAGACGCTTCAGGTCAACGGCGGAGGGCTGATGGCGTAAGGGCGAGCAGCCTGCACCGTAGGCCCCTGCACCGAAAACCCCACTCAGGGCGTTGCGGCATCGGGAAGGCTGGCAAGGGTAAGCGCCCTCTTACCCGCAGCCGCGCTGCATATCTTGATCTCGCCGGTCTGAAGGGCTGTACCCAATGAGAAGGCCGACCTGCCGATCTGCGCGATGTGGTCCCGATGATCACTGTAGAGCCAGATCGAAGCGGACCCTATTTCGATCAGGGCAACGGCAATAATCGCGGTGCGGAAGGCCGGTTTTGCAAATAGCGCGCGAAGGCTTTTTCCCAAGGTCGGCAGATCTTCCTCATTCTCGTCAGGCCGCACCACGCCCCAATAGATTCCCCAGCGCCGCACCATCGCCATCACCTGCGCGAACAGGAACGCCGCGATCACGCAACACATCATGATTGCGCGCCCCGGATCATATTTTGGGCGCGATGGTGATTTCGCGCCGGTTGGCCAGAGGCAGGGTGATGCGTGCGGTACCGGCGGCGTCTGCTGTCATTTCCCGGTCGCCCTGGATGACCTTGTAGGTTTTACCCGGCACAAGGCGTGAAAAGCCCAGCTCCACCTCCTTGGGTCCGTCACCCGGATGCAGGACAATGTCCAGCGCCGAACCGTCGCTTACCGCGCGGGTAACGACGACGTCTGGATAGGCGGCATCGGACAAAAGCGGGCCGGATCGCCATGCCGGCGGCAGGCCCTTGGTCACCATGTCGCGCATGGTGTTCGCCCTGGTCCAGGTCATCGCATCGGCCACGCCCGGCCCGTTGCGCCGTTCGATGGCCTGGCGGGTGGCTGCAATAATCTGGTCATCGCCCATTTCCAGTGCCGCCCACAAGACCATGATCAGCGGGTTGAGTTCGGGCCACTGATCATAGGAAAAGTTTGCAGGCTTGCGCGTATCCCAGCCAAGCGGCAGAAGTTTGAATTCAAGTTCGCCATCCGCGCCAACCGCTATGAAATCGCGCTTGAGGATGTGCCACAGACGTTCGGCCTGATCGGGTGCATAGGGAGTGAGGAAGCGAATACCCCAGGTTTCACCGAACAGCCCCGACAGGCTGGGAACGGTGAAGCCAAACGTGCTTGAAGTGCAGACCCGGATGCGCCCGTCGGGCAGCATCATTTCTTCTTCCATGGTCTGTTCGAAGCGGTCGGCAATTTCGCTTACCAGCTGCGTGCCATGGCGGGCATCGTGCAAGGCTAGCGCGTTGCGCCCCACCAGGTTGCACATCGAATAGATGAAGCGCGGCTCGCAAGGGTACCAGCCGTAATCATAGCGTTTGTAGTTCTTCACGATTTCGCGCAGCATGGATTCGTGGCTGTAGGGAAATGCGGTGGTATCATCCCAGCGGAACGTCAGGGCGCCATCGTCCTTGAACGGCGACGTGCCGCTGGCGGTTTCGAACAGGCCAAGCGATACGCCCAGAAACCCGGTCAGCATGATGTTGTCGATATGGACCGGGTTCTTGTCGACCCGCAAATTGCCCCAAATGCTCTCCCAGTACCAATAATTCCAGGTGTTGCGGTGTATGTGTTTGCGGATAAGGTTTTCCTGCGCCGTGTTCAGATAGCCATGAAATGCTGGCAGTTGCGTGTACTGGCCATAGGACAGGTTCCACGACATGGTGCAGATCTGATAACGCAACGCACCATCCTGCCAGGTGTCGTTGAAATTGAAGCCCTCCCAGCTGTCTACGGGCTGAAGCGCCAGGTCCAGCATACGGCGATATTCGGCAATCTGGCCTTCAGGCATGTCATCAGAGGCTTCCACCGGCCGTTCCCGAAGGACCGGCTCTGCCAGCGGTATCGTTTGATTGTGGCCGACCGCCCGTTCGCGGGCCGCCTTGAAATTGCCAACGCGGCGGGTTGCCAGATAGGCGTGCATGGCAAGGAAGGCGGCAGGAACGCCATATTCCATTGGCGCGACCCCGCTGCCGCCCTGAATCCATGCGGCCGCCAGCAGCGCAGTGCCCAGCATCACGCCCGGTGGCCCGACCACCACCCCGCGCGCCCACCAGATAAACATGATAACCGCAAAGGCCGCAATCGATGCCAGGCCCAGCAGCACGCCCGCGATGCCGCCAGCATAGAAGAAACCTCCGCCCGGCAGAATCAGGCCCAGGCCAAACGCTTTCCACTGCGCGGACATATCCAGCAGCACCGGAAGCAGCCCCGCGAGGAAAACCATGGCCTGCATTGCATAGAAACGCAGCAGGATGCGCCGCGTAATCGGCCCGTGCATGCGGGTGATGTCCGGGATCGGGGGGATGCGTTCCACCAGCCGATCCAGAGCGGCATCTGATGAACCATGGGGTGGCGGTGCGACCTGAGTTGCCATGTTTTTCTCCCATACGCACTTATTGCGAGCGCGCATTTATATCACATTAGCAGATGATATCGTTCGACGATAGTCAAAGGTAAAAATAAGGGCGACGAACCGAAGGTCGCCGCCCCAGGGAGGATATCGTATTTCAGGCTCAGTAGCGGATGGAGACGGATGCCCCGTATACCGCCGGCTTCATTGCCATGCTCCAGCGCGCATCGCCATAATAGGTCGGTGAATTGAGCTGATATTTGTTGAACACATTGCGGCCGTAGATGGTGAATTTCCACTGGCCATCATTGCCGCTCAGCCCTGCGCGAAGATCGACGGTTTCATAAGAAGGGATTTCGAAATAGTCCGCCCGCAGGATGTCGTTCTTGAAGGTGGCGTTGGACTTGCCCTGATAGAAGAAGGTCCCGCCGATGAACGGTTCCACGCTACCCATCTGCCATTTGTACTGAATGTCGGCATTGGCCATGAAATGCGGCGTGTAAGGTAGCTGTGAGCCCTTGAATTCGCCGGTCCAGCCCATGTTGTTGAACACGGCGAAGTTTCCTTCGGGCGTCTCCAGCTGGGTAAAGGTCTTGGTGACCTTGCTGTCGAGATAGGTCGCGCTTGCTGACATCGTCAGGCCGTCAACCGGTTCGGCGAACAACTCGCCCTCGATGCCGAAGACTTCTGACTTGGGTACGTTGACAAGGCGTTCGAGCAGGCCCCAGATCGGGTCGAGGATCTTGGCGCGAACCTGCTTGTCGCTGTAGTCATAGTAGAAGGCCGAGGCATTCAGGCGTAACCGGCCATCGGCGAACGGCATCTTGAAGCCGCCTTCGTAGGAAATCAGCTTTTCCTGAGTGGCCGGGACATATTGCGAGATAACCGAGGCGCCGATGTTGGAGAACACGCCCGCCTTGTAGCCTTGGCTGACCGTAGCAAAGATCAGGCCGCCATTGTCGAGCTTGTAGTTTAGGCCCACGCGCCACGACCAGTTGTCCTGAGTCAGCTTTTGCTTAAGCGGATCAATGATCGGCGTGAATGCCGGATAGCCCGGACGGCCGTCACCCAGAACGAAGCTTTCCCCCGGATTGATGGTGCAACCGCAGATTGCAATGAACACGTTGTTGGTGCCGTACCAATCGGTGAAATTTTCGTCCGCGATGGGATCAATATAATCATACGTGCCGGTCTGCTTGTTCTTGGTGTAACGGCCCCCGGCGCTGAAGGTAAGATTATCAACAATCTCGTATTCGACGTTGCCGAAAAAGGCATAGGTCTTGGTCGTGGACGCAAAGAGGTTCTGCGTATCTTGCACGGCGATGCCGCCAGCCGGAACCCCGTCTACGAGCGGAACGCCGAACGGATTGTTGCCAAGAAAGTTATATAGATAATAGTCGTTGTTGTCCGCGGTCTTCAGATCGTCGTAATTGGCGCCGATGATCCAGTTGAGCCGGTCAGTCTTGCCTGACAGGCGGACTTCCTGGTTGAATGCCTTGATCTTGCCAAAGGCCCTGATGTCGTATGAGGTTGACCCTGTACCGTCGAGCTCGATGGTGCGATCGGTTTTCTTCTCGGCATAGGAGGTGAGCGAGGTCAGGGTGATATTGTCCGTCAGGTCAATATCAGCACGCAGGGTCCCCTGCCAGTACCAGTCACGATTGCCGCGCATGAAGCCTGGCGACCAGGATGCCGCACGCGCCTTGTTGACGATGGGCGTTCCCAGGATGAACTCCGACGATTCCTGGAAATTGAACTGCGCCCAGGGCCGCTGCCAGCCGTTAAAATCGCCCGCCCCATTCAACCGTGTGACAGCGGTGTTCTGGAACGTCAGGAATGTCGGAAGGAAGCCGGGATCGCCCAGCGTTGTAAGGGCGTTGTAAAGTCCATTGTCGACGTAGCCATAGGGATTTGCAGTCGACGGATTGGCATTGGCTGCGGCCAGTGCGGCATCGCTGTAGATGTTGTAGAAGGAGCCGTCATAATGCGGCGCCTGCGTGTCTGAACGGTCGCGCCCGCCGGTCAGGGTGGTCTGGATGCGGATCGTGTCCGAAGGTTCCCAATCGAGCGAGAGACGGCCCATGATCTTGCGTTCGTCGCCGTTCTTTTCCGAATCATTGGCAAGCTGCGCCGAGGCGAGATTATATTGCCATGCGCCGCCGGAAATGCCCTTGACCGCAACGCGGCCCTTTAACGTGTCAGACAAGGGGCCGCTGATGAACCCGGAAAGTTCCGCACGATTGAAGCGTTCGTAGGAAGCATCAAATCCGGCCTGGAACGTGTCAGTAGGCTTGGCGACAACATAGTTGATCGCGCCGCCCGTGGAGCTCTGGCCAAACAAAGTACCCTGCGGACCCTTCAGGACTTCGACGCGTTCGATGTCGAGGTTGAGGCCTTCGGACATGATGGGAAAGTTGCGCGAAATTTCATCGGTGTAGATGGCAACGGCGGGAGCTGCACCGATCGTCGAATCGTAAAGGCCAATGCCGCGCAACGTGTAAACCGGCGTGGCGAAGGTCGATGCCGTGGAGATGAAGCCGGGAACCAGCTTGCTCAGATCGCCGACATCCTTGATGCCGCGATCAGCCAGCGCGTCCGCGCTTGCCGCCTGGATGGTGAGGCCGACGTCATTGATCGACTGTTCGCGCTTCTGCGCGGTAACAACTATCTCGCCCGCTGAATAGGTTTGCCCAGCTTCCTGCGCATGAACAAACTGCGAACTGGCTATGATCGCAGCCGCAGATGTGCATGCCAAATAGATTGAGTGCTTCATACTTATCCTCCCCGATTTTCTCTATCACAGACAAATAAAGACAGTTGCTTTATAAAATCTGAATAATCGCACAAATGAACCGTTTTTGGGCCAATGTGCGCGATTCGATTAAGTCAGTTGATTGATCAAAAGCGTAAAAATGTAAAGCCGAAAAATCATCGCAATCGCTGGTTTCACATCCTGGAACATGTGCTGATCTGGCTTCACCCGATCTCGCGCGAGCAGCGGTCTATGTCTGCGGCTTCCCGAAATGTTACTCAAATTAAAATGTACGTCAATAACGTCGGACGAAAACGCTCGATGAAACTGTTTGATGGGGGTACTGGTCCAGTCCACGTGCGCAGTGCATTCTGCACTCGAACGGGCAGGTGCCGCGGTGAGCTCGGTTATCCTTGAACGAAATCGGTCGATGATTTCATTCATTGACCGACCCATGACTTATGAAGCAAATGTCGCTTCGCATGCCGATGACAGTGCTGTTCGGCAGGCACGAAAAGCGGGGAAGTT
>JAURML010000050.1 GCA_030830695.1 Caenibius sp. | reverse complement strand
TTTCAAAGTGAACTTCATGCCCATTGTCGTCAGCCCCCGAACGACAGTTGATCCCCCGCGTTAGCTAACCCCTAGCCAGCGCATGGCCGCAACAATGTCCGGAAAGCCATTAAATATACCAGATCATACATTAAAAATAAAACAAATAGAGCAATATTTGTTAATCCGGTAAATTAAAATGAATAACTGAATAAGTTGTTGCGAATCCATTAACTATATTTATCGGTGGAAAACTCTGTGAGTCCAGAAAATTGTGAGCTTGACGACAGAAAATATGCCAGCGCGGCGCGGGTGAAGGCTTATAATTCCACCATGATCCGCACCTTTTCCGGGCTGGTGCCGAAGGCGACGGCAATTTCCGCCCGGCAGCGCGTTACAATCGCCTCTATTTCCGGATTGGCGGCGGCGTGCAGCAGGTTCTGCTCCGAAACGCCCAGGGCAATGGCCAGGCCCGCCATGCGCGCGTCGACTGGCCGGGCGCGGCCCTGTTCCCAGGCCCAGACCGTGGGCTTGCTGACTCTCAGCCGTTCGGCCAGTTGAGCAAGGGTGAGGCCAGCGTCCTTGCGCAGCCGCTGGATGCGCGCGCTCAATGCCTCATGCGCCAGCCCTTCCGGCATGGTGGGGGCTGTGTTGCCAGCTTCGGAGTGTTCAACCGGGTCCGGCGTGGCCAGGCTGCGCAATTGTGCGGCGCTGAGCGCGGCCGGGGATAGTGGTGTCGCGAAACGGCAGCCGTATAATCCGTCACTGCACCACACGATCTCGGCGCTGGTGCGGCCGGCTTCGGGCAGTTCGATGGCGATCGTCTCGCCCACGGACAGCGTGCCCTGATAATCGAGCAGCAGGCCGGTGGCGGAAATATTGCGAACCAGAACCGGGGCCGCGGCGCGACCCGGCGCACTCCCTTCGGTCGCCAGAAGCAGGGTGCGGCGCGGCGCACCGCGCGCATCGGCGGCGCCGTTCCTGTCTTCCAGATGGCCCTTGATCGGCACGGACTCGTCTCCTACGCGCGGAGAACAGAGCCTGCTGTGCAGTGGTTAAGACGAGGTTAGCGTGTCGCTCAGCCGCGCCGCTTTTGCGGCGGGCGGTGGCAGCCTGTTGGAACGGTGCGCCTGACCTCAGGAAGCGGCCCGGTTTCCGGCCAGCTCGACCGCGAACAGGTTCTGGTCATCCTCGCGCGGGGGGGTGCCGTCGAAATCGGGCAGCGGGACAAAGCCTTCTTCCCGCAGCCGCACGCCGGAGAGCCCCGCGAGCTTGAAATGGCCCAGCCGCCGTTCTTCCGGCGAACGCCAGTTCTTGGCCGCTTTGAAGGCGCTGATGTAAAGGTCGCCATGGCGCATGAAGAGCATGTGCGGGGCGAGCACCATTTCGGCGCCGTTGTAACGCGCACAGATCAGGCGCTGGCGCGCGATGGCCTCGATCACGATCTTCTCGGGCGCAACGGCCTGAGGCGGAAGGTCTGAAATTTGCTGCATTGCAACATAATGGCGTCAGGGGGTCGTAATCGCAAGAGGTAAAAAGCCCTTGGCTGCTGGATTTTCCGTCCCGTGGCAGTCAGACTGCGCCTTGACCGGCCTCCCGCTTTAGCCTAATGGCGCGCTCAACCGAGGGCGACGACGGTCGTCCTTGGCCCTTATACAGCTGAACATTGGCGGATTTGTCCCGGTTTCGGGGCGCCCGGCAAAGTAACCCGGCATCATCCGGGTGGAGCGATTCGGCCTGTCCCTGCTTGTGCAGGGCTCTCGCGCCCCGGTCGGCCCTGTGCCGGTTGCGGTTTTCCGGAGCATCTCCGGCCACGCGGGAAACAGGGCGCTTCCTTCACCTGGCCATGCTGCCACTGACAAGGTGAAGAGATTTAATGCCCACTATCAATCAGCTGGTCCGCAAGGGCCGCGTTCCGCAAAAGGCCAAGAGCAAGGTCCCTGCGATGGAACAGAACCCGCAGAAGCGCGGCGTGTGCACGCGCGTCTACACCACCACGCCGAAGAAGCCGAACTCGGCGCTGCGCAAGGTGGCCAAGGTCCGCCTGACGAACCAGCGCGAAGTCATCAGCTACATTCCGGGCGAGGGGCACAACCTTCAGGAACACTCCGTCGTCCTGATCCGCGGCGGTCGTGTGCGCGACCTTCCCGGCGTGCGCTATCATGTGCTGCGCGGCGTGCTGGATACGCAGGGCGTCAAGGACCGCAAGCAGTCGCGTTCGAAATACGGGGCCAAGCGGCCGAAGTGACCTGACGGCCAGGGCGTCAGGTCATCCTGAACTCGTTTCAGGATCCATGGTGCCGCAAGCCCAGGTTTAGGAATTCAAAGGTCAGAGCCAACCGATGGATGGACCCTGAATCAAGTTCAGGGTGACGGTTCGGGAAAGGCCTGACGAGAAGGATAAAGTGCCATGTCACGTCGTCGTCGTCCCGAGAAGCGGGAAATCTTGCCCGATCCCAAGTTTGGTGATCAGGTGCTGTCGAAATTCATGAACAACCTCATGCTGGACGGCAAGAAGTCCACAGCCGAACGCATCGTCTATGGTGCGCTTGAAACGGTGGAAGCCAAGGCCAAGGCCGATCCGATCCAGATGTTCCATGATGCGCTGAACAACATCAAGCCGCAGATCGAGGTCCGCAGCCGCCGTGTCGGTGGTGCGACCTATCAGGTTCCGGTCGAAGTCCGTCCCGAGCGTGCCCAGGCCCTGGCCATTCGCTGGCTGATCAGCGCCGCCCGCGGCCGCGCCGAAACCACCATGTCGGCCCGTCTGTCGGGCGAACTGATGGATGCGGCCAACAATCGCGGCAATGCCGTGAAGAAGCGCGAAGACACGCATCGCATGGCCGACGCCAACCGCGCCTTCAGCCATTACCGCTGGTAAGCGCGGGGCGGCCTGTCATCCGGCCGTCACATTGACAAACCTATGGGGAGGCCCGTTTCGCCTCCCCTGACTGAACCGAGGAAACCACCATGGCCCGCAGCCATCCGATCGAACGCTACCGCAATATCGGTATCATGGCGCATATCGACGCCGGCAAGACCACCACGACCGAGCGGATCCTTTACTACACCGGCAAGTCCTACAAGATCGGCGAAGTGCACGATGGCGCTGCGACCATGGACTGGATGGAGCAGGAACAGGAACGCGGCATCACCATCACTTCCGCCGCCACCACGACCTTCTGGAAGGCCGAGGACGGGCAGGGCGAAGAACACCGCATCAACATCATCGATACGCCCGGACACGTGGACTTCACGATTGAAGTCGAACGTTCGCTGCGCGTGCTGGACGGTGCGGTGGCGGTGTTCGACGGCGTGGCAGGGGTTGAACCGCAGTCCGAAACCGTGTGGCGCCAGGCTGACAAATACGGCGTGCCGCGGATGTGCTTCATCAACAAGCTCGACCGCACCGGCGCTGATTTCTATTACTGCGTGCAGTCGATCATCGATCGTCTGGGCGCCAACCCGCTGGTGCTCTATCTCCCGATCGGTGCGGAAAGCGACCTCAAGGGCGTGGTCGATCTGGTCAACAATCGTGGCATCGTGTGGCAGGATGAAGCGCTGGGCGCCAAGTTCGACTATGTCGATATCCCGGCTGATCTCGCTGACAAGGCTGCGGAATATCGCGAAAAGCTGATCGAAACGGCGGTCGAGCAGGACGACGATGTCATGGAAGCCTATCTCGAAGGCAACGAACCGGACGCGGCGACGCTCAAGCGCCTGATTCGCAAGGGCACCATGGGGCGTGCATTCGTGCCCGTGCTGTGCGGTTCGGCGTTCAAGAACAAGGGCGTACAGCCCCTGCTTGACGCAGTGGTCGATTACATGCCGAGCCCGGTCGACGTTCCCGCGATCAAGGGCGTCAAGATGGACAGCGACGAGGAAGACAGCCGTCCGTCGGACGACAACGCGCCGTTTGCCGCGCTGGCGTTCAAGATCATGAACGATCCCTTCGTCGGCTCGCTCACTTTCTGCCGCATCTACTCGGGCAAGCTGTCCAAGGGTTCGGTGCTGAATTCGGTGAAGGACAAGAGGGAAAAGATCGGCCGCATGCTGCTGATGCATTCCAACAACCGCGAAGACATCGATGAAGCTTTCGCAGGCGACATCGTCGCGATTGCCGGTCTGAAGGAAACCACCACCGGCGATACGCTGTGCGATTCGTCGAAGCCGATCATTCTCGAGCGGATGGAATTCCCTGAACCGGTGATCGAACTGTCCGTGGAACCCAAGACCAAGGCTGACCAGGAAAAGATGGGCATCGCGCTCAATCGTCTGGCTGCCGAGGATCCTTCCTTCCGCGTCTCGACCGATCACGAATCGGGCCAGACGATCATCAAGGGCATGGGCGAACTGCACCTCGACATTCTGGTCGATCGCATGAAGCGCGAATTCAAGGTCGAAGCCAATGTCGGCGCGCCGCAGGTGGCTTATCGTGAGTCGCTCGCCAAGGAAGTCGAAGTCGATTACACACACAAGAAGCAGTCGGGCGGTTCGGGCCAGTTCGGCCGCGTCAAGGTTGTGGTGACCCCGGGCGAACGCGGCCAGGGCGTGATCTTCGAGGACCAGATCAAGGGCGGCAATATTCCTCGCGAATATATTCCCTCGGTCGAAAAGGGCATGCGCGAACAGGCTGAAAGCGGCTATCTGGTCGGCTTCCCGATCATCGACTTCACCATCAAGCTGATCGACGGCGCTTATCACGACGTCGACTCAAGCACGATCGCCTTCGAAATTGCCGGTCGCGGCGCGATGCGCGATGTCGCCCAGAAGGCCGGCATCAAGCTGCTCGAACCGATCATGAAGGTGGAAGTGGTCACGCCGGATGATTATCTTGGCGATGTCATCGGCGATCTCAACTCCCGCCGTGGGCAGATCCAGGGCACTGACAGCCGGGGCAATGCCCAGGCGGTCGAGGCATTCGTTCCGCTGGCCAATATGTTCGGCTATGTGAACGAGCTGCGCAGCTTCACTCAGGGGCGCGCGCAGTACACCATGCAGTTCTCCCACTATGACGAAGTGCCCGCAAATGTTGCGGCCGAGGTCAAGGAGAAGCTTGCCTGAGCGGCAAGTTCCGTCTAGGGGCGGCGCCTGATTCAGCGGGTGCCGCTTTTCCCGCAAGTATCAAGACACGAGAAACAGAGGTTTAGAGAAATGGCGAAAGCTAAGTTTGAGCGGAACAAGCCGCACTGCAACATTGGCAC
>JAURML010000049.1 GCA_030830695.1 Caenibius sp. | reverse complement strand
CAGCCATGCGTTCCCCGCCACTCGGATCGCTGCTGCACGTCATGCGTGCCTATGATCGCGGCGGTGGAGGCATGCTGGCAGGGGCGCTGGCCTATTACGCGTTCTTCACGCTCGTGCCGACGCTGCTTCAGGGCATCCACCACCAGCAGGATCGCATCGGCTTCCTGTGCGCCTTCCCAGGCCGCGCTGACCATGGCTCGATCGAGCCGCCGCCGTGGCGCAAAGATGCCTGGCGTATCGGCCAGGATAATCTGCGTCTGGCCTTCCAGCGCAATACCCAGCAGCCGCGCGCGCGTGGTCTGCGCCTTGGCGGAGGTGATCGCCACCTTCTGCCCGACCAGCGCGTTGACCAGTGTCGATTTTCCGGCGTTGGGGGCGCCGATGACGGCCACCACGCCGCAATGAGTCTGTTCCGTATCGTTCATCCGAACCGTTCCATGAAGATCCGCGCCGCTTCCTTTTCAGCTTCCTGCTTGCTGCTGCCGGTTGCTTCCACCTCGCCCACGCCATGGATGCTGACGGCAACCGTGAAGCGCGCCGCATGATCGGGGCCACTGCGTTCGACGAGGCGATATTCCGGCCCTTTGCGACGATTGCCCGCCGCCCATTCCTGCAGTGCGCTCTTGGGGTGTTTCGCGGTGCCTACCTGGCCTGCCACTGCATCGGCCCAGATCCTGCTCACCAGCGTCCGGCAGGCTGGAAAGCCATGCGTCACGAACAAGGCGCCCAGCAGCGCTTCCATCACATCACCAAGGATGTTGTCGCTGTCTGTCCCGCCATCCTCGCGCGCTTGCTTGCCAAGGCGGATATGCGCAGCAAGGCCGATGGAGCGCGCAATTTCGGCGCACATCGACCGGCTGACGAGCGCGTTAAGCCGCTGCGAAAGCTTGCCTTCCGGCTGATCGCCCGCTTCGAACAGCCATTCCGCAATCGCCAGCCCAAGCACGCGGTCGCCCAGAAACTCGAGTCGTTGATAATCGCGCGCCGAACCGTGGCTGCCGTGAGTGAGTGCTTCGAGCCAGACCTGTTCGTCACCGGGTTCGCCAATGCCCAGCCGGGCGAGGAACGCGCGGGCGCTTTCATCAAGAGACGCGGTGACGCTCAAAAAGTGCTTCCGATCCTGCTCCAGCGTGCAGCCGTAAACCAGGTCCAGGGTTTCAGCCATTCCGACGATCCATCGGTCGACCACATCACGATAGTCGCCTTGCCGACGAGATTGTCTTGCGGGACCAGCCCGATACCGCCCCCGGGAGTGGCGGGGAAGCGGCTGTCCTGTGAATTGTCACGATTGTCGCCCATCAGGAACAGCATGCCTTCCGGCACGATCACGGCGGCGGTATCGTCCTGAGGTGTCCGGCCAAGATCCAGCACTTCAAAACTACGCCCGCCTGGCAGCGTATCGCGAAACCGCGGGTAAATGCAGACCGGGTCGCCGCTTTCACTCACGCTTTGAAACTGCGGGAATGCGCAGTCAGTATTGGCCGAAACAGGGATGACAAGATCGTCGATCCGCTCATGCTTCACGGCCACGCCGTTGAGATGCAGCACACCGCCGACCATCTGGATTTCGTCGCCCGGAAGGCCGACGACCCGCTTGATGTAATCTGTGTCATTCAACGGTGGTGCCTTGAATATGACCACGTCACCGCGCTCGGGCTGGCTGGCGAAGATGCGACCGGGGATGAGCGGCACGCTGAGCGGCAGTGAGTATCGCGAATATCCATAAGGCCATTTGGCAGCGAGCAGATAATCCCCGTCCATCAGCCGGGGAAGCATGCTTTCGCTCGGGATATTGAAGGGCGAGAAGATAAAACTTCTGAAAATCAGCACGATGGCGACCAGCTTGATCAGGAAAAGCAGGAAATGCTCTTCCTTCTTTTCCGGCTGTTTCGTTACACTTGCAGATTGCGACTCGCTCTCGGCAGGCGAAGGGGAGGGGGTGCTGTCCGTCATGGGCGTTGTCCATGTTGGCCTGCCTGCCTCGCGTCAAGGGGCGTGTTGCCGATTGGGCGAACTCGAAGCCGCCCGCAGCCGGTCCCGGCCTTGGCGAGAACGCGCGGAGCGGGCATAAGCCATTCACCGGCGCAGTTCACGGCGCTGAATCGATGCGGATATCCCCGGAAAGGATCAGGATGACGGACAGGACGGAAGATGTCTGGAGGAAGATCGCCCTTCACCCGGAGCCATCGTTGACCGAACTGTTTGCCGATCCTGGCCGGGTCAGCATGTTGTCATCGCGGATCGAACTGGGCGAGGGGACGGGCGGTATCCTGTTCGACTGGTCCAAGACGCATCTTGATGCGGGGCTGCTCAAGGATTTCGAGGAACTGGCGCAGGCAGCTGGTTTTGCTGCGGCGCGCGCGGCGCTGTTCGCTGGCGAGATCGTCAACCTGAGCGAGGGGCGCGCGGCGGAACACACAGCGCAGCGCGGATCAGGTCGCGAAAGCAGTGTTGAGGAAGCGGCTGCCCTGCATCATCGGACGAGGCTGCTGGTGGAAGCGATTCATGGCGGCGCACTGGGTGAGATCAGGCATCTGATTCATGTCGGGATCGGTGGATCGGCGCTTGGCCCGGCGATGGTGGTGGACGCGCTGACGCGCGATCTCGCGCTGGTTGACGTGCATGTCGTTTCCAATGTTGACGGTTGCGCGCTGGAAGAGGCGTTCAGTGCCTGCGATCCGAAGACCACCCTGCTGGCCGTTGCATCCAAGACCTTCACCACCATCGAGACGATGACCAATGCCCAAAGCGCGCTGAAATGGCTTGCTGCTGGCGGGGTGAGCGACCCCTTCGGGCGCGTCGTGGCACTGACCGCCAGCCCCGAAAAGGCGGTGGAATGGGGCGTCGATGAAACCCGCATTCTTCCGTTCCCGGAAAGCGTGGGCGGGCGATATTCGCTGTGGTCATCGATCGGCTTTCCGGTGGCGATGGCGGTGGGCTGGGATGATTTTGCTGCCATGCTGGACGGGGCGGCGGCTGTCGATCGGCACTTCGCCGAGACGGATGGGGCGGAAAACCTGCCGTTGCGCGCCGCCTTTGCCGATCGTTACTATGCCCGGATTCGCGGTTGCCAGACCCGCGCCTGCTTCGTTTATGACGAACGCCTGCGGCTCTTGCCTGCCTATCTCCAGCAGCTGGAGATGGAGAGCAACGGCAAGGGCGTGACGGCGGATGGTGGGCCGGTGACGGAACCGACTGCCCCGGTCACATGGGGCGGAACCGGCACTGACGCGCAGCATGCGGTGTTTCAGCTGTTGCATCAGGGCACACAGCTGGTGCCGGTCGATTTCATCGCGTCGATCGCGCCAGGGGATGAGCTTGATCCGGCGCACCACCGCATTTTGCTGATGAACTGTTTTGCGCAGGGGGCAGCCCTTATGGCCGGACGAAATAGCGAGGATGCCGCGCGCAATTATCCGGGGAACCGACCATCTGCCACCATGCTGTGCGACGATCTGGACGCGGCGACGCTGGGTGCGCTGATCGCCTTTCACGAACATCGCACCTTCGCCAATGCGGTGCTGATGGGGATCAATCCGTTCGACCAGTTCGGGGTTGAGCTGGGCAAGGATATTGCCCGGTCAATCGGGCAGGGCGGCGGCAGCTTCGATGCAAGCACGCGTGCCCTGCTGGCCGCGGCGGGTATGTTGGAGGATATGTGAGCGAGAAATATCTGGTCACGGCAGAAGAAATCGCCAGCATGCCGGGGTTGGCGAAAATCCATTTCCTCAATTCCGGTGCGCGGCGGCTGAACAAGTCACTGGGCGACTTGACCGGGCTGACCGGCATCGGGTTTCATCTGATCGAAGTTCAGCCCGGGCATCTGACAACCGAACATCACCTGCACCATCACGACGACGAATGCGTCTATGTGCTGGAAGGTGAGGGCACTGCATACATCGGTGAGGAAGCATTGCCGATCAAAGCCGGAGATTTCCTTGGCTATCGCAAGGGTGGGGAGGCACATTCCATCCGGAATACCGGTGACGGGGTGCTGCGCTGCATCGTCGCCGGGCAGCGCCTGCCCCACGACGTGGGTGACTACACCCGCCTTGGCAAGCGGGTCTATCGCAATCAGGGAATGCCCTGGAACCTCGTTGATCATGAGGCGATCGAGGAGCCGCAGGCAGGTGCCAAGTAGGGACATGGAAAGGGCCGTGAATGGCTGAATCTGATTTTGATCTGTTCGTGATCGGTGCCGGATCGGGCGGGGTACGCGCCAGCCGCGTGGCGGCTTCATACGGCGCGAAAGTGGCGATTGCGGAGGAACACCGGGTCGGTGGCACTTGCGTTATCCGGGGCTGTGTACCCAAGAAGATGCTCGTCTATGGGTCCGGTTTTGCAGAAAGCCTGCACAGCGCTGCGAATTACGGCTGGACGATCGAAGGCGCGCGGTTCGATTGGCCGGTCTTGCGCGATTTCGTGCTGAAGGACGTTGAGCGGCTGGAAGGCCTTTATACGCAAACACTGGAAAACAACCGTGTCGAACGCTTCCTTGAACGCGCCACCATCGCCGGGCCGAACACCGTGCAACTGGCGTCGGGCCGGCAAATCAGTGCCCGGTATATCCTCGTCGCTGTGGGGTCCTGGCCGACGCTGCCCGACGTTCCGGGCATCGGCCATGCGCTGACGTCGAACGAGATGTTTCATCTGCCCGAACTGCCCCGCCGGCTGGCGGTGATGGGAGCAGGCTATATCGCGATGGAGTTTGCCGGGGTGTTCAACGCGCTGGGCAGCAAGGTGACGCTGTTCAACCGCAGCGATGCGGTGCTGCGCGGCTATGATCAGGAAATCACCGCACGGTTGCTGGAACATGCCCGGGCGCAGTGCATTGAGCTGCGGCTGGGTCATGCGTTGCAGCGGATCGAGAAGGGTGCGGATGGCAGCCTGCGCATTCACCTGGATGGCGCTGCCCCGATTGCGGCGGATGCCTTGCTGGTGGCAACGGGCAGGCGCCCGAAGACTGACGGGCTGGGGCTGGAAAATGCCGGTGTGGAGTGCGCCACGGGCGGCGCGATCCGGGTTGACGATCAGAACCGCACCACTTGCCCCAGCATCTATGCGGTGGGAGATGTGACGGATCGGGTGCAGCTGACCCCGATTGCCATCCGCGAAGGGCAGGCTTTTGCCGACACGCTGTACGGCGGCAAACCGGCAGCGGTCGATTACAGTGCGATTCCCAGCGCGGTCTTCTCGCACCCGCCGCTGGCGGGCGTGGGAATGACCGAGGCAGAGGCGCGCGCGAAACTTGGCAGCATCAGCATCTACCGGTCAGATTTCCGGCCGATGCAAAACATCTTTTCGGATCGTGCAGAGCGCGGCCTGTACAAGATGGTGGTGGACGATGCGACCGATCGCGTGGTCGGCCTGCATATGATCGGCCCCGAAGCGCCCGAGGTGCTGCAGGCCGCAGCGATTGCGGTGAAGGCCGGGCTGACCAAAGCCGATTTCGATGCGACTGTTGCGCTGCACCCGTCAATGGCGGAAGAACTGGTGCTGATGAAATAGCGCTATTCCAGCGCGTAAGGCACGATCCCGCGACTATCCGGGTCCACCACAATCGCCCGATCGCTGGGCGGGAAGGCGCGCTGGTCGCAATCGGGGCGCGGACAGGTGCGGCAGGACAGACCGATTCGGGTGGGCGTTCCTGCTCCTGTCAGATCCAAGCCGTCAGCATAGATGAATTCGCCCGCATGAGCTGTCTCGCAACCCAGCGCCACCGCATAGCGGCGCGGGCTGCGCTGGAAACTGCCCGACGGCTTCACCAGCCCCTTGGCCATGGAGACATAGCGCACCCCATCCGGCGTTTCCGCCAGCTGCACCAGGATCCGGTCAGGGATCGCGACGGCTTCATGCACGATCCATAACGGGCATGCCCCGCCGAAGCGGGCGAATTGCAGGCGGGTGGCCGAATGACGTTTGGTGATGTTGCCCGCCATGTCGACCCGGCAGAAAAAGAAGGGGATGCCGCGCGCATCGGCGCGTTGCAATGTCGATAGCCGGTGGCAGCTCTGTTCGAAGCTGGTGCCGAAAATCTGGGAGAGCCGGTCGATATCGTGGCGCTGACGGCGGGCTTCGTCGCGGAACGCGCGATAAGGCATCAGCAGCGCCCCGGCCGCATAATTGCTGAGGCCGATAAACAGCAACTGGTGCGAAGTGGTCTGCTGAAGCCGCGCGCTTTCGACCACCCCCGCGATTTCGTCCTTCAGTGCGAGCGCGCAAAGCTGGTGCGCCAGCTGGAACCGGCGGCTTTCGGCAGGCTGGCCGGGATCAATGACCAGGTGGCGCATCTGCGGATCGAAGCGGCGCAGTTCCGAGCCACTGGCATGAGCGAGCGAGACCGAGAGCCTGTGCCCCAGGTAGGATTCCATGGACTGCGCATCGGGCGAAGGGCTTGATCCGCGCAACTGATGTGCCAGTGCTTCTGCCGCACGATCGATTGGGTCGACGTAATTATTGGCGAAATGAAACCAGTCGCGCACTTCTTCCCAGGGCAGGCGCGCGCCGCCCGCATTGTCAGCGGCCAGCGCCTCGTCAATCATTTCCAGCCGCTGGCCAGTCCGGCGATAGGCGTCGTGCAAGGCGATGAAGCGTTCTGCAAACTGCGGCTGCTGTTCGGCAATCCGGGCAAGCTGTTCGGCGGGCAGGGCGCCTGTGAACAGCGGATCGCCTGCCGCTTCGCGCAGCGCCACCATGCGCCGTTCGGTGCCGTCTGCGCCGACATCCTGCCAGTCCAGCGGAAATGCTGCGGTTAGCCGGTCAAGCAGGGCGGGAGTGAGCGGCCGGTCATCATTTTCGAGCTGGGACAGATAGGACGGGCTGATCTCCAGCCGCACGGCCATCTCAGCCTGCCGCAACTTCTGCGTCTGGCGTATCGCCTTCAGTCGCTGGCCTGCAAAGATGCGCCGTCGCACGGTCATGGATCGGGGAATAATTTGCAAAATCATGCTTTGCAACTTTGCAACTTAACATTGGACAGCGCGGGCAAGTCCGGCCATGGCCGCGCGATTGTGCCGAGGGGCAGGAGAGGGCAATCATGTCAGCCAATATCGCCGAGATGGAAAAGCGCCGGGCCGCCGCCAAACTGGGCGGAGGACAGGCGCGGGTGGATGCGCAGCATGCCAAGGGCAAGCTGACCGCGCGCGAGCGGATCAAGGTGCTGCTCGATGATGGCAGTTTTGAAGAATATGACCAGTATGTGGAACATAACTGCACCGATTTCGGGATGGATGCGCAGCATATCCCGGGGGATGGGGTCGTAACCGGATCCGGCACGATCAATGGTCGTCTGGTTTATGTCTACAGCCAGGATTTCACGGTCTATGGCGGCGCCCTGTCCGAACGCCACGCGCAGAAAATCTGCAAGATCATGGACATGGCGCTGAAAGTCGGCGCGCCGGTGATCGGCCTGAATGACAGTGGTGGTGCGCGGATTCAGGAAGGGGTGGCGAGCCTTGCGGGCTATGCCGAGGTTTTCCAGCGCAACGTGCTGGCATCGGGCGTTGTGCCCCAGCTGTCAGTCATCATGGGGCCGTGCGCGGGCGGGGCGGTCTATTCCCCGGCGATGACGGACTTCATCTTCATGGTGAAGGACAGCTCGTTCATGTTCGTGACCGGGCCAGATGTGGTGAAAACCGTAACGAACGAAGTGGTCACGCAGGAAGAACTGGGCGGCGCGGTGACGCATACCACCCGAACCTCGGTGGCTGATATCGCCTTTGAAAACGATATCGAAGCACTGATGTCAGTGCGCGACTTTTTCGATTTTCTGCCTTTGTCCAACCGCGAAGAGGCGCCCTTGCGCCCGACTTCCGATCCGTGGGACCGGATCGAGGACAGCCTCGACACGCTGATTCCGGCCAATGCCAACCAGCCGTATGACATGCATGAAGTCATCCGCAAGGTGGTGGATGAAGGCGACTTCTTTGAAGTGCAGCCCGCGCATGCGGCCAATATCATCTGCGGATTTGGCCGGATCGAAGGGCGCAGCGTGGGCGTGGTCGCCAACCAACCGATGGTGCTGGCGGGATGCCTGGACATCAACAGTTCAAAGAAGGCCGCACGCTTCGTCCGGTTCTGTGACTGCTTCAACATTCCGATCGTGACGCTGGTGGATGTGCCCGGATTCCTGCCCGGCACCGATCAGGAGCATAATGGCATTATCAAGCACGGGGCCAAGCTGTTGTTCGCTTATGCCGAAGCGACCGTACCCAAGATCACGATCATCACGCGCAAGGCCTATGGCGGTGCCTATGTCGTTATGGCATCGAAACATTTGCGCGGTGATCTCAATTACGCCTGGCCGACTGCGGAAATCGCGGTAATGGGCGCCAAGGGGGCGGTCGAGATCATCTTCCGCAAGGATATGGGCGACCCGGACAAGATTGCGGCGCGCACAAAGGAATATGAGGACCGCTTCGCCAATCCCTTTGTGGCGGCAAGCAAGGGCTTTATTGACGAGGTGATCTATCCGCATTCCACCCGCCGACGCATTGCGCTGGGCCTTCGCAAGCTGCGCAACAAGCAGCTTGAGAACCCCTGGAAGAAGCACGACAACATTCCGCTGTGACAAATTGCGAGGAATTTGATGGGACTCTATGAAGCGACGGTCAGCTGGCGTCTTGCTGATGGTGACGATTTTCTGGGCAACAGGTTCAGCCGCAGGCACGAAGTGTCTTTCGACGGCGGCGAAACTTATCTTGCTTCGCCCTCGCCGCAGGTGGTGGCTGAACCCATGGCTGACCCGGCGGGCGTGGACCCGGAAGAGGCGCTGATCGCTGCGCTTTCCAGTTGCCACATGCTCTACTTTCTTGCCTTCGCGGCGAAGAAGGGCTTCGCCATCGATTACTACGTCGACAACGCGGTGGGCGAGATGACCAAACGCGAAGACGGCAAGAGCTGGATGAGCCGGATTACACTGCGCCCCGATGTCAAGTTCTCGGGCGACAAACTGCCCAGCGCAGAAGATATCGACGCGCTGCACCATTCCGCACATGATTATTGCATCATCGGCAATTCGCTGAAAAGCGAAGTGGTTGTCGAACACCAGCAGGGATAAGGCAATGAAACTGGGCCGGATGAATCACATCGGCGTCGCCACCCCGGATCTTGACGCTGCCATCGCATTCTATCGCAATGTGATGGGCGCGACTGACATTACCGAGCCGTTCGTGCTGGAAAGCCAGCAGGTGCGGGTCTGCTTCGTCAATACACCGGGCGAAAACGGCACGACGGGGACGCAGGTCGAACTGCTCCAGCCCACCAGCGCGGACAGTGCGGTGGGCAAATGGCTGGAAAAAAGCCCGCTGGGCGGGCAGCATCACATCTGCTTTGAAGTGCCAGATATCCACGCCGCCAAGGCGGAGTTCGAGGCGCTGGGCAAGCGCGTGCTGGGCGAACCGCGCATCGGCGCGCACGGCACGCTGATTTTCTTCGTCCACCCCAGGGATATGGGTGGTATGCTGACGGAAATAATGGAAACCCCGAAGGACACGCATTGATGAGTGACAGGCCGACAATCGACCAGTGGAACACCCTT